>NZ_LZDE01000239.1 GCF_002009015.1 Microbulbifer mangrovi | reverse complement strand
GACGCTCCTGAAAACTCGCCCCCAGCCCTTTGCCTTCGCTTCAGGTATTGGGCTTCGTAGCGGTTACAAATGCGGAATCGTTAGCACCGACTGCCTGCTGCTGCGGTAAGGCACCTCGATTTCATAATTTGTGTCTTGCGGCTTCTGGTAAATCGCTCCTTCGGTATCAATCGCGAGCGTCACTACATGCCCCGGTGGTACGTCGTAAGACGTGGTGAAGAGCTCCATGGAAATTTTCTGTGCCTGGCCCACCTGTGCAGTGTGGAGTGTGAGCGGGGCGTGGGTGATGAGGCGCCCGAGGCCTAGGGGGCCGGTGTCGTAGAGGTGTACCTGGAGTTGTACTTCGGGCTTGCTGGGTTTTATCCACATCTCCAGTTTCGGGGTGCCGCGGATTTTGAAGGTGCTCCAGTGTACCGGCGAGTTGTATTCGATGGCGTAGTAGCCGTTGATGCCGGTCATGTTGGTGTACACGGGGATACCGAAGCCCTCGAGTGCGTCGGAGATGACGGGAATACCGGTGCCGGCTTTGGTGTCGGCGCCGCCGTGGAAGTCGTTGCTCCAGTTCCAGCCGCTGTAGGGGCTGGTTTTCATGCTGGCGTTGTTGAAGTAGCTGAACCTGGGGTGCAGGTGGTAGCGGGTTTGTTTGTCGGTTACCGGGAAGTCGGCGAACTGCTCGATTTCGTTGCTGATGCGCACGGTCATGTCGACCTTGGGTTCGCTGTCGATACCGTTGGCGTCGCCCTTCAGGTAGTGGTCGAACCAGCGGAAGGTGGTGGCCCAGATGTGGCCGTTGTTGCCGCCGAGGGTTTCGGTGACCGCGTGGGTGCCGGGGTTGAGGAGCAGTTTTTTGGGGCCTTCCAGCAGGCTGTAGAGCTGGGTCATGCTGTTGGGCTTGAACAGGTAGTCGGCGAAGTTGTTGGACATGAGCACGGCGGTGCCGTTGCTGTTCAGGTCGGGCGCGTAGGAGAGTGCGGAACGGGGCGCAGCGAATGCCTGTACGTCCTCGATGTTCTCGGTGGCGCGCAGGTTGGCCCAGATGGTGTCCACTTCCGGATCGAGGTTGAATGCGGTGGTGGTAAGAATGGTGCCCCACACCAGGTTGACGGTGTTGCCCGGGTAGAGCCCTTCAATGACGTCGGACCAACCGGAAAGCGCGGCGACGGCGTCGACGCGCGGATCCTGTGCCGCGGTGATCAGCGAGATACCGGCGCCGTAGGAGATACCGGCCATCCCCAGCTTGCCTACCGGGTAGTTGGCTTCCAGCCAGTCGATCAGCACACTGGCGTCGGTGATGGAGTTATCACCGGCTACATCCACCAGCCCTCCAGATGTTCCAAAGCCGCGGGTGGAGTAGCTCATCACCAGGTAGCCGTTGTCGGCAAGCTCTGCGGCCTGCAGCAGGTACTGGTGCTTGTCGAGTACCCAGCTGTTGGTAAACAGCACCGTGGGGTAGCCGCCGGCAGGCGCGGGCGTTTCCGGAATAAACAGGTTGGCGTCTATCTCTGTGCCGTCGAAGCTGGTGATGTCCAGGTCGGCGATAAAGGTGGGATCGGCCTGACTACCTGGAGTGAATGCGGCGCACAGGGCGCCGGCCAGCAGCGCCGGCAGGGCGAATGTCTTCATGGTTTTCTCTCTGTATTTATTTTCTTTATTTACAGCGTCATCGCTCCGGCCGAAGCCATGGGGCTGGCCGGATTTCCGAGTCTAGGGCGCTGGCGAGGCGAGAGAATCCCCGAAATTGCGTGACTGTGAATAAGTTCTCAGTCAGTGGCGTACTGGTAAACACAGAACTTTCTGGTCATTTTGGTGACTGCATGTGGCTGAATGGTTCGGAAAAAGCGTGACCGGCTTATGCTCAGGGTGAATTACAGGTTCTCGTTTAAGATTGTTCTTTTTTTAAACAGTGAAAACCGGTATTGTGACTTCTCGCGCAAGGTTGTTTAAAAAACAGCCAATTGCACATTTAGCGAAACCACAGGTGGCCAGAATATGTTTTCACGATTCGTTGCTTCCATAGTCATATTTTCCAGCGCGTTGCTGTTTGCGGGTAAATCGCTGGCAGACAACCTGGCGGCAGACACCTGGTACGAAATTGACAGCGCTAACTTTCGCATCGTCACTAATGGTGACCCGGGAGCCGTGCGCTCTCTGGCGGAAGATCTGGAGCGCTACCGTGCGGTCGCTCTCGACCTGCTGGGCGCGAATGATGACGGCGCCAAGCTGACCATCTACGCTGCTGCCGACCGCGAAAGCTACGCGGGACTGGTGGGCGACGATCTGTCCGAGCTGACCAACGGTCTGTTCGATACCACCGCCGAGGGAAGTTATGCCCTGGTGAACCTGGACGGCCGTACTGGCGAGCGTCAGCTGGAAGCGCGGGAATTTCTGTTTCACGAATACACCCACTTCCTGAGCTACAACGGCACCACCACCCACTATCCCTACTGGTACAGTGAAGGGTTTGCCGAGTTCATGTCCACCATGACTTTCGGTCCCGGCCGCGCCTACCAGATCGGTGCCATCCCGGGCGAGCGCGCCATGACCCTGCTGTACACCTCGCCGGTGCCCCTGCAGGAGCTGCTGCGCGCCACGGTGCACAACACCCCGGACGAAGAGAAAGGCCGTGTTTACGCCAGTGGCTGGATGCTGGCCCACTGGATTGTCATGAAGAGTGGCAAGACCGAGGAGTTCAAACAGTTCGTCAAGGATTACAACAACGGTGCCGATCCGGTGGCGGCGCTGAGCAAGAACCTGGGCATGTCGATCGGTGAGATCGAGAAGGTGTATAACGCCCAGTTCCAGAACGGGCGCTTTGATATGGCCCGCGGCGAGGTGCCGGCAAGCTTCAAGTCTGTGCGCCCCAAGGTGAAGGCAATGAGCGGCCAGCAGACCGTGGTTGAACTCGCGCGCTTCCTGGTGAAGTCCGGTTACAACCTCGCCAGCCTGGAACCGATGGTGAAATACGCCGAGCGCAACGACATGTACACACCCGAACTCACTGCAGTTCGCGCCGATGCGGCTACTCGTGTGGGTGATTTTGACAGCGCTGTCCATTTGCTTGCGCGTGTGCCGCCGTCTGATCGCAACAACTTCTGGTATCAGAAAGCCCAGGCGTGGTTGTGGCTGAACCGGGAAATCAGTTCCTTCGGTGGTGACCGCAGCAAGGAAATGCTGAAAAAGGCACGCGACCAGTTTGTGAGCCTGGTGAACAATCACGCGGAACAGGCGATGAACTGGTATGGCCTGGCTATCGCCATGGAAATGCTGGGATACCCGAAAAAGCAGTATGTGGAAATGCTGGAGCAGGCCTACCTGCGCGCCCCCCGCGAACTGCACATCGCCCAGTGGATGGCCCAGGAGCTGTACAACCAGAAAGACGCGGAATATTTCGCGCAGGTGGCTCAGCCGCTGATGCTGGAACTGACCAGTGAGGCCGAGTACAACCAGATGAAAAATATGCTCGCGGAATTGAAGCCGTCCAAGGCCGACAACGCGAAGATCCAGGGCAATGCGATGGTGAAAAATAAGACGCATGCGTCTTCGGGGACTGCCGCCAAGGCAACACCCTGATAGCAAGCGATTTCACCCGCCGACTGCGGTGGGTATTTTGAGGGGAGCCTGGCTCCCCTTTTTTATTGCAGTTTTACTGCTCGTAAAGCTCTAGCGGCAATCCGTCCGGGTCGCTGAAGAAAGTGAAACGCTTGCCGGTGTATTCGTCCACGCGCACCGGTTCCACCGCTACCCCGCGCGCTTCCAGCTGCGCTTTCACATCGTCCACTGAATCCACCACAAACGCCAGGTGCCGCAAGCCCCGGGCCTCCGGGTAGCTCGGCCGTGCCGGTGCATCGGGGAAGGAAAACAGCTCCACCTGGCCACCGTGTGGCAGCCGCAGGTCCAGCTTCCAGGAATCGCGCGCTGCGCGGTAATTTTCCGCGAGTACTTCCAGTCCCAGAATGTCGGTGTAGAAAAACTTTGAGCGCTGGTAATCGGAACAAATAATGGCGGCGTGATGAATGGATTTCAGCATGGATCACGTAACTAGAGAATTAGAAGATTCGGCAGCAGTAAATTGGTCGCACTGTAGCGGGGAAATGGGGCCGTTAGCAACGGAGGTTGGGAAAGACCGGGCGGGATGCCCGGTCTCGGACGTATATCGCTGGGCAGATATCAGAGTCCGCTTACATCGGAGGTGGAAACGTCACAGTTGGCGGTATTCCAGTACTCACCGTATTTTGTTGAGGAGCTGCCCTTCTGCACACCCTGGTATTCCTCACAGACTTTGGGGCTGCCGGAACTGTAATCCTTGATACGCAGATTCCTGATGGTGGCCACGTCGCCGTAGTTGCGGTTTACGCCTGCAATGGAGCCGATGTCACCATCGATATTTACATCGTAAACCAGCAGGTTGCGCGGCCCGCCGTTATTGGTGCAGTTACCGCAGGAACGCCACAGCTTGCCGTTTTCACCAAACGCGGTAAAGCCGCCGCCGACAATGGTGGTGCTGTTTTTGGAGTTGTGTTGGAAAATTTTGTCTGGCTTGCCGCCGTAACCGCCGCTTGCGGAGTTGTAAGCGTGACCTCCGACGATGGTCATGGTGCCGCCCTCGGATTTGTTGGTGGCTGCATCTTCACAGATATCGTGCCATTGGACATCCGCCAGGGTGCAGTTGCCGGCAGTGCAGTGGATGCCGTCGGAACCGCCGCTGGCCGCGAGTTTTACGTTGCGGATGGAAGAGTTGTGCAGGGTAAGCACTGGCGGTTGGCTCTCGCTATCGCCGGAGCAGCTGAGGCCAATGGTCTTGCCGCCGCAGTCCACAAAGCGATGAGTGAGCGTTGCACCGGCATAACACTCGCTGGAGCTGCCGACTCTCTGCAGCGTCCACAACTGACCCGGGCCTCCCCAGTAATTGTACAGGCGGGCGTCGGCGCCGGCGTACATGCTTACGCCCCACACATCAATGGCCTTGCCACTGAACTTGGAGATGATGGAGTAGTAGCCATCACCCTGATAATCCACCCACCAGCGCTGGTTGTCTGCGCCGGTGTAGCTCCACTGGCGTAGTTCCGCACCGTCGTCCGGATTCCATCCCCACACGTCGAGGGACTTGTTGCTGTGCACCGGGCGGATGGAGTAACTGCCGTCGCTCAGCTGGGTGATATCGAACTGTTGGTTGTTGTAACCCAGGGTGAACCAGGTCATCACGTTGGCGCCGTCTGCGGTGTCGAAACTGTCGACGTCCAGGGCGTTGCCGTTGATTTTGGAGACGATGACATACCTGCCATTGTCCAGTGCCGACGCATTGGCACATAAAAGCACTAATGCTATTGAGAATAGAATTTTTCTCATCATCTAATTCCTTGTTGTATTTAATTATTCTGGGTCGGAGCGCATCGGGAACGATGTGCCTTCACCGTTGTGAAGCCGCGAGACTTCAAACGACAACCTGACATCGGAATACAGATGTGATGGGAGGCTACAGCGCGTTACAGGCAGCTATGTTCCGCGGAGGCAATTCGCGGACGGAGGATTCTATCTAATATTGTATTTTTGTACGACAAATCGACCGGTAGAAAGTGGCGTGTTATTCAGCGCGGTGCGGGGGTTGTGGGAAGTTGTTTGCAGTAATTGGCTTAAATGGTACGGATTGCTCTTGCTGGATTACCTGCAAGCACCACGTTATCGCCGAAATTTTTGGTGACAACGGCGCCAGAGGCGACCACGACATTGTTGCCCAGGGTCACTCCGGGATTGATCACGGCCATGCCGCCGATCCAGCAATCGTCGCCGATGGTGATCGGTTTGGCATATTCCAATCCGCTGCGCCTTTCCACCGGGTCGAGCGGATGAGTGGCGGTATAAATACCCACCTGTGGAGCGAGCATGCAATTGTTGCCAAAGCGCACTTCAGCCACATCCAGAATCACACAGCCGAAATTGGCAAAGAAGTTTTCGCCGACATGGATGTTTTCACCGTAGTCGCAGTGGAATGGCGATTCGATATGCGGGTTCTCACCGGCTGAGCCGAGCAGGCTTCGCAGCAGTGCAGCGCGGCGCTCGGGCTGTTGCTGGCTGGTGCCGTTGAGTTCCTCACTCAGTTGTCGCGCGCGCAAGCGACGTTCCACCAGTTCCGGGTCCGCCGGACTGTACATTTCTCCAGCGAGCATCTTTTGTTTTTCAGACAATTTGTTCATCGCCAGTCGAATTCCATTTGCCGCGCGGTGCGCTCCGCCAGCGCAACGGAAGCGAGCCGTGCAACAAGATGCAGGCTCATATCGATGCCCGCGGAAATACCGCCGGAGGTAACGACCTGTCCCTGGTCTACCCAGCGCTGCTGTTCGATCACCGTCACATCCGGGTAGCCGGATTTGAGTTCTGCGATATCTTCCCAGTGTGTGGTCGCAGAAAGACCTCGCAACAGCCCGGCCTCGGCCAGAACGAATGCTCCGGTGCATACCGACGCCACCAGCTGGGCGCTCCGGGCGATGTGTGCAACCCAGCTGGTAATGGCGGTGTTTTTCATGACTTCCGTATGCACACCACCGGCAACGATAAGAACGTCCAATGGCGGGTGGTCGTGCATCGTGCAGCGCGGGTTTACGCTGTATCCGCCGCGTGCAGCAACAGGATCCAGAGTTTCCGCGATCAGCAGCGGTACAAATGGTTCCCCGATGCTCGACAAGCGATTCGCGGTAGAAAACACCTCGAACGGCCCGGAGAAGTCGAGGACCTCGGCATCCGGGTAAATGAATATTCCGATATTCATACGCAACCTTGTTTCTGTCAGGCAAGTTTCAGGTTGGCATCGGCGCGGCCTATCTGGTCGTGCAGGGCCTGGACCCAACGGGTCTTCATGATGGTGCTGCCACTGCCGAGGGCGTGCACAGAGTGTGACTCGAATCGCTGCCTGCCAATACGGTTGTGGGAATACCCTCGGCGCCGGCATAGAAGACGATGATTTCCACATCGCCATTTACCGCGGTACCCCGGTGCAGAGTTTTCAGTACCTCGACGGCGGACTCGCCTTGTTTTAGCAGCGTTTTATTGCCGTCTTTGGTCTCCACCTGCACATCGCCCTTGAGGATATACCCCATGGTGGGCACCGGGTGGCAGTGGAACGGCGAAGTCTTGCCGGCGGGAATGCGCAGTTTTTCGGAGGTGATCTGTGCCTGTCCGTCGGGGTATGCCAACTGCTCGCCGGCCCAGGTGGTGGAAGTTTGCAGCAGTTGATTGCCAAAACAGCTGGCGCTGCAGGTAAGTGCGAGGACAAGTGCGGATAGAGTCCTGATTTTCATGATGCGTTCCTTCGTAACGGGTCGTCAAGCGAGTGCAGATTTATTCAGTGTACGTTTTTGATGAACTATCGGTTGTTAAGCGGAAGTGAGCCAGTCAAGTCACAGGGTTTCATTGATCCAGCTGGCCAGAGTTGAAATATCGCCAATATAAAACCAGCTAACTATCACGAGATTCGCACATACACTGCACTAGAAAAGAAAGCGGAATGGCTGTTTACGGGTCTTGTGCCGGAAAAGCTGCTGGCCCGCCAGTGCACCGGGCCAGCCGCCCAGGACAGAAAAAATATGTAGTGTGCGCTCTCGGATGCGACTGCGACCAGAACGAGCTGCAGACTTGTCAAAGTAATACAGCGTGAAAGTACTGAGACTGAGTGCTACATAGATTGCCGCCACAAGTAATGCGGGTTTCTCGGCGAGCGTATTGAAAACATACATAATATTTCTGCCGGGCAAAATTTCGCCTGTGCTCAGGTATCCACCTCGGTGCGAAAGATGGTCATGCCGCGCGCTTGATAATTGGCGAGTGCCCCTTCGTGGTCGAGGGTGCAGGTGTGCACCCATACGCGTTTACACGGCGCCCAGTCCCATGCTTCCCGCAGTGCCCGGCTGAGCAGATGTCCGCCAAATCCGCGGCCGATAAAGCGCGGCGCTAGCCCAAAGTAGGCGATCTGTACGTCGCCATTGGCCTGTTTCTCCAGCTCAAAATAACCGGCGATTGCGCCGCGGTAGTAGGCCACCCAGGTGCGCAGGGCATCGCGTTCTGCATAGTCCTGCCAGGTCTTGTCGGATTCCTTCAGCTTGTCATTCCACTGCCAGGGCTCACCCACCAGCTGGTACAGGTAGCGATTGAATCGGAACTCCTTTTCTTCCGCTTCCACTACCGACAGTCCCGCAGGGCAGGGCTTGGCATTCAGTTGGGTTGGGTTGCTCATTTCCAGATAGTAAGTGGTGATGCTCAAAGTTGACTCCATTGTTCCATAGCCTCGGCCATGGCGATTTCCCCTGCTGCCTGCAGTGCTTCCACCGCACTCTGTTGATCTTCAGTTGGCCGGTTCTGGCTTAATTTGTATTTCCCCTGAATCTCCTTGATTTCAATTTCCACGCCGACAATTGCACGCAGCATTTTAGGGGAGTACTCAGGCCGCCAGGGATTCTCGGCGCCGGCCTCATATTTTTCGGTAAGCTGGTTGACCACCGACATCAATCGATCTTCATCGCTGAATGTGCGTGCAGTTCCGTAGACATGAACGGACTGATAGTTCCATGTTGGAACACCCGGGGACTCATACCAGCGTGGTGAGATATACGCATGGGGACCATTGAAGATGATCAGCACCTGTTGCTCATCGATGGTGTCCAGCTGCGGATTCTGGCGGGCCAGATGGCATAACAGGCGTTCCCCATCCTGCGACAGCAAGAGTGGTAAATGGGTGGCCTCGGGGCGATCGTTGTGACTGGAAATCAACTGGCCGAAGGCGTTGCGTTTCATAAACCGCAAGAGCTCCTGCCGGTCTGAGATGGCAAAGTGTTTGGGGATGTACATTGTTGTGAACTTCCTATGTCTCAACGTTCGTGTAGGACCGTTACTTCGGCATAAGCCTACCACTGCGCTTCGCTCTCTTTCAGCTTGTCCGGGCGGGATTTACCTTTTACCTGACCGGGTTTTGGCAGCTCGAGTTAACAGATGGAAAGGCGCAAGGCTGCGCTCCTGTCCCACCAGGATAAAGGCGAGGTCCGGTATTTTAGAGGGTGCGCCGGACGGGGTAAAACCCGGCAAGGTGAGTTTGCGAGGATAAAGCGGGCGCAGGGGGGAGCGAGGGAGTCTGCCCGGTGCGGTACTTGCTGGCAGTACCGCGGCGATACACTATCTGGGCAGATGTGTGGCGCGCAATAGTGTTGCCAGCTGCATCGGGCTTTCCGGTTTTTGTGCCAGCCGTTCGTTGGCGAATGCTTCCGCGAGGGCCCGTTCACCGCTGCGAATGGCGGCTTCTGCGAGCGTCCAGTCGATGATGTCGCGCTGCGCATGGCTACCACCAAACTGCTGGAATATATAGCGAGCGCCGTGCAGGTGTTGCACGGCCTCAGCATAGCGACCGCGCGCGAAGGCAGTAAACCCTTCTATCAGTGGCAGGCCGGTCTGGTGGGTCCAGCGTTCCACATCGTTCCGTGAATCTGTTTGTTCGTGCAGCTTATTGATGACCGCATCCACTTGCTCGGATTGTCCGGCGCCCAGGTACGCCATCACCGCATGCCAGTCATTGAACGGGTAGGTATGTCCATCGGCTAGGGGTAGCCAGCAATCGGCAACCTCTTTGCATCGCGAGGTTACGTCCACCTCCAGCATCCACAGGCGCCATAGCAGTGCTGAAGCATCCACCAGATCCAGTGCCATGGAGCTGGAATCGGCGCGTATCTTTTTATCGTAGAGCGCGGTCGCATGGTCAATCTCTTCAAGATCCAGGTGAAACAGTGCCCGGTGCCACCAGTTGTGTACCTTGAAGAAATTTTCCCTGCCAGCCCAGAAGGGCTCCCGGGATTCCATCCACGTGATACCTTCCCTGGCGCGTCCCTGCATTTCCAGCACATGCGTCACTGCGTGGTGGGCCCAACAATCGAAGGGCTCCAGATCTATAGCGCGGCGGCCGTATTCTTCCGCGCGGGAATATTCTGCGCACTCCTCGAGTCCGAACGCATACATGCCCAGGAGCAGGGAATAACCGGGAATCTCGGCGGAACAGTGCGGTAACACCCGCGCGATTCGATCCCGTAGATTGCGGCTGTTGGTGCGGTAAAAATCCATCAGGTGACCGCACTGGATACCGACCAGGTCGTGCGGGTAGCGTGCATTGTGAAAATCGAGTTGTTCTGCAGCAGCGTGCCAATTGCCGGCGATTAACTGCTGCAGTACAACAACATGTGAAGCTTCCCGGTCACTCATAGGGAGTTTGCGGGCAGTGTCCAGTACCGCGCGCGCGGCCTGTGTTGCTTCCGGCTCAGTGGCCGTGGCGTACATATAGGCTTGCAGCAGGTGAGCCATAACGAATTCTGGTGCTTGCGCGATGGCTTGCTCCAGATACGGAAACGGGTCTTCACTATACAGGTTGAATGCCCGCATCCCTTTTTCATAGAGGTCAGCGGTATCTGCCGTGGTGCCAGTTAGCGGATTACCTTGCGCATCTTTCAACATGGGTTGACCTTTCGGGGCGGAGCTTGCCGGAAAGGTTAGTCCATCTACGGCGGCGCCGATTGTTCATGGCGCTACAAGGGTTCTCTGCCCCTTCTCCGTTAACTTCTTCGTGTAAACGCCGGCGTATCGTAAATGCTGTAGTCGGTTTCCTCGTAAATCCAGGAAACCGGCGCGCTTAGCTTTCGCTCCTCAATGGACTTGTTAAATATACGTATATACGTATTTTCCATAATCGTATTGAGTTCGCTGCGATTACAGAGTCCCAAAAACACCCCGGCTTGCAAAAAACCCTGAAGGCGGTGGCGTTCTATGTCCGGTATGGGGTGGCCACTTTTGGACGCCTTGAATGCAAACGTAAAGCGGCGCTCGACTTCGTTTAGAAAATTTTCCCTGTTCATTTTTCCGGTTCCCGTTTCGCGGTCGTAGGTATTCCCTCAAATTTCAGCATGCCAGGTCTCCGCTCCGCTCTGTCGTGTCCTGTGGTTACCCCTTTACCACCAGAAGCTCCAGGAATAGTTGCACTGCGGGTTGTTCCGCTGCGCTGCTCTTGAACGTCAGGGCATTCTGTATCTGATAGCGGAACCTGTCGGGGTTAAGTGTAACCAGTTGCCCTCGTTCAACATATTCCTCTGCCAGGTATGCCGGTAAAAAACCGATGAATTTGCCGGATAAGATCATCGCCAGCCGTGCGGCCATATGGTTGGCAATGCTCTTGTGTGGGAACAGCCTGTACAGGTGTGCAGCCCCTGACAGGACAGCGTGGTCGGGAGCGGCAAGTTCCTGCTGGGTGATCATCTCTTCATCGGTTTCAGGCAGGCTTGCGCACGGATGGCTGGCGGAGGCGTAGAGTAGAGACTGGTGGCTGAAGAGAGGGTGATAGCTGAGGCCGGGGCGACGGGAGTGCAGGGGGTTGATGCCGACATCCGCGCGGCCGCCGAGGATTTCCAGTTCCAGCTCCTGGGGCGCGGCTAGTTTGATTTCCAGTTGCAGCTGGGGTGCGTGGTCTCGCAAATGGGCGATGGTGGCGGGCATGTCCAGCTGGGGCATGGCGAGCATGTCGTCGGGTAGGACGATTCGCAATTGTCCGGTGAGCTGTGACTGGATGGCGTTGACCTGGCTTCTGAAGCTGGCCAGATGCCCATCCAGCTCTTCGATGGCCTGGTAGAGCGCTTCGCCCTCGGGGGTCAGCTTGAAATCGGCACGGCCCCGGGAGCGGATACACAGCTGCATACCGAGTCGCGTTTCCAGGTCCGAGAGGTGCACGCTGATGGTTGAGCGGCTGATGTTGAGTGCCACTTCCGCTGCGGCCAGCCCACCCGCGCGCACTACTTCGCGGAAGACACGCAGCAAGCGCAGGTCCATATCGCTGAAGCGGCCGGAGAAGGCATGTTTGGCGGTCTGTCTGGGGCCGGGCTTATTTGCAGGGGCCATGCTGGTCACCGGTTGCGGAGGTCTGCGTGCAGGTTAAATGAAAGTTTGAAAAACGTAAATTTTAGTTTCAGAAAATCTACTATTCTTAACCCGACTACGGGTCCAGAATCGAGCTGTTGACTGATTTTGCTTGATCTGTAGGAATATTCGATGGAACTGAACGCTTCTGTACAAAACCCGGCCTTGTTGAAAACCCAAAACTTTGTCGCCGGTGAGTGGCGAGATGGCGAGAGCAAGTTGGCGGTTACTGACCCCGCAAATGGCTCTGTGCTGGCGGAAATCGCCGATGGCAGTGCCGCCGATGCGGAGCAGGCAGTCGCGGCGGCCCATGGAGCTTTTCCCGAATGGAGCCGCAAGACCGCCGGCGAGCGTGCCGCGGTGCTGAAGCGCTGGTACCAGCTGATTGTGGAAAACCGTGAAGATCTGGCGCGGATCCTGACTCTGGAGCAGGGCAAGCCGCTGGCGGAGGCGCTGGGCGAGATCGATTACGGCGCTTCCTACATCGAGTGGTACGCGGAGGAGTGTCGCCGCGCCTACGGCCAGACGATCCCAACCCACAATCCGGCGATGCGCCTGCACACCATCCGCCAGCCGGTGGGTGTGGTGACCTGCATTACGCCGTGGAATTTCCCCAATGCAATGATTACCCGCAAGGCGGCGCCGGCGCTGGCGGCGGGTTGTCCAGTCGTGATCAAGCCGGCGTCAGAAACGCCGCTGTCGGCACTGGCACTGTGTGCGTTGGCAGAGGAGGCCGGGTTGCCGGCGGGTACCCTGAATGTGGTGGTGGGTACGGATTCCGCAGCCATCGGCAAGGTGCTGACCCAGGACCCGCGAGTGGCGAAGTTTACTTTCACCGGCTCTACCCCGGTGGGCAAGCTGTTGATGGCCCAGTGCGCGAGCACGATCAAGAAGATGTCCATGGAGCTCGGCGGCAATGCGCCGTTTATCGTGTTCGACGATGCGGATATCGATGTGGCGGTGACCGCCTGTATGGCGACCAAGATGCGCAATGCGGGTCAAACTTGTGTATCGACCAACCGGATTTATGTGCACGAGTCTGTGCACGATGCGTTTGTGGATAAGTTGCGGGTGCAGATGGAAAAGCTGCAGCCGGGGCACGGTCTGGATGAGGGGACTACCTTTGGTCCGCTGATTTTCCGCCGTGCGGTGGATCGGGTACACGGTCTGGTTGAAGAGGCGGTGGCCAACGGGGCGCGCCTTTTGCTGGGTGGTGATTTCCTGCCCAATGGCGAGAACTATTATGCGCCGACGTTGCTGGTGGATGTGCACGATGATATGCGCATCGCGCAGGAGGAAATTTTCGGGCCGCTGGCGGTGGTGCAGAAGTTCCGCGATGAAGATGACGTGATTCAGCGCGCCAATAATACGCCGTTTGGGTTGGCGGCGTATGTGATGAGTGAAAACATTCGTCGTGCCAATCGCGTTGTGGAGGCACTGGAGTACGGGATGGTGGCCTGTAATGCGGGCGTCTTCTCTACCACTGTCGCGCCGTTCGGCGGTTGCAAGGAGTCCGGTATTGGCCGCGAAGGTGGTGTCGAGGGAATGGCCGAGTTTTACGAAACCAAGTACTGCTGCTACGGCGCGTAACCTGTAGGAGCTAGGATCTAGGAGCTTGCCTGCAGGCGAACCTCCGTGGCCCGCCGTAAATCCAGTTCTGTGGCGGCAAAGTACCGGGGTTCTGTTTTCAG
>NZ_LZDE01000238.1 GCF_002009015.1 Microbulbifer mangrovi | reverse complement strand
AAACGGGGTGAGAAACGGGGTGAAAACCGAGGGAGTATCTGGGGTCTCCCCCGGTTTTCAGTGCTTGTGATCCGGCACTGATTGCCAGTGCCGGTTTTCAGCGGGTCGGATTAAAAGTTATAGGTTACCTTGCCGTAGATAAAGCGACCGCGCGGATCGTGCTGGCTGGAAACATAGCCGTACAGGTCCGAGTCGCCATCACCAATGGCGAAGGGCGGTTCTTCGTCGAGAGCATTGTCTGCCCCCAGGCTCAGAATCATATTTTCAAAACCGGTATAGCGTGCCTGCAGGTTCACGGTCATAAATGAATCCACGATACGGGATCTATTTGTGTCGTAATCCAGGGTGCCATCGAAATCGATATCGGGGGTATCTTCAAATTCGCCGATATAGTTCAGGCCAACGGTGAAGGCAAAGCTATCCCGCGTCCAGTCGGCGGATGTCGCCCAGCGGTGTTCCGGGTATTCATATTCACCGGCGAGATCACGGCTCAGGAATGCATCCCCCGCAGAGTTCAATTCTACCCGCTCAAACTCCGTTAGGTAGGAATAATCCAGGCGCAGGCCGAGATCGCCACCCGCTACGGTCAATGCGGAGTACACCACACTCAGGTCGATACCGGAGACGGTCTGCTCGCCGATATTGATAAAGCCGCTGTTGATAGATTGCAGGGAGCCGAGGGATTCACCGGGCAAGGCCGCCGAGCGCACACAGACAGTGCTGTTCTGGTCGTTACAGAACTGGCTGTACAGGTAGCCGAACGGTACCTCGTCAATCTTGCCTTCCTGGGTGATACGCCAGAAGTCCAGTGATAGCTGCATACCATCGACCGGCTTCACCACCGCGCCCAGGTTAATCGACTCGGATTCTTCCGCTTCCAGATCGGGGTTGCCGGAGAACACGATGTTGTAGTCGGTGCTCGCACAGTAGGCTTCATTGATCGCACAGCCATAGGTATCAATAAAGAACTGCGATTCCTGCGATGGTCCGAGGCCGATCTGGGCCAGCGACGGTGCGCGGAACCCGGTACCCCAGGAGGCCCGCAAGGACAGCTGCTCGCTCGCGGTCCACAGCAAGTTGGCCATGGGGTTGGTGGTGCTGCCGAAATCGCTGTAATCGTCATAGCGGCCGGCCAGGGTCAGGTCCAGATTGGCAGGCAGCGGAATGGCGACTTCCACAAATGCCGAATTGATATCCCGGCTGGCGGCCGCAGATACGGACTCGGTGCCGAATATCAGGCCGCGCTGGAACTGGTCATCGGGAATATCTGACGCGCTTTCTTCTCGACGCTCAAGACCGGCGGCCAGTGCAATGGCACCATTGCTGGTATCGAACAGCTCACCATTGATGGTGAAGTCCATGCTGCGCAATTCAGATTTACCCTGGCGTACCAGGCTGGTGGTAAAGGAATCGATGACCGACTGTGGATTTTGCACGCCGCCGAACGGGTTGTAGCGACCCGCGTCAATTTCCTGCTGGAGGAGATCGGTGCGCACCCAACCCTGGGTGCGGTCGCCGGTCTGGGTGGATTCACTGCGCGAGCGCTGTACCGAGGCCTCCCAGTCCCAATCGGAGATGGTTCCGCGCAATCCGAATACACCGCGCAGGTTGTCGGTTTCAATATCCCACTGGCGTGCACCGGCATCGACAGTGCGGTAACGGCCAACGTTGACACTGCTGGCGCCGACGAAAGGATTGTCCGGGTGATCGAGCGGCACGGTCAGGCCAGCGTCCTCATCCAGCGGCGTCGGAGCACCCTGGGCAATGGAAGTGTTGTGCTGCACAGCGAGTTCGCTGAAGAATTCGATACTGTCCGTCAGTTGTGCGTGGCCGAGCATCAGGACACCGGTACGCTCTGCCTCGGGAGTCAGCAGCGTCCAGGGGCCGTAATCGTAGACACAGGTCTGGCCGAATGCATCGCCTTCCGGGCAGTTGGGATCGATGGTGGTCTCGCCGTCGACGATAAAGCGCCCGGGGTATCCTCGCGATGAACGGAAATCCATACCGCCGCGGAAGGATTGGTCCGCAGTATCCAGTCCCCGGCGCTCGACGCTGGCCAGGGTTGAATTCGTCTGGTGATCAAAGATAAGGGTAAGGTTTGAATCTTCGCCATTAACCCCCCACACCGCCGAGACGGACTGTTCGTCATAACCATCGGCGCCACCGTAGTCCACGGAGACTTCAGCGCCTTCAAAGTCTTTGCGCAGTACAAGGTTCACCACGCCGGCAACCGCATCGGAACCGTAAATGGCTGAGGCCCCATCTTTCAGTACTTCCACGCGCTCGACTGCAGCGATGGGAATACTGTTGATATCGACAAAGTTGGTGGTAATGCTCTCGGCAAAAGCGCTGATGGCAACCCGCTTGCCATTGACCAATACGAGGGTCGCATCGGCACCCATACCGCGCAGACTCACCGCGGCAGCACCATTGGCAGTTGAGTCCTGGTTATTTCCCCGCGTGGAGAAAGTACCGTTACCCGCAGCCGGATTCTTTTCAAACATTTGCTGAAGATTGGTAAAACCAGATTTTTCGATGGCTTCCCGATCCATCACTTGAATCGGTGTTGCAGTTTCAAATTCCGCGTTGCGTTGGATGCGGGAACCAACAACGGCCACTTCTTCCATGGCAGTCTCTTCGGCCGCGTAAAGCATTTGCGGTGCGGAGACGGCAGCCACAGAAAGAATGGCGCCGGTTAAAACATTTTGGCGTGGTAAAGGTTTTTTCATTGAGTGTGCTCGTCCATTTGTCGTCGTTATTATTGAATGACCGAAACAGCATGGCCGTTCAGTTACCCGGAAACATTATCAATGGTGGAATGGTGAGGCAATTAATATGAGGTGAACTGTTTATAAGTAGAGATTTGTTGAATCGTTTTATCAAAGACAATGTGAATCCGTTTTCAAGAAAGGGATGAATTAATCTACGTTAATTTTTAACTGGTACGGTTATTCCAGTTTTAAAGGAGTTTGACTGGAACAGTTGTACAGGTTTAGCTCTTAACTTCCTTCGTTAATGTCATAGAAAATTTTGGGGTCAAGGTTTACTGCGCTCCCCGCGTTTCCGTTAGATTCAATGCATCTATCGAGAAAGGGTTGGGGAAAATGAAGGCCATGCCAAGGACCGTATACCAGCATCTCTCCATCGCACTTTTGACTCTCGCCTTTTGATCCGAAGGCTATGCAGATGAAGAATTTACTTCCATTCAGATTTCTCGAGGAGACCTATCCAAATGTACACAAGGCCTTGAAGAGGGAAAATCTCGGCAAGCCCGACCTTACAGCGTGCTGAATACCACTATTGCCGTCACCATGTTCAATGCCGGTGTCAAGGACAACGTACTGCCGCCCGCGGTGACCGCCGTGGTCAATTTCAGGATCGCCCCGGAAGACAGCAAGGAAAGTGTCATCGCCCATGTCAAAAAAGCGATTGACGACGATCGTATTGAAATCAAGGATATATCCGCATCCACCCCGCCCACCAATATCGCAGATCCGCATGGTGCGGGTTATAAAATGCTGGAGAAAACCATCCGCCAGACCTGGGGCAATGACCTGATTGTCTCCCCGTTCTTTGTGGTTGGTGGCTCGGATTCAAAGCATTTTCAGGCGCGGCCGTTTGCACCGAATGTTTATACCATCACCGGCATTCAGCTGGATTCGACAAAGGAGTTCGCGGGTTTTCATGGTGTGAATGAGCGGATTCTGGTAGATGAATATGGCAAGTCCATCGCCTTCTTTTACCAGTTAATGGATAACCTGGACGACCTCTGACTTTCCCGCGCACTTTTAAAATGTCCAAACGAAGAAGCCCGCTATCTTTCGATAACGGGCTTCCTGAGTTTTTCAGAATAAAGAAGAGAAATGTCTTTCTCTGATCTTAACTGGCTAACGCAAACTCTATTTTGCGACGCTCCATATCCACGGCGACAACGCGCGCTTTGATAGCGTCGCCGATGGCAAAGCTTTTGCGGCTCTTCTCGCCGATCAGGCATTGCCGGTCTGCATCGAAGTGGTAGTAGTCGTTTTTCAGCGCCGATATATGGATCAGTCCCTCGACCTGAATACCGTCAATCTCGATAAACAGACCGAAGTGGGTAACGCTCGCCACCACACCCTGGAATACATCGCCGACGAAGTCCTGCATATATTCGCATTTCAGCCAGGCTTCTACGTCCCAGCTGGCCTTATCGGCGCGGCGTGAGGCATTGGAGCAGTGCATGGCCAGCGATTGCATGGCGGTTTTGCCATAGGGGTAGCTTTTGCCCGGGGCGAGTAGAGGAGCGCTGTCAAAGCGTTGTACCGAATCTTTGCCCTTGCCGATGATGAATTTCAGCGCCCGGCCAAGGGATGAGCGCTGTTTGGACTGGCGGATCACCGAGCGGATTGCCCTGTGCACCATAAGGTCCGGATAGCGGCGGATGGGCGAAGTGAAATGCGCATAGGCGGAATAGGCGAGACCGAAGTGGCCGCGGTTATCCATGCTGTACTCCGCCTGGCTGAGGGATCGCAGCAGCATGGTGCGAATGGTCTGCGCATCGCTGCGTTCTCCAATCTGGCTCAGCAGTTGGTCATAGTGCTCGGGGCGCGGCTTGTTGCCGCCGGCGAGCTTGAGCCCCTTGGTTGTCAGGAATGCACGCAGGGCGGTCAGCTTTTTGTCTTGTGGACCGTCGTGTACCCGGTACAGTGCTGGCATCTTCTGTCGCTTGAGAAAGTCCGCGGTCGCCACGTTGGCACTCAACATGAATTCCTCAATCATCTTGTGCGCATCGTTGCGGATAACCGGAATAATCCGATCGATTTTGCGGTCTTCGGTAAATACGAACTGCACTTCGGATTTTTCAAAATCCAGCGCGCCGCGTTTGGTGCGCGCCTGCTTCAGCACTGAATACAGGGCGTGCAGCGCATGAATGTGGGGTGCTGTTCCCTTGAGCTGGCGAGCGGTCTGCCGGCCCAGGCCGGAGTCTGGCGAAGTGATGAAAGCGTTCACCTGGTTATAGGTCAGTCTCGCATGGGAGTGGATCACACCCTCAGAAAAGGTGTAGTCGGTCATTTTGCCGGTTTTGCTGATGGTCATTTCACACACCATCACCAACCGATCCACATGGGGGTTGAGTGAGCACAAACCGTTGGACAGAGATTCCGGAAGCATCGGAACCACGCGACCCGGGAAGTAAACGGACGTAGCGCGTTTCTGCGCTTCCAGGTCGAGTGCGCTCTCGGGCGCCACATAGTGGGAAACATCCGCAATCGCCACGAACAGACGCCAGCCACCGGATGGCAATTGTTCGCAGTACACGGCGTCATCGAAGTCCTTTGCGTCCTCGCCATCAATGGTCACAAACGGCAGCTCGCGCAGATCGGCGCGATGCTGTTTGTCCGCCTCGGGTACGCTATCGCCCAGCTGTTTTGCCGCGCGCAGGGCTTCCTGTGGCCACTGGTGTGGAATATCGTGGCTGCGGATGGCAACGTCGATTTCCATACCGGGGCCCATGGCATCACCGAGCAGCTCGGTCACACGGCCGAAGGCATTGTAGCGGCGGTTGGGAAAGTCGATGATCTCTACGGAAATATACTGTCCGGGCTTGGCGCCCATCAGCTGGTCGCGATCGAGGTCGATCTCGTGCGATATTCGGCTGTTCTCGGGCTTGAGGAAGTAGTCGCCTTCCTCGAACTGCAAGCGGCCCACCAGGTGGGTGGTCTTGCGTTCCAGCACATTGACGATCACACCGGTCTTACGTCCGCGCCGATCCACGCCACTAACGCGCGCCTCGACGATGTCTCCGTCGAACACGGTCAGCATTTCGTTATCGGACAGGAACAGGTCTTCTGCGGATGCATCGCTGTTCAGGAACCCGAAACCATCCGGGTGGCCGGTGACACGACCAGTGATCAGGTCTTCCGGTTTGATGAGGCTGTAACCTGCATCGCGATCAAACGCTATCTGTCCGTCGCGCTCCATGGCGCGCAACCGGCGACGCAACGCTTCTTTCTGCTCGTCACAGGAAAGATCCAGCACTTTCGCCAGCTTTTTGCGGTCGAGTACTTCTTTGTTGTTTTCGAGCAAGCTCATAATGAACTCGCGCGCCGGAATAGGGTTGCTGTATTTTTTGGCGTCCAGCGGATTAAACGCAGTTATTGGGGATTCGCTCATAGTTTCCTCTCGGAAAGACCGCCAATAAGATTGCGCTTGGTAAAAACTTGAGTGATGTGTAAGGACAGATCAGGTGTTACTCGGCAAGGTATGCAGGCGGAGATTGCTCAACGGAGTTGAGTGGGGGTATTGCAGTCGGGGATTCAATCTGAGTCCAGCCTGAATCGCCGTATTCCTGGTTGAGCTACCTTGCGGCGGCTCAACCGAAGAGGCCTAAACAGCCTCTTGGACCAGACCGTTACACGGCCTGCTTTAGCTGAATGGTTCAGATACAAACAATATTTTCAGCTTGCGGGCCTTTAGGGCCCTGAGTCACAGAGAACTCAACGGTCTGGCCTTCGGCCAGAGTCTTGAAGCCCGAGCTTGCAATTGCGCTGAAGTGCGCAAATACGTCGGGGCCAGACTGCTGCTCAATAAAGCCAAAGCCTTTGGATTCGTTAAACCACTTAACAGTGCCGGTAGTTGTCTTGGACATGATAATTTCCTGCAAACAAATAGGGGTGCGCCTTCACGAGGCATGAATAGCAAAGAAAAGACTGGAATTTAGATGCTACAGGACGAAGAGAACGACGAAACTGAGGATTTAAACAAGAGACTTACTTTTAACTAGATTCACTCTAAAGCATGCTTGGAGTCAAGTCAAAGTATATCTCGAAGTATGCATCGGCAGTTAACGATAGAACTTGTCTTGGGGTGATTCTCTACTGCCAAGCTGTTTACTTCTGTTGTACCCGGATAAGGGCAGTGTGACTGGGTTAGAGGAACTTATGATGCGCCCATAGTGGTTATCTTGCCTCTCGCAAGAGGATAGCTTTCCAAAGCAGCTGCACGTAGTGCTTGTTTGTAAGTAGCTGATAACAGCTCAAATTGATACGCGGGTACTTATTCCTGGCCTTTCTATGTGATCTGTTTCTCAAAAAAATCGGTGTAATGGCGTGTAATTGTGGATGAGCCGATTTATCAATTAATGTTCGGCCACATGGGAAACAAACTAGCAGTAGTTAGGTAATGGATACCGGATTAAGTTCTTTAGTTGCTCTTGCGCGCTTCCATCAGCTACCCGCCGATCCGGAGCAGCTTATTCACCAGTTTGCGGAACCTGGTAAGCCATTTTCCGACACCAGTTTATTGCTGGCTGCCAAGGCGCTTACGCTAAAGGCAAAACTGGTTTCGCCGAGTCTTTCATCAATCAAGAGCGGTATTCTTCCTGCGATCGCAAAAATGGCAGACGGCAATTACGTTATCCTCGCGAAAATATCCGAGGAAACGGATGAGCCAGAGTCAGGTGCTGCTTTTCTGATTCATGATCTACGAGAGCCCGCCCCTCGCTCGCTATCTACCGAGGAATTTGAGTCGCTTTGGTCGGGAGAGCTGATCCTGCTGGTGCGTCGCCAAGGTTGGGGAGAGAGCTTACAGCAGAAATTTGATATTTCTTGGTTTATTCCATCACTGGTCAAGTATCGAAAATTGTTTGCTCAGGTGGTAATTGCTTCCTTCTTTCTGCAGCTTTTTGCCTTGGTTACGCCTTTATTCTTTCAGGTCGTGATGGACAAGGTTCTTGTGCACCGTGGCTTTACTACTCTAGATGTGCTGGCTATCGGATTTTTCGTGATCGTAGTTTTCGAAGCATTTCTAGGCGGATTTCGTAACTATCTCTTTAGCCACACCACAAATCGGGTGGATGTGGAACTCGGATCCAGATTGTTCAATCACTTACTTGGTTTGCCGTTGGCCTATTTTGAGGCACGTCAAGTGGGCCAGAATGTAGCGCGTGTACGTGAGCTGGACACCATCCGTAACTTCATTACCGGTACCGCGCTGACATTGGTAATCGACTTGTTTTTCGTTTTCGTGTTCTTGGTCGTAATGTGGTACTACAGTTCCACTCTGACTTGGATCGTGCTGGCGACTGTTCCCGCTTACGTAGCCTTATCTGTTGTTATTACGCCGATACTTCGTCGCCGCCTGGATGACAAGTTCAAACACGGTGCTGCTAACACAGCTTTCCTTACAGAATCCATTACCGGTATCGGCACCGTTAAGTCCATGGCTGTGGAGCCGCAGATGCGGCGTAAACTGGAGGATCACTTGTCTAGTTATGTGCACTCTTCTTTCCGCAGTCAGAATCTCGGTAATGTAGCTAATCAGATTGCAGGCTTAATCAACAAGTTGATGACCTTGGGCATCATCTGGTGGGGCGCTCATCTGGTAATTGACGGCTCCATCACTGTGGGCCAGCTCATTGCCTTCAATATGCTGGCAGGTCGGGTCAGTGGTCCCGTTCTCAAGCTGGTGCAGCTCTGGCAAGAGTTTCAACAGGCCGGAATTTCCATCGCTCGTCTGGGGGATATTCTCAATTCACCTCGCGAACCGGGCTTCAATCCTAACCGTTCACGGCTCCCTTCATTGCGCGGTTCCGTTGCCTTTGATCATGTCAAATTCCGCTACCGGGTGGATGGCCCGTTGATTCTGCAAGATATCAATCTTCAGGTCGAGCCCGGTGAAGTGATCGGTATCGTCGGCCGCTCGGGCTCGGGTAAAAGCACCATTACAAAATTGATCCAGCGTCTTTATGTGCCGGAGTCTGGACGAGTGCTAGTGGATGGAGTTGACCTCGCACTGGTCGATACAGCTTGGCTGCGCCGTCAGATCGGTGTCGTGTTACAGGAGAACTTCCTGTTCAATCGCAGTATTCGTGAAAATATCTCCTTGGTTGACCCGTCCATTCCCATGGAAAGAGTGATGGCCGCTGCGAAAATGGCTGGTGCTCACGAGTTCATCGTAGAGTTGGCGGAAGGTTACGACACCTTGGTGGGAGAGCAGGGCAGCAACCTTTCCGGTGGACAGCGTCAGCGGCTAGCTATCGCACGAGCTTTGATCAACAACCCCCGTATCCTGATCTTCGATGAAGCTACCAGTGCCCTGGATTATGAGTCTGAACGATTGATTCAGGACAATATGGCCCGTATCTGCCAAGGCCGCACGGTCTTCATAATTGCCCATCGCCTGAGCACTGTACGCGCTTGTGATCGTATCGTTGTCATGGACAGGGGGCGTATTGTAGAGGAGGGAAGCCACGAGAAATTGATTCAACATAATGGCTACTATGCAAAACTACACAGCTATCAGAGCCACCACCCGAACTTGAAAACCGTCGGAGCGGATCCCAACCCGCCTGATCACCATCATGTGTCGTCAAATTCAGAAAGAAAGTCTTTTCGCATTGATCGTAAAGTTCCCCAAGGACGCAGTCGCAAGACGCTGGAGGATGAGGAATGAATGCTCTATCTGTATTGAAGGACGCATGGGCTAATCGTGACAAACTGGGTGACGCTAACAGGTCACGGGAATTGGCCGCGTTCCTACCTGCCGCGCTTGAAATCCAGGAGTCGCCACCTAACCCATTAGCACGTTGGTTGGCCTGGGGGTTACTGGTTTTGATTGTAATCGCAGTTGTCTGGGCTGTCTTTGGTCGAGTCAATATAGTTGCCTCGGCTGAGGGGAAAATTATTCCCGGTTCGCGGGTTAAGCAGGTGCAGCCTCTGGAGAAGGCAGTTGTCAAGGCGTTGTTGGTAAGAGAAGGCGAATATGTTGAACAGGGACAAGCCCTGATCGAGCTTGATGCAACTCTAACCCGCGCGAATAAGAAGCAGCTGGAGTCAGATCTAAACAGTGTGCGGATGCGACTTGCTGTCAATCAAGGGATGTTGTTGCAGTTAGAGAGTCCTGAAGTCGTTGGGTCCACGCCCCAATACCTGAGCCTCGGTGAGAGCGCGAGCTCTCAGGAGGTCGCCCTGCACGAAAACTTGCTGCGCCAGAAGTGGCAGCAATATCAGTCGCAATTACAAGTATTGCGTAGCGCTCTTCGAAAGACTCAAGCTCAGCAGGGAGCGGCGAGAGAGGTAATCACGAAGCTGGAGCAAACCCTGCCTATTGTCGAGAAGCGGGCGAATACCTTGAGGGGCCTGCACGGCAAGAGTTTCGTCTCAGAGAGTGACTACCTGATTGCTGAACAGGAGCGTATCCAACAGGCCCAGGATCTTGCTGCAGAACGACAACGTTTGAAGCTTTCTCAGGCTGCTGAAAGCGAAGTGAACGAAAAAATTAATCTGCACCATGCTCAGAACAGTGGCGCGCTTTTGGCGGAAATCGCTGAACAGCAGCGGCAAATCATAGCACTGGAAGAAGAATTGACTAAGGCCCGAGATATCGACGCAAAACAAGTCCTTTACGCTCCAGTTTCAGGGCGGGTGCAGGAACTAGCGATTAGCACCGTTGGTGGTGTGGTCACGGAAGCGCAGCAGCTCATGTTAGTGGTACCTGATGAGGAGCAATTAGAGGTAGAGGTCTTTCTAGAGAACAAAGATATCGGCTTCGTAAATGAAGGCATGCCTGCCGAGATAAAAATCCATACTTTCCCTTTTACAAAGTACGGAGTGATTGACGCTCAGGTAACCAGCCTGTCAGGAGACGCTATTGTGGATGAGCAGCGGGGGCTCATTTACCGCATGCAGTTGCGTATGGCGAAGAAATCCCTGTGGGTTGAAGACAAAGAAGTTCGGTTGCAGCCAGGCATGGCGGTGACCGCTGAAGTTCAGACTGGAACTCGGCGCATTATCGAATTTTTCTTGTCGCCATTGCTGAGGGCGAAAAGTGAAAGTGTCAGGGAACGTTAGTTTTTTCTTTTTCTTAATATTTTTTAAATAGAAAGATCTATATATTTCATGCTGAGGAAATTCCCTAGATTAGATGGTTGGGTAGTTAGGGAAGAAGTATGAACGCGATCATTTAGTCTGTGAGCTTAAAGGTTGATTTGATTGTTTTTTCGGTTTTAACCATATAAAACCATTGGACTTTAAGGATGAGGATGACATGGGAATAATTAAAAAAGCTGTTGATGCATATGTGGATATAGTTGTTGAAGGTGGGGATGAGCCATTTTCCCCCGAGAACTCGGATGGAGCGGCTGAGGCGATTGGAGATCTTCTAGATATGCATCCCGCATCAATGTTTATGGATGAGGATGCGTTCGGGGAAACCGCAGTTAAGAATTTTCAGGATGCATTCAATCGGACTGAAAATTGGGAGAGACGAAATGGTTTAGGTGGCGGTGCGGGGGAGGCCGCCGGCGCTGGTAGCCAAAATTCAGATCGTTCACTGCCGAGAGATCCATTGGTGTTGGACTTGGATGGTGATGGTATTCAATTTACAAGCTTAGATGAAAGTGAAGCTTACTTTGATCTAGATGGAGATGGGTTTGCTGAAAAAACATCCTGGTTGAATCCGGATGATGGTTTTTTGACAATTGACCTTAATCAGGACGGTATAGTCAATGATATCAATGAATTGTTTGGCAACCAGACCACAACAGGCTATGAAGAGTTGTCACTGCTGGACTCAAACGCAGATGGTGTTATTGATGCACAAGATTCACAATTTTCTGACTTGAAAGTCTGGCAAGATATAAATGGCGATGGCGTTAGCCAAGAGGATGAATTAAGAACTCTGGATCAAGTTGGAATCGTTAGCATTGGCCTCGATTATGAAACGGTTGAGCAGGTAGGAAATGAAGATGCACTGGTAGCCAGGGTGGGTTCATTTACCTGGGCTGATGATACTACTGGCGTAACAGCAGAGACAACCGGAATTGCGGCGGACGTTTTGTTTACTTCAGATCCAACTTTTACAGAATATGTTGGTGACGTGGAAATTGATCCAAGCGTTGAAGTTGTAGGCGATGTTCAGGGCTATGGCAAGATGCCCGATCTATACATCGCTATGTCATTAGATGAGGAATTTAGGGATTACGCTTTAAATATATTGTCAGATCCCTCAGCTACTTCATTAACTAAGAACTTCGAGAGCCTAATTGCTAAGTGGGCTGGGGTAGAAGGGATTTCTATCGAGGAAATTGATCCTGATCATCAGTTGAATGTGAATCCAGAAACTGGTCTGGTTGATTTCACGTTAGCCGGAGTATCACTTTCTTTAGAACAGCTCGGTGTTGTTAAAGCCTATACAGGGATTGATGAGCTGAATCTCGGCGATGGTCAATGGGTGGAGAATGGTGAAGTTTTTACAACTGGAGAGCTTTATCAGGAGGCATACAATGATTTGTCAAGGAATCTGTTGGTAAAACTTGCTGTAGCAAGTGGCCTTTTGTCGGAAATACTCCCTGGTTTGTCATATGACCCTGATACTGATGAGCTAGTAACTGATATAGATACGCAGTCCTTAACTAGTGCAAAAGTAGAACAAAGCCTATTAAGCATTGTTGCATCAAAGGATGACCCTGAAGCTTTGTCAGCATACTGGTTGGGTATGGCGGCACTCACTGAAGTTGACCCTTCATTTAATGATAAGCTAGCTGAAGGTATTGGAAATATTATCTCCTACTTGTCAAACCCAGAGGAGGTTATTTCAGTCTTTCTGAATGATGCTTATCAGTTTATTAATGTGGATATTACTGTGGGGAGCAGTGGTGACGATACATTTGTAGGCGGTATCGGTTCAGATACGCTTGTCGGGTTTGACGGTAATGATCGAATTCAGGGGCAGGGAGGAAATGATTCACTTGAAGGGAATGCGGGGAATGATTACCTCTATGGTCAAAATGGCAATGATGTATTAGATGGAGGTAGCGGTCGCGATTATTTGTACGGCGGTAATGGCGACGACACGCTGCGCGGCGGTACCGGCACAGGTGACTACCTGTC
>NZ_LZDE01000237.1 GCF_002009015.1 Microbulbifer mangrovi | reverse complement strand
GAAGAAAACCCGATGCTCGGTTTCCGCGGCGCTGCCCGCTATCGTTCCAAAGACTTCCGCCAGTGTTTTGCCCTCGAGTGCAAGGCGTTGAAAAAAGTTCGCGACGAAATGGGTCTCACCAATGTGGAGATCATGGTGCCCTTCGTGCGCACCCCGGACGAAGCGCGTCAGGTCGTAGAACTATTGGAGCAGAACGGCCTCAAGCGCGGTGAAAACGGGCTCAAAGTCATCATGATGTGTGAGCTGCCTTCCAATGCCTTGTTGGCAGACGAATTCCTGCAGTACTTCGATGGCTTCTCAATCGGTTCCAATGACCTGACCCAGTTGACCCTGGGGCTGGATCGGGATTCCGGCTTGGTGGCGGACCTGTTTGATGAGCGGGATCCGGCGGTAAAAATCCTCCTTTCCCGTGCCATTCAGGCGTGTAAAAAGGCAGGAAAATACGTGGGTATTTGTGGCCAGGGCCCTTCCGATCACAAAGATTTTGCCCAGTGGCTGATGGAGGAGGGGATAGATAGTGTTTCCCTAAACCCGGACACCGCTGTGGATACCTGGTTGTACCTCGCCAATCAGAAAGTGTGAAGCAAAGAAAAAAAAGCAAGGCGCGGCCAAATTACACACCATACCGCACAACAAGTATGATTTTTGTATAGTGTGCCTTGACTTCGAAAAAAGCGACCAATTTGGTCGCTTTTTTTGTGCGGGTAGCAGAAATATTTTTCTATTCATCACACAATATCGGCGAACGCATCATCGCCGGCCATGCAGCCACAATCTTGTGAGTTCGTGGCAGGCACATTAAGACGATTGCCATTTTCCATAAAAGTGCCACCTCCCCATATAAATCAATCTAAGCACCCATCGTCCGGTCAATAGAATCGAACATGCACCCCGAGTTCCGGATGGGTTTCGGGGGCATCTCCGGAAATGCGTTTCGGAGGAGCCGGGTTCTCAAAAGCTTCCCTATAGGCTTCTGGAAATCCGGTTTTAAAAAACGGATCTGATTGATGTACTGATTGAGGTGCCGCTATGCAAACGAGTCTGTCATCCACGCGAACCAGTCGCTTGTCCGATTGCCCCGGGCAGCGGAGATATTGTGGCGAATCACCACTTCGAGAGGCGGTTGTAAACACAGCGCCATCCGTCAGCCAAAGCCTTACTGGTGTCTTGATGCTGTTTGCTGCGTTGCTCTTTGGTACTCTCTGGCCATCTATCGCCGATGCCCATACCGGTGCCAACTGGTTCGATGATCAGGCGGCGATGAACTCTTCTGGATCTCCCTCGATACGTATCAACCTGTCTGAACAAAAAGCCTATTTTTACAAAGGCGGTCGTCTCGTAGGGGTGTCTCTGGTGTCATCCGGTAAGCAGGGCTTCCGCACCAGTCCCGGGAAATTCCGTGTACTGGCCAAGCGGCCGAATCACCGCTCCAGTATTTACGGTAGTTTTGTCGACCGCAGCACGGGTCGTGTCGTGAAAGCCGATGTCGATACCCGCAAGCATCGCCGTCCTCCGGGCACCTATTACCGCGGTGCAAAAATGAATCACTATATCCGTTTTAATGGCGGTATCGGAATGCACGCATCGGGCCATGTCCCCCGTTATCCCGCTTCACACGGCTGCGTGAGAATGCCGCCGCATATGGCCCGTAAATTCTTCCAGTACTCCCGCGTTGGCATGCCCGTCACCGTGAGCTACTGAGGCCAGTTGGCAAGCCCGCTTGTCCGCAGTTTGCATAGGGGCAAGCCATTTGCCGGGTACTATCCATTGGGATAATACCCGGTATTTTTGTGGGTGGGCTGTGACTGTAGTGGTGGGCAGCTATCATCGCTTGCTCTGCCATATTTTATTCCACACAGTCTCAGGAGCCCGCCATGACTTCCCTCGCTATTTCTACCCCGGATCTTTGTGATGAGTTCGAATCCCTGGTACAGGTCGTTGAACCCATGTTCGTCAACTACGGCGGCCGCGAGCAATTTGGGGGGCAGATCGTCACCATAAAATGCTTCGAGGATAACTCCCTGGTACGTGAGCTGGTGGCTGAGCCGGGGGAGGGCAAGGTACTGGTCGTCGATGCGGGCGGTTCCATGCGGCGTGCTTGCCTGGGCGACATGCTGGCGGAAAAAGCCGCTGCCAATGGCTGGGCCGGCATACTTATGTACGGGTGCATCCGCGATGTGGATGCGATTTCTGAGCTAGAGTTAGGAGTACAGGCGCTCGGAAGTCATCCCATGAAGACCGAAAAGAAAGGGATCGGGGAACGCGATATCGCAGTGACTTTCGGCGGCGTTACCTTTAATCCTGGAGAGTATTTGTACGCCGATAATAACGGTGTGATAGTTTCTCCCCAATCGCTTATGTAAATTGGTCATATCCGAAACGTTCCTTTTTGCGCTGGTCTTGCTGTCTGCGCTTGCGCACGCCGTATGGAATGCGGTGGTCAAACACAGTGAAGAAGGTTTCCTGCAGCTGGCAATGATACGCAGTGTCGGCCTGCTCGTAGGAGCCGCCCTTGCGACCCAATTGCCGCTGCCCGGTAAGGCGGCGCTCGGGTTTTTACTGGGTGGCGCTTTTTTCCAGTACCTCTACTTTTTCCTGCTGGCCAGGTCCTATAAAGCCCTGGATTACGGTACCGCTTACCCGATAGCCCGTGGAATCACGCCACTGATGGTCGCCACTGCCGCGCTTCTATTTCTCGACGAGTCCCTGCAGCCCCTGCAGTTGACGGGCATCTTGCTGGTCACGTGCGGAATTTTTGCCCTGGTTATGAAAGAGCTGAAGGTAGGGCGGCTGGGTATTCTTTACTCGGTGGGTACGGGAATCGCAATCACAGGCTACACCACGATCGGCGCCGCCGGAGTACGCAGTGTTGCCAACCCGTTGAGCTATGTGGCATGGCTGGAGATTCTGTCTGGTGGCGGAATCATTCTCGCTGTGTTCCTGACACGGCCGCTCAAGGGATTCGCATTTGCGCGCGCCAATTTTTTGCGCAGTTCCCTGTCGGGAATGCTGGCCACCGGCGGGTTTGGCATCGCGCTGTGGGCGACATCAATGATGCCTGTAGCGGCGGTGGCCGCCACCCGCGAAGTAAGTATCCTGTTTGCCTCCATCATTTCCGTCGTGTTGCTCAATGAGCGCTTTTCCCGGCAGCGTATCGTCGCTGCATTGATAATTTTCTGCGGCATTGGCACTCTGGCATTCGCCTGAACACCAACGTTTGCTTCCTATTGCCTATAGTTTCAGGCAAACCACTCTGATCAGTCTGGCTGTATAGACAAGACGCCTGTTGCGTCGCGAGTAGAGACAGCATTAGCCAACAAGGATAAATAATGAGTAGCCTGCGCCAGAAATGGATTACCGCGCCATTGTTGAATTGGATCAAAAAGGTCCTGCCCCCCATCTCCGATACCGAGCGGGAAGCAATGGAGGCCGGTGAGGTTTGGTGGGATGCCCAGTTGCTATCCGGTAAGCCGGATTGGGATCAGTTACTGGATATGGGTCCGCCGCAGCTTACCGAAGCCGAGCAGGCATTTGTCGATGGTCCGGTCGAAGAACTCTGCCAGATGGTGGATGACTGGAAGATATCCTACGAAGATCATGATATTTCGCCGGAGATCTGGGAGTTCCTAAAGAAAAATCGCTTCTTCGGAATCATTATTCCCGAAGAGTTTGGCGGACTGGGATTCTCGCCGACGGCACACGCCCAAATTGTCACCAAAATTTCCACCCGCAGTACCAGTGTGGGAGTAACCGTGATGGTGCCCAACTCGCTCGGTCCGGGTGAGTTATTGATGGCCCACGGCACCGACGAACAAAAGAAGTATTATCTGCCGCGCCTCGCGGATGGGCGGGACATTCCCTGCTTCGGGTTGACCAGTCCCGAAGCGGGTTCCGATGCTGCTGCCATGGTGGACAGCGGGGTGGTCTGTTATCAGGAGTACAACGGCGAAAAAACCCTGGGGATGCGCGTCAACTGGCACAAGCGCTACATCACCCTCGGGCCCGTGGCTACCGTGCTGGGACTGGCCTTCAAGCTCTATGACCCCGACCATATCCTCGGTGACACTGAGGAGCTGGGTATTACGGTGGCCCTGGTACCCACGGACACACCGGGGGTAACCATCGGTCAGCGGCACATACCCGCCATGCAGGCATTTATGAACGGCCCCAACTGGGGCAAAGACGTCTTCATGCCGATGGACTGGATTATCGGCGGCCAGGAAAATATCGGACACGGCTGGCATATGCTGATGAGTGCGCTGGCCGCGGGGCGCGGTATTTCTCTACCGTCCCTATCTACCGGCGGTGCCAAGCTTGCCGCGCGCACCACCGGCGCGTACGCACATATCCGTGAACAGTTCGGGATTTCCATCGGAAAGTTCGAGGGGGTGCAGCGCCGTCTCGCGGAAATTGCCTCGATTGCCTATGTGCTCGATTCCGCCCACAAAACCACCACCCGTGCATTGGACAAGGGACTCAAGCCTGCGGTGGTATCAGCGATCATGAAGGCACACGCTACATTTGGCCTGCGCCAGGCGGTCAACGATGCCATGGATATCCATGCGGGCAAGGCAATCATCGATGGACCACTCAACTATCTGGGCAATGTGTATCGCGCGGTACCGGTGGCGATTACGGTGGAGGGGGCCAATATTCTCACGCGCAGCCTGATGATCTTCGGTCAGGGCGCAATCCGTTGTCACCCCTACCTGCTGCAGGAAATGGAGGCCGCCACCAATCCGGACAAGGGTCAGGGAGTTAAAGAGCTAGACGCGCTGTTGCCCAAACACGCGCTTTTCCAGCTGAAAACCTTCTGTCGCGCGATGTTCCATGGTTGGACCGGCGGCCTTTTCGCGAGCAGCCCCAGAGGGGTAGGGGAGGCTGCAAAATACTACCGCCAGATGAACCGTTATTCCGCGGTTTTGACCCTGGTTACGGAGATTTCCCTGCTGTCCCTGGGTGGTGAACTGAAGCGCAAAGAAATGATTTCCGCGCGCCTTGGCGATGTGCTCAGCGAGCTTTACCTGATGAGTTCCACGCTGAAACGTTTCAAGGATGATGGCAGTCCCCAGCAGGATCGCCCGCTCCTGGAGTTTGCCATGCGGGCAGGCTTCCATAATATCGAAGTCAGTCTGATCGAGGTGTTCCACAACTTCCCGATTCGATTTGTCGGTCAGTTGATGCAGTTTCTCACCATGCCCTGGGGGCACAGTATCCGTGCCGCCTCAGATCGTCAGGCGCGCGCCTGCGCCAACCTGATCATGGTGCCGTCGGAAACGCGGGATCGCCTGACCAAGGGGGTATTCCCCGGCAATTCTGGTGATGGTGTTGATATCGTCGAGCAGGCCTTCCTGAGTAGCCATGAAACCGAGACGATTCGTGAGAAAATGAAGAAGGGCGGCTTGCGTGCACTGAATGACAACGCCATCGGCCAGGCGCTGTCTGAAAAGCTGATCTCGGAAGAGGAAGCCGAGAAAATTCGCGTGACCTCGGAGCTGGTCAACAAAGCGATTCAGGTAGATCACTTCGAGTCGCTGCCCAGTACATCAGCGGAGCGGGGATCTGAAGACACGCTGCAATAGGCCGGCCGGTGAGCCGGCCCGCGGGCAATGATTGATTGCCACCACAAAATCGCGACTACAGACATTTGGAGCTGGAGCGAGAGGCAATGACAAAACCGGGTACATTCGATACGGCGGAAGCGTGTGTCGATGCCGTGTTGGAAAAGGTGGGCAAGCGAATTGTACTCGGGTTGCCGCTGGGCATCGGCAAGGCGAATCACTTCGCCAACGCTATTTATGCCCGTGCCGAGCAGGACCCGGAGATTTCCCTTACTATTTTTACCGCGCTTACCCTGGAGCGTCCTTCCGGCGGCAGTGAGTTGCAGCGCCGGTTTGTTCAGCCCCTGCTGGACCGTCTCTACTCGGACTACCAGGATCTCGCCTACAACCAGGCGCGGCGCAAGGGACTGTTACCGCCAAATGTGGAAGTGTGTGAGTTCTTCATGCAGCCGGGTAGTTTTCTCGGTGTGGCTTCCGCACAGCAGAGTTATGTCAGTGCCAATTACACCCATGTGCCGCGGGATTTGCTGGATCGCGGCGTCAATGTGGTGGCGCAGATGGTCGCACCGGCCAACGATGACAGTACAGATCTCAGCCTGAGCAGCAATCCCGACCTCACACTGCCATTGCTTAAACTGGCGGAAGAGCGCAAATACCGACATATCACTATGGTCGGCGAGGTGAACCCCCGGCTTCCGTTCGTTGGTGGCGATGCCCGCGTCAATTGCGCAATGTTCGACTTTCTGCTGGAGGGAGAATCCTTCACACAGGAGATTTTTCCGGCGCCCAATCCTCCGGTGAGACTGACAGACTATGCGCTGGCATTTCACATTGCGGGCGTAGTCGCAGATGGTGGCACCCTGCAGATCGGTATCGGCGCACTCGGCGATGCTATCTGCCATGTATTGCGGCTGCGCCAGCGAGAAAACCCGGATTACCGGGACATCCTGCAGTCCCTGAATGAGGACAAGGAGCGCGAGCTGTACCGAGAGCCGTTACAGCTCGGCGTATTCGACAGGGGGCTGTACGGGGCCAGCGAGATGGTTCCGGAGGGCTTTCTGCATCTGAGGCAGGCCGGTGTGCTCAAGCGGCAGGTATATGCGGACAAGACGATTCAGGAACTGCTCAACTCAGGACGCATAGGCGACATCGTTGATGAGGACCTGTTGATCGCACTGCACGACGCCAGCCGAATCCAGTGTCCTCTGACCGAGGCCGATACTGAATTTCTGCAGGGCGCGGGTGTCGTGGATCCCAGTTACAGCTGGCGCGGTCATCGCTTTCTCGATAAGCACGGTGAGCTCGAGGATTGCGATCTGCACAGCAGTACTGGGCGCAAGAAGCTTCTCGGCACTTGCGCAGGCAAAAAACTATCGGGCGGAAAATGGTTGCACGGCGGTTTCTACCTGGGATCGAGTGCCATGTACAACGCATTGCGTGAAATGCCGGAGCCCGAGATGGCCGGTATCAACATGACTGCCATCGATTACATCAACGAGTTGCAGAAGGGGCGTGGGTTGAAAATCGCCCAGCGTCAGCACGCACGTTTCGTCAATTCGGCGATGATGGTGACGCTCAATGGCGCCGTTATTTCCGACGGGTTGGAGGACGGTCGGGTGATCAGCGGGGTGGGCGGTCAATATAACTTCGTGGCACAGGCCCACGAGTTGCCCGGTGGCCGCTCGGTAATCGCCCTCGCCAGTACCCGTCATATTGGCGGGCGCATTCGCAGTAATATTCTGTGGGAATACCCACATTGCACCATTCCCCGGCATCTGCGGGATATGGTGGTAACGGAGTATGGGGTGGCCGACTTGCGGGGAAAATCTGACCGCGATGTGATCACCGCCATGTTGTGTATCACCGACTCCCGTTTCCAGCAGGAGCTGCTGAACAAGGCCAAGGATGCCGGCAAGGTGGAAGCGTCCTACGAGATTCCCGAGGCGTTTGCCAATAATACGCCCGAGCGGATCAAGGCAATCTTCTCGCAAGGGCATCGACTCAAGCTGCTGCCATATTATCCACTGGGCACCGACCTGACCTATGAAGAGGCCCAGCTGGCGATCGCACTCAAAGCGGTGAAGGAAGAGGGGCGCAAGATCTGGGAGTTATGGCCGATTCTGCGCAAGGGGCTGGTGGCGTGTAAAAGTGACGCGCCGGAGTATCGTGAAGTGCACGCCTGCCTGAAGCGTATGGCCTTCGGATATACGGACACCTTCGAGCATCGGTTGGAGGCTTATGTTGTTGCCGGATCCCTGATCCGCTTTGTGGACAAGGAGCGACCGCTCGGCAATGTGGCCGACGCCGACGGGAACCGTCCGGATATCCCGCTGTGAATCGGGTGTGTTACTTTAGCTGGCTTGCCTGAATTGCCGTCAACGCGATGGTATAGATGATGTCATCCACCAGTGCGCCGCGGGAAAGATCATTGACCGGTTTGCGCATTCCCTGCAGCATCGGCCCGATGCTGATCAAATCCGCGCTGCGCTGCACCGCCTTGTAAGTAGTGTTGCCGGTGTTCAAGTCCGGAAAAATAAACACCGTAGCACGTCCTGCCACCGGGCTATCGGGGGCTTTTTTCTTGGCCACGTTTTCCATGATCGCCGCGTCGTATTGCAGGGGGCCATCTATTACCAGGTCTGGTCGCTTTTCCTGCGCGATAAGCGTGGCTTCCCGCACTTTATCGACATCCAGGCCTGTGCCTGAGCTACCTGTGGAATAGCTGATCATGGCTACCCGCGGTTCGATGCCAAAGGCCGCGGCGGAGTCCGCGGACTGGATGGCGATATCTGCAAGTTCCTCTGCATTGGGATCGGGATTGATGGCGCAGTCACCGTAGACCAGCACCTGGTCTGGCAGCAGCATGAAAAATACCGAGGACACAAGGCTGGCGCCGGGTGCTGTCTTGATGAGCTGCAGAGCCGGGCGGATAGTGTTGGCGGTGGTGTGAACGGCACCGGAGACCAGTCCGTCAACTTCATCTTCCGCAAGCATCATGGTGCCGAGTACCACATTATCTTGCAGTTGCTCTTTGGCGACGATCTCGGTCAGCCCCTTGTTTTTACGCAGTTGTACCATGGGCTCGACGTATTTCTTGCGCGCACTTTTGGGGTCGACTATCTCCACCTTGTCACTCAAAGCGAGGCCTTGTTGCTCCGCCACGCGATGAATTTCCTTGGGGTCGCCCAACAATACTGGCCGCGCAATACCGCGCTCGGCGCATGCCAGTGCCGCCTTGACCGTGCGCGGTTCGTCCCCCTCCGGCAATACAATACGCTTGTTGGCACGGCGTGCGAGCTCGGTGAGATGAAAGCGGAAGGCCGGTGGCGACAAACGTTTCGGGCGATTGGATTCACTGCCGAGGGATTCCACCCAGTGGTTGTCCAGGTGGCCGGCGATAAAATCCTGCACCTTTTCAATTCGGTCTACATCGTCGGTAGGGGTTTCCATATTGAACGTTTGCAGTTGCAGGGCGGTCTGCCAGGTATTGGTGTTTACCAGGATGACCGGCAACCCGGTTTCCATGGCCGGCGCGCACAGCTTCCGCACCATGGGTTCGATGTAGAAACCACCGGTAAGCAACAGGCAGCCGATTTTTACCCCGTTCATTGCTGCCAGGCATGCAGCGACAATCACATCCGGGCGATCACCCGAAGTCACCAGCATCGATCCGGGCTCAAACCGGTAAATCATATTGCCCAGGGAGCGCGAGCAAAATGTCACGCTGTGCAGCCGCCGGGTGTCGAGCTCGCCATAGTTGATTACCTCTGCCTGAAAATGATCTGCCAGGTCTTTCGCCCGCGGCGCCACCAGGTTCGGGTTCCAGGGGATACAGCCGATGATAGGCAGCGGGCTCTTGCCGAAAAGGGAGAGGATTTCGAGGTTACCGCGACGCATGCCGGTCCCTTCGAACACACCGGTGATATCTGCTCCGGGTGCCTCCGGCACATACGAGGGCGCTCCAACTTTATTGACGATGCAACCCACCACGCGACCGGATTGCGCGCCGCCGAAGGTCGACAGTGCGACTTCCAGTCGGTCTTTCAATTGCTGTGTAGAATCCAGATTCGGGCAAACCACCAGTACGATTTCCGCATCCAGGGTTTTGGCGATCTGCAGATTCAGCTGACTCGCAAACTGGTTTTCTGTATTTGGCACCAGGCCCTCGACAATGGCCACGTCGGTTTTGTTTGCACCTTCGCGGAAGCGGGCCAGAATATCTTCCAGCAGGCCGGACAGATCATCCCGGCCGATCATCAGCTCGGCGTGGTGCATGGTGAAGGATTCCGGCACCTTGAGATTGGAGGCGCGGCGCAGTATCTCGTTGCTGCGATCGCGATTTTTCTCGTGGTGTACGGTTTCCGAGATAGGCTTGTAAAAGCTGACACTCACCCCATTGCGTTCTAGTGCACGCAGGGTACCCAGGCTAACCGACGTGATACCGACACCATCACTGATGGGCACCAGCATGATTGTGCGAGACATGGGTCATTCCCTCGAGCTGGGGTCGTGATTCGGGGTGTCCGGTGGTACCAGTTCCGCGGCATCGCGGGCAATGACCCACTCTTCGTTGGTGGGGATTACCAGGGTCACCGCTGATTGGTCTGTATTGATCGGCCCCTCTTCACCAAACCTTGCACGGATATTTTTCTCGTCATCGACGGCGTAGCCGAGTCCGCGCAGCTGTTGTATTACCTTCTGGCGCACCAGACTGGAGTTTTCGCCAATACCGCCGGTAAACACCAGTGCATCCACTTGCGGTAAAACCGCGTGGTAAGCCCCGATATATTTGGCCAGCCGGTAACAGAAAATATCCAGTGCCAGTTGCGCGCCATCGTGGCCATCAGTCGCCGCCTGTTCCAGTGTGCGGCAGTCATTGCTGAGCTCGGAGATTCCCAGCAGGCCGCTTTTCTTGTTGAGCAGGTCGTTAATTTCTTTTAGGCAGTAGTCCATGCGGCTGCCCAGGTGCATCAGCAAGCCTGGATCGACATCGCCACTGCGGGTGCCCATGACCAGCCCTTCGAGCGGCGTCAGTCCCATACTCGTGTCGACGCTGCGCCCATTGTGAACGGCGGTGATGGAGGCACCGTTGCCCAGGTGCGCCGAGATGATGTTCACCTCGTTTACCGGCAAGTTGAGCAACTCTGCCGCGCGCTCGGTGACAAATCGGTGGCTGGTGCCGTGCATGCCGTATCGGCGGATACCGTGATCGCGGTACAGCGTATAGGGCAGGGCATAGATATACGCCTGTCGTGGCATCGACTGGTGAAATGCCGTATCGAAAACTGCTACCTGAGGCAAATCCGGAAACGCGGCCGAGGCCGCTTCAATACCCTGCAGGTGTGCGGGATTGTGTAGCGGTGCCAGTGCCACACATTCCTGGATCGCGTTCAGTACCGCATCGTCCACGAGGACCGAATGGGAGAATTTCTCGCCGCCATGTACTACACGATGCCCGATCGCCACCAGCTGATCGCGCAATTTGTCGTGCTGGCTGAGTACTTCATCCACCAGAAACCGGATCACTTCGGTGTGGCGGGCGTTGGCAGGCAGGATGGCAGATTGCCGCTCACCGCCGCACTTCCAGCTGACTGACGCTTCACGCTGCCCGAGGGACTCGCCGATACCGCTCAGGGAGAGGCAGCCGCTGTGTGGGTCGATCACGGCAAATTTCAGCGAGGAGCTTCCGCAGTTGAGGACAAGTACTTGGCTGGAGGAGGACATAGATGCGACAGCTTCATTGCAGGCTTGCCATAAGCCTAGTCCAAAACTGCGCCATTTCTCGGCTTCGTGGGACCTGTGTGGCTGGAAGTTGGCAGTCTGAAGAGTTCAAAAGGCTGTGGGTGCAGGAGGGGCCAGAACCGGCCCCTCGGAAAGATCGCTGTACAGTGTCTATCAATTGCTGGCGGGTACGAACTTGGACAGCAAGCGGATATACGCGACCTGATACATATTGTGGTTCTCGGTTACTGCCCAGGAGTTCAGCGGCCAGCTGGTATTGAAGTCCAGGAAGGATTTCTGTGCGGGCTGTCCGTATGGCGGAGCCGGCGGTGCCAGTCCGCAGCGGGCGTTGTTTTCCGGGCTTCCGCAGCTGTTAGGGCAGCAGGCATCCCAGTCGTAACTGGGGTTGGGGCCACCCACCAGGAACCCCGGCGCGGGGCCGTAGGAAGACTCGGTCACCGAATCCCATTGCGCGCTGCCGTCCGCAAACCAGCTGTGGTAGAAACTGTCCACTGAGTTTTCCGCACCGTATTCCCCCATATTGGACAGGTACACCTTGCCCTGGGGGTTTACGCCGTGCAGGTAGTTCACGTGGCGCAACGCGGCATTGCGCACACTATCGGCGGCCGGGGCACCGGCGTCGTACTGCAGTTGATCCAGGAACAGGTTGCCCTGGTGGGCCTGGCTGCGGTTACTGCCCCAGGTATATTGGGGAATCGATGCGCGATAGGCGTCCGCATTACCGTCTACTGCTGGCCAGTTATCATCGCCATTCATGCCCGCCGCGTAGGTGTCGCGAATATTGGTCGCCACTTGTGCAGAGATCCCATCCAGTGATGCGAAATACAGCAGCGCGTGCTGGATCTCCACTTCCCAGATTGATACCCAGCTCCATTCCATGAGGTGTGCGGCCTGGTAATTGCTTTCGACGAAGCTGCGGTATTCCGCCTTGCCGGTTGCGCGATACAGGTGGATGGCAGCGATAAGACTTTTGGCGAAACGCCCGTAGTCGTCCACCTCCTGTTCCCCGGCGGCGACGCCATTATCGGAGTTGCGGAAGGTTACAGACGGGTTCGCCTGGGCCCACTGCCATGCAGACTCTGCGCGATCGCTGAGATTGGCTGCATAGGATTCCAGGCCGGTAATCTGACCCAGGACCTGGCTGCCCAGTGCGAATGCCGCGGCGCTGCTGTAGCTGGCCGCGGTCGTTGCCGGGCCATAGGTACTGGCACCGGTCGCCGAGGAGGGCGGGCTCGCGTGGGCAAGGCCCATCACCGACAGTACCGAGCCATTGCTTTCTTGCATCCTCACCAGCCAGTCCATACCCCATTTCACTTCGTCGAGCAGGTCGGGAATACCGTTACCGGATTCGGGCAGATTTAAATCGTCTGTCCACACAGCGGGATTTTCCCGGTAGCTGTTGAGGAGCGCTATCAGGTAATCCGCGTGCCAGTTGGTGTACTTGTTGTAGTCACCGGCGTCGTACCAGCCAC
>NZ_LZDE01000236.1 GCF_002009015.1 Microbulbifer mangrovi | reverse complement strand
AGGAGGCGAGGGTAAACCACATCATGTTCTCTGGACTGATACCTTTTTCCTCGAACTTACGATGTAGCCATTCCAGGTACTTCAGCCCGGCGCGCACGCTGGTCTCCGGATCGAACAGGTTTTTCTCCCCCACCTGCTTACCGGTATCGGGCATCACCTGCATAAGGCCCCGGGCGCCCACCCAGGATTTGGCTTTGGGGTTGAAAGTGCTCTCCTGAAACATCTGCGCAACTACAAGTCGCCAGTCGAAATCAAATTTTTCTGCGTACTTTTTTACGAACTTGTCGAATGGAGAAATCGTGCCGTCCGCGTTGAGCTCATTGATTTCGGGGCGGGTCCTTTTGGGGGAATCAAAATACTTGGTATACAGCACTGCCATTTTTTTCTTGGTGCTCTTCTTGTCGAAGAACTTGTTGATGGCCTTGAGTAATTCCGGATTGTTTTCCCGCACCATCCAGCCGTAGACATTGTCATCCACGTGCAGATCAATAAGCTCATCAATATTCGTTCGCCAACTGTGCTCGAGTTTTACCGAGACATCGTCCGCAATTGCCAGGTCGTATTCCTTGTCTGCCACTCTATCCAGAATCTGCTGGATGTTCAGTTCTTCTGGAGCCAGTTCAATCTTGACATCGGGCACCTGATTTTTGAGTTCCATGGCGACATCGTAATGGTTGGCGGACTTACGTACATAGATGGTTCGCCCAGCCAAATCTTCAAGACTATCGATCTTGTCGTCGTCGCGCCCCACTACCACTACTTTTTCTTTCATGTAGGTGCGCCCGAAGTCCATACCGCTGTTATCCCGGCGCTCGGTGGCGGACAGCAGGCTCGCTGCGATATCGGCCTTGCCGTCACGGATCATGGTAAGCAGGTCCTGGTGAGTAGGGGCGACCACAATCTCAAGTCGCAGCTTCTGCTCCTTGGCAAACGCCTGGGCGAGTTCGTATTCATAGCCCATGATGCGGCCTTTCCACATGTAATAGGTACCGGGATGGTTGCGAGTCAATACCCTTATATAACCGCGTTGCCGTATCTCATTCAGGTCCCCCACGGAGCGGTCGATGGTGCGGGTCAGCTTGCTGTGGCGAACAAAATCGTTTACTGCTTCCAGCAGCTGGGGGGAGTTTTTGCGCATTGCCCAGGCCATCTGGCGCTCATCGGGAAAAACATGATTTCGGGTAAGGTTGTCCTTGAACTGGGAAACCAGGTTGTACACCTGATTTTCTACAATGGTGAAATCGAGATGCCCTTCGGAGACATGGATCACCAACTCGACATAATTCGTTTCGGATACTTTGAGTTTGACCCCCGGATGTTTTTTTACAAATTCGCGCGCTAATTTTTCATACGCGGTACCCTTGGTTACTTCGAGTGTCTTGCCTTTATAGCTATTCGGTTCGGTGACCGGCTTGACGTCGTTGCGGGAGACCAGAACCAGCTCGGTATTCGCAGTGGGGATAGAAAAGTCGACCTCCTGCCTGCGGGCATCGGTCACCACCATATTATTGGCAATAATGTCCCCTTTGCCCGCCTCCAGTAGAGGTACCAGTTGATCAAAATTGTGCGCGTAGAGTACAACAGGCTCCAGTCCGATGTGTTCGGCCATACGCTTGGCCTCACTCAATTCGATATCCTGCTGGGTTGCCTCGCGGTGGAGGGAGTCGGTATTGGAGATGTCCACCAGAATTCGCAGCTTTCCGTGATTGCGAATCTGTGAGAGATCGCCGCTTTCGGTGTAGTTGCGGTAGGCATTGATGGGGTATTCGCCGCTGGTTTCCGGCGGCCAGTTTGCTTCCGGGCGAAGGTCGTCCTTGGTCGCCGGACGCATAGCGGGCTCTTTTTCCTGACTGGCGTCAACCGTCTGATCTGTGGCGTTTGAGGCCACCTTGTTTCCAGACTGACGTGATTGACCTTCTGGGGTGGGGGACTTTCCTGCGCTTTCTTGCGTTTCAGATTTTTCGGTATCCGCTGGCAGCGGGTCGCTGGCGGTGGAATCCCGCTGACACCCGGAGAGCGAGATTACCAGGAGTATCAGGTAGCAGAGCAGGTGACGTGTAGAAAGCAATTCCATGGTACTTCTGTAAAACATCCGATGTAATCATGAGAAGTCTAGCCTGCAGTTTCAGGGGCGCCGTTAATCGCGGGGAACCCGGAAAAGTTGGCGTAAAATCTTTCTGCGTCTCTTACTGGGATGACAGTGCGCGAGTTGCATGATGGGCGTCCGAGGGCGGCGAAGCTCTTGATCTTTGGCAAAGGCTTCCAGCAGTTCGAATTCGTAGCCAAGCACCCGCCCTTTCCACATGAAGTTACTGCCGGGTTTATTGCGGGTTACGGCGCGAAGTATGCCGCGTTCTTTTATTTCCTGTAGATCTCCGGTGGAACGCTGGGTGGATCGGGTCAATTTTATTTGGCGAATTTCTCATTGATGGCATCCATGAACTGAGGAGAGTTCTTGCGTATTGCCCAGGCAACCTGGTGTTCCTCCGGAAAAATAATGTTTTTTTTAGGTCGCTGAGGAATTGCATTACCTGACTGAGCGCCGCGTCATCAAGGATGGTGAAGTCGATATCTTTTTGGGATACCTCTACCGCAAGGTCTACATAGTTGGTATCCATAACTTTGATGACAATGCCCGGGTGCTGTTTGGCGAGGTCCTGGCGGGTCGCCGCGCGATGCAACGAGGCAATAGTGTCGATATCCACGAGTATACGCAGTTTTCCGTGTCGCTTGATCGCATCGAAGTCACGTGGTTCTGTGTAATTTTCGATTTTCTCAATAGGGCATTCTCCTGCCAGCTCCGGGTTAAGCGAGTGGCTGTCCGGGTCCGTCAGCAGTGAGATTTTGGTGTCTTCAGCGTCGACAGATGTGCTGTCAGCCGGTTTGGTTTCCTGTGTGGCCTGACCAGATTCGGATAGTTGTTCGGTCTGTGGTCCTGCACACTCCGGTTTACCGGTATTCTGGCTCTGCTGTCGATCGCAGCCACTAATCAGCAGAACCAATACGCTGATTAATATCCTGACCGGTCGGAACACCGAGCCCGGTCTGCGTGCGGGGGATTGCATGGTGTCTGGGAGTCCGTTGACGTCGGATTAAATCGCTGCATTTAAATCTAGCTATTGCTGCGCGGCGGAGCGGCTTCGCTCGTGGCGGACGTTTAGGGAACCCTGAAGTGGCTCAGACCGGAATCGGGGTAATGTCGGGGGGGAGAACGGTACTTAATCCGGCGCAGATACTGGATACGCTCTGCGCCGGAAATTCCTGGGGGGATCAGGCGTTTTGCGGCTGATTCAGGGGGCTTACGGTGGGAACTTCTGCGGTGGCGGGGATTAGCCCCTTGACCATCAAGGTCACCGCGCGCTCCAGTAGCGGAGAGTCGATGGAGACTGCGGCACTCAGTACCTGGAACTCCAAGTTTAGAATGGTGCCATGACAGATCTGTGCCGCCGCGACCGGGTCTGTGAGCTTTAGTAGCTCAAAGAATTCCACGATCATGTTTTCCGTGGCCTGGTTAGCCATACGAACGGCGCGGGTGAGTTGCTCGTTACGCAGCGCTTCGTTTTTAAATGCGAGCTCGATCACCCGATGGTCGCGATTGCTGGCCTGGGAGCGGATATGCATTAACACGAAACGGGTGAGTTGCTGAATCAGCTGGCGGCGCCCGGCGGGGGCGGCGAGTTGTTCCGGCGTCAGCTGACGGGCGACGTCAAAGCTCTCCTCCCGCAGGGATCGGGTTTCATCGATGTTTTGTTCTACGAAATAGGTAAAAGCGTCGCTGATCAGGTCGTTCAGATCTTTGAAGTAATAGGTGGTCGCAGCCAGCGGTACGGCGGCCTCTTTGGCCACAGCGCGGTGACGGATACCGCGGATACCTTCTTTGACGATCAGACGCAGGGTCGCTTCGAGAATGGCTTTGCGGCGTTGACGGCTGTCGGCGCGCTGGGCTTTACGCCCATGGTAGACCAGTTCAGACTTTCCATTGTCTAAAGTCATGTTGACGAGAATTCCTGTGCGGTAGTAAGCGAAAGCTATCGAGAATCAGGTACTACAAAATCCGGATGAAAATAGCGTGATATGTGGAACGCGGACTTCATTGTCCACGCCTGGTTTTCAGTTCTCGGAAGGTCCTGTTTTTATCGTTGTGCAATAAGTCTAACGAATGTCACAGACTCATTGCCACGAATACTTTTGACCGGTCGGCCATTCCGGAACGACGGCGCTATTTTAGCGATGTAGTGCGCCTTGGCCACGTAAGAATTGAGGTTTGTGAAGTAAATCCCATTACACTTGCTTACACGGGATTGGACTTGAAGGATACTTCGGGAAAGGAGTCGTTTTTATTTTGGGGACGACAACAATTTGGTAGAAAAGTATCAATTGGTCGCAAAAGGCAGAGGAAAATATCGGGAATGCACGGGAAGCCTTAATCGCTTCCCGGATGACTTGATAAACCTTACTGGATCTTTCCGGTGGTGCGGACGCGTTTGCTTCCCTTGACGATATTGACCTCGGCCTGACGACGACGCTCGATACCTGCATCAATGGCATTTTTTGCTGCGATCAACAGGCCGGCAACCAGGAATGCGCCGGGGGGAAGTACCGCGACCAGAAAACCGGAATAATCCTGCCCGAGTACCGGCAGGGTCCAGTTTTCGGCAATGGGGCCGAGCAGCAGGTCCATATCACTAAACAGGGTACCGCGCCCGATAATTTCCCGCACCGCACCAATGACGATGAGGACCGCGCTGAAACCGGCCCCCATCATCAGGCCATCCAGTAATGATGGCAGTACCGGGTTTTTACTGGCGAAGGCATCGGCGCGGCCGAGGATCGCACAGTTGGTCACGATCAGCGGAATAAAAATACCCAACACCAGGTACAACTCGTAAGTGAATGCCTTCATCAACAATTCCGCACAGGTCACGAAGGTAGCGATGATCATTACCGAGGCGGGTAGACGTACGGTTTCCGGCATCTGGTGACGCACCAGAGATACCGCCAGGTTAGAGCAGGCCAGTACCGCAGTGGTGGCAAGGCCCAGACCGATGGCATTGACCACCGAGCCGGTCACCGCGAGCAGCGGACAGAGGCCCAGTAACTGCACCAGTGCCGGGTTGTTTTTCCACAGGCCGTTGTGGGTAATTTCACTGTAGCTCGGGGTCGCCATCAGTTCTTCTCCTGCTCGGGCTCTGCCGCTTCGACTTCAACCGCGCGTTTCGATACCGGCGCGCTGAAAATCTCCTGCTGATGTTCGGCCACAAAATCCAGTACCTTGCGCACCTGGTTGACCACGGCGCGTGGGGTGATGGTGGCACCGGTGAATTGGTCGAAAGCTCCACCGTCTTTTTCTACCTTCCACATATTGCGGCCGGGATCTTCCAGGGACTTGTCGTTGAAGGACAGGATCCAGTCGCTCTTTTTCACTTCCACCTTGTCGCCGAGACCGGGTGTCTCCGCGTGGTTGGTGACGCGTACACCGGCTATGGTGCCGTCGCGGTTGACCCCCACCAGCATGCGAATTGGGCCGGAGTAGCCGTCCGGTGCCACGGTGGGAATAATCACTGCATCGATGGTGCCGTCGCCCTCACGGGCGAGATTGATATTCCCGCCCTGTTTCAGGCCCAGCAAAGCCCAGTACTGTCTGGGGATGGGATAGGTATCAACCAGCAGGTCGTTGCTGTGGCGCTCTATAGGGATGATCTCCAGCAGAGCCTTGGCGGCCGCTTCGCGGATCGCGCGCTCGATAGGCTCACGGGTGGTGATCTGTGTGACGGCGAGGGTGCCGGCGGTAACCAGCGCAAACAGGGCCAGAATGGCCGCGTTGCTACCGATGGAGCGTTTCAGCATTACTGTTCCTCCAGGTCGGTTGCCTTGCGCGCAGCCTTGTGGCCATAAGTGCGTGGCAGGGTGTAGTTATCGATAAAGGGGGCGGCGAAGTTCATCAGCAGTACCGCAAACGCCACTGCGTCCGGGTAGGCGCCCCAAGCGCGGATAACGAATACCAGCAGGCCCACGCCCGCGCCGAATACCAGCCGTCCCCGGTTACTGGTGCAGCCACTCACCGGGTCGGTGACGATAAAGAAAGCGCCGAGCATGGTGGCACCGGAGAACAGATGCAGCAGGGGCGAGCCTTCACTCAAGGAGCTGCCGCCGTCATAGAACACCACCGACAGCAGTGCCAGTGTGGCGAGCATGGCTAGCGGTGCATGCCAGGTGATCAGGCGACGGAACAGCAGGAACAGACCGCCGAGCAGGAAACCGAAGTTGGCCATCTCCCAGCCCACGCCGGCAATGTTGCCCTTGCTGAACATGGGCTCCATTTCGTACAGCTGGGCGAGGATGGTGGACTGGTTGTGGCGCACAATTTCCAGCGGTGTGGCGCGGGTAAAACCGTCCACGTTCATGTTGCCGAAGATGAGGGAAAAGGTTTCACCGAGTCCCGGTGTGCCGTGAATAAGCTCCGCAGGAGCCACCCAGCGGGTCATTTCCACCGGGAAGCTGATCAGCAGCACTACATAACCCACCATGGCCGGGTTGAACGGGTTATAGCCCATGCCTCCGTACAGTTGTTTGGCCAGTAGGATTGCACTGACACTGCCAATCACGGGAATCCACCAGGGGCAGTAAGGAGGCAGGGCGATACCCAGTAACAGCGCGGTGACCAGCGCGCTGTAATCCTTCAGGTAAAAGCCCACCGGGCGTCCGCGCAGCTTCATGACCGCGGCTTCGGTGACCAGCGCCGTGCCGGTACACAGGGCGATATTGAACAACACGCCGGGACCGAAGAAGATTACCAGCGCCAGCACGCCGGGAATCGTCGCCGCCGCCACCTGCAGCATCACCTTGGCGGTGCTCTGACCGGAGTGGGCGTGGGGGGATGTAACTCGCATCAGGGACATTGGGTTTCTCTACTCGCTCCCGGGGGGCTCGTCAGTGGATTCTTCCGGGGTTATTTGCCAGAGCCCTGCTGGGCGGCCAGTTTTTCCTGCAGCTTGTCCTGCATTTTCTCCAGCGCGGTTTCGAATGCGCCGGTATTCGGATCGTCTTCGCTGCGCGCTTTCGCGAGGCGGGCTTCGGCTTTCTCTACGCGTTTTTTCAGCGCCTCGATCTCGTTCGCCAGTTTTTCTTCCGGCGCCATACTGGCGCGGGCGGCAGCCGCGGCCTTGGCTTTTTCGATGGCCGCACCGGCTGCGCTGGAGGAGGCGCCGGCGACGGTGAGCTTGTCCTCGGTTACCGAGGGCTGCGCGGGGGGCTTCTGCACGTTTCCGGCATCTTCCTGGCCGGATTTTGCGGGTGCATCGGCTGCCTGCTTTTCCGCATCGGCCAGCTTTTCGCGGGCTTCCTTCAATTTCAGCTCGGCAGTTTTCAGCTGGGCTTCCAGCGGCGCTTTTTGCGCCTCTTCCGCCTCTGCCAGTTTTTTCTGCATGCGTTCCACCCGGTGCTCGGCACTGGTGAGGGAGCGCTGTGCACGTGCCAGCACCTGCTCGGGAGCAGCCTGTTTGGCTTTTACCCGCGCCAGCGCCGCAGCCACCACGTCCGATTCCTGTTTCGCGGCTTTGGCTTCCGGACTGTTGGCTTCCTGTTCGCGCTTCTTGCGCGCTTCTTCGGCGGCCTTCTTGCGCGCCAGTCGCTTGGCTTCTTTTTCCTGTTCCGCCTTTTCCAGACGCAGCTTGCGGTACTCGAAGCGCTCGCGTGCGCGATCCGCCTTCTCTTTCTCGGCACGGGCCTCGCGGATATCGCCCTTGGCCGCGCGGTAGTACTGCACCAGGGGGATACTCGATGGGCACACGTAGGAGCAGGCTCCGCACTCGATACAGTCAAACAGGTTGTACGCCTGCAGTTTTTCGCGGTCTTCCGCACGCGCATACCAGTAGAGCTGCTGGGGCAGCAGGCTTGCGGGACAGGCCTCAGCGCAGAGACCGCAGCGGATACAGGCCTGGGCCGGCGGCGGCGCCGGCAGTTCCTGTTTACTGGGGGCGAGAATACAGTTGGTGGTTTTTACCACCGGCGCGCCGTCGTCCTCGATGGTGTAACCCATCATCGGGCCGCCGATCACGATACGCTGGAGCCGCTTGCGGTCGATATCGTGCTGCTCGAGGATATGGTGGATGGGGGTGCCCAGGGGTACCTCGATGTTGCGCTGGCGGCCGAGAGATTCACCGACGACGGTGGTGACCCGGCTGATCAGCGGTTCACCCAGGGCAACCGCACGGAATACCGCGCGCGCGGTGCCGACGTTCTGGCACACGATGCCCACATGGGCGGGCAGCCCCTCGTTGGGAACCTCGCGCCCGGTAAGAATTTCGATCAGCTGCTTCTCGCCCCCGGACGGGTACTTGGTGGGGAACACCACCACGTGGAAGCGGGTACCCGCGGCGGCCTGTTTCATGGCCGCGATGGCTTCTGGCTTGTTGTCCTCTATACCGATCAGCACCCGCTCCGGCTGGTCCAGCAGGTGAGCGAGTATTTCCACACCGCCAATGATCTCGCTGGCGTGCTCGCGCATCAGCATATCGTCGGCAGTGATGTAGGGTTCACACTCGGTGCCATTGATGATCAGGGTATCGATGGTGGCGCCGCCGCGCGGATTCAGCTTGACCGCGGTGGGGAAGCCCGCGCCGCCCATACCGGCGATACCGCAGTCGCGGATTTTTTCCAGTACGTCATCGATATCGCGACTGGCATAGTCTTCCACCGGAGTGAGCGCACACCACTCATCGCGGCCATCGGTGCGGATCTGGATGCAGTCCGCGACCATGCCGGAGGGGTGGGGCACCGCCATGGGTTCGATGGCGACCACTTTGCCCGAAGAGGGCGCGTGCACCGGGCAGCTCACCAGGCCGTCGGCCTCGGCGATTTTTTGCCCCTTCAGTACCTGGTCACCGAGTTTCACCAGGGGAATCGCGGTGCCGCCAATATGCTGGTTGAGCGGGACTACGAGATCCTCTGCCAGGGGAATACTGCCGATGGGCTCACCGGTGGACTGGTGTTTGTTCTCCGGCGGATGGACACCACCGTGGAAATCGTTGACCTTGAGTTCGCGGGATAGATCGCGCGCCTTCTCGCTGGCGATCAGGTGGGCCTGGCGAGTGGCGCGACGCTCATCGGCAGACGGGTGGTCGCTGGGTTCGCGCTGGTTGCGTTCTTGTAACTGGCTCATGCTGCACTCCGGTCATCGGCGTGCAGGTCGGGGCGGTCGCTGGCGATCAATTGAATTCCATCACTGGGTTTGTTCGGGTGCCATTCCTGCAGGGTAGTTTCCACGGGCACCATGTCGATACAGTCCACCGGGCAGGGTTCCACGCACAGGTCACAGCCGGTGCACTCGTCCACGATCACGGTGTGCATCTGCTTTGCCGCGCCGACAATAGCGTCTACCGGGCAGGCCTGGATGCACTTGGTGCAGCCGATGCACTCCGCCTCGCGGATAAACGCCACTTTCTTGACGTCTTCCTCGCCGTGCTCCGCATCCAGCGGCACCGCTTCTACATCCAGCAGGTTGGCCAGTTCGTTGATGGTGGCCTGGCCACCGGGAGGGCATTTGTTGATGGCCTCGCCATTGGCAATGGCCTCGGCGTAGGGCCGGCAGCCCGGGTGGCCGCACTGTCCGCACTGGGTCTGCGGCAGGATGGCGTCGATCTGGTCGACGATCGGATCTCCTTCCACCCGGAAGCGCACCGCGGCAAAGCCCAGCAGCGCGCCGAATACCAGCGCCATGCCCCCGAGAATTAGCAGAGGCGTGGATACTTCAGACAACCAATCCATCGTCGCTACTCCTTATACCAGTCCGCTGAAGCCCATAAAGGCCAGAGACATCAATCCCGCGGTCATCATGCCGATGGCCGCGCCCTTGAAGGGTTTGGGCACGTCTGCCACCGCCAGGCGCTCGCGCATGGCGGCAAACAGGATCAAGACCAGGGAAAAACCGACCGCGGCGCCAAACCCGTACAGGGTGGATTGCACGAAGTTGTTGGCTTTCAGAGTGTTCTGCAGCGCAACGCCCAGGACCGCGCAATTGGTGGTGATCAGGGGAAGAAAGACCCCCAGCACCCGGTGCAGCAGCGGGCTGGTCTTTTCGATAAACATGCGCGCGAACTGCACCACCACCGCGATGACCAGGATGAAGGATATGGTGCGCAGGTACTCCATGCCGAAGGGTTCGAGCAGGTAGGTGTTCACCAGGTAGGAGCAGATTGCCGCCAGGGTGAGCACGAAAGTCGTCGCGCCAGCCATACCGATGGCCGTTTCCAGCTTGTTTGAGACGCCCATAAACGGGCACAGTCCAAGGAACTGCACCAGTACATAGTTGTTCACCAGGATGGTGGAGAGCAGAATGACGGTAAATTCGGTCATAGAGATTCCATTCGGCCCGCAGTACCCGCCCGCAGGGCTTGATCGCGCAGCATAATCGCGGCAATAGTTGGCGGGTGGTGCCGCGTCTGTACATAATTTGGACATCAGGCCGGCAGTCGAGTCTCGCGGTGGCGGCTCAAGTTACCGCTTGGTGCGCAAATCCGCTGCGGTGGCGCAAAGATTGCAAATTTGCAAGTTGTTGTTGCCAGAGTAGGGGGCGGTATTATGGGCGAGAGGAAATAGGCGTTCAACTTGCCATACCTACCACGTCTTTGGACGGGGCCCATCTACGATGGCCCGTGGCAACCGAATTTCGCAACTTTTGCCGATCCTGTGTAAGGACCTCAATCGTCTGTTCATGACACTTTTGCTGTAGGCGACTCTTGATTTATAAGACCGACCATTAAAGACCGACCATGAAAGAATTCCTGCAACCCTCTGCCATCATCGACTGGGAGCACCCGGACATACGGGCTATCGCCAGTGAACTCACCTGCCTGTCAGGTGCACGCTTCGGCACCGCCAGAAACTGCTTCAGCTTCGTGCGCGATGAAATCCGCCACAGCGGGGACTTTGAGCTCAACCCGGTGACCTGTCGCGCTTCCGACGTATTGCGCGAGGGTACTGGCTTCTGTTTTGCCAAAAGTCACTTGCTGGCGGCGTTACTGCGTGCCAACGGCATACCCGCCGGACTCTGCTACCAGCGGCTTTTGCTGGATGAGGCTCAGGGAAAGTATGGCCTGCACGGGCTGAATGCGATCTATCTCGAGGCATACGGCTGGTTTCGCGTTGACGCACGCGGCAACAAACGCGGTGTAACAGCAGAATTCATCCCGCCCCAGGAGAGTCTCGCCTACACCCCATCCGCCGAGGGCGAGCGCGACCTGCTGGACATCTACAGTGAGCCCCTGCCGCAGGTGTTGGCGGTGCTGCAGCACCACCAGACATTTGACGCGGTGTTAGAGCACTTGCCAGACGTTTGATATCCCGGCCCGGAGCGTTACTCTTGTCGACCAAATTGTCGATCTAATCTTCATTGAGACAGGAGTCAGTATGTCGGATGTGTATAACCCACCCAAAGTGTGGCAGTGGGATTCCGAAAGCGGCGGGCAATTCGCAAACATCAACCGTCCCATCGCCGGCGCCACCCACGACAAGGCCCTGTCTGTGGGGAAGCACCCGATGCAGCTCTACTCTCTGGCCACACCCAATGGGGTCAAAGCCACCATCATGCTCGAAGAGCTGCTGGCTTTGGGACATGAAGGCGCCGAGTACGACGCCCACCTGATTCGTATCACCGAAGGCGATCAATTCAGCAGCGGTTTCGTCGACATCAATCCCAACTCCAAAATCCCCGCCCTGGTCGATCACAGCACCACCCCACCGATCCGGGTGTTCGAATCCGGTTCCATCCTGCTGTACCTGGCAGAAAAATTCGGCGCCTTCCTGCCCCACACACCAGAGCAGCGCACGGAAACCCTTAACTGGCTGTTCTGGCAGATGGGCGCCGCGCCATTTCTCGGCGGTGGCTTTGGGCATTTTTATGCCTATGCACCGGAGAAATACGAGTACCCCATCAACCGGTACACCATGGAAGTGAAGCGGCAACTGGATGTACTGGACCGTCAGCTGGCGGAGCATCCGTTTATTGCCGGCAAGGAATACACCATCGCGGATATGGCCATCTGGCCCTGGTACGGTGCGGTAATCAACAACGAAGCCTACGACGCCGCAGAGTTTCTCGAAGCGCACAGCTACAAAAACGTCAATCGCTGGGTAAAAGAAATCGGCGAGCGTCCCGCAGTGCAGCGCGGAAAAATGGTCAATCGCACCTGGGGCGAACCGTCCGAGCAATTGCACGAGCGGCATGATGCCAGTGATTTTGAAAATCGTACACAGGATAAACTCGAAGGTTCAGGCGATAAGTAATCCAAGCGCAGTGAAGGCTACATGGGCCTGAATTGAAGAAAAAGCTGTGGGTGGAAGGTTTCAAAACTGTCGGAAACAGGGATGTTTCCGA
>NZ_LZDE01000235.1 GCF_002009015.1 Microbulbifer mangrovi | reverse complement strand
GGATGGGTTTACGGCGTGTCTCGTAAACCTGCCCCCGCTAGCGGTGCCGCCACTTGATTCGATTCAAAGTGATGATCCGGGGTGGGGGCTTTTCGGGCCCGTTCAATCCAAGCGTGCAAACACCTTGCGCGCCGCAGCAATGGTGGCTTCGATATCCTCGTCGCTGTGCGCGGCGGACATAAAGCCGGCTTCGTAAGATGCCGGGGCGAGATAAACACCTTCTTCCAGCATGCCATGGAAGAAGCGATTGAAGCGCTCGGTATCGCAGGCCATGACCTGCTGGTAATTGGTCACCTGATCCGCATCGGTAAAGAAGAAACCGAACATACTGCCTACCTTGTTGGCGGTAAGCGGAATACCCGCTTCTTTCGCCGCAGCCAGAACCCCTGCCACCAGGCGGTCGGTTTTCTCGGTCAGGGTGTCGTAGAGGCCCGGCTCCTGAATCAGCTGCAGAGTTTCCAGGCCGGCGACCATCGCCATCGGGTTACCCGACAGGGTGCCCGCCTGATAGACCGGGCCCAGCGGTGCTATCTGCTCCATGATCTCGCGTTTACCACCGAAGGCGCCCACCGGCATACCGCCGCCGATCACCTTGCCCAGTGTGGTGATGTCCGCCTCGATACCGTAGTGGCCCTGGGCTCCGGTCAGGCTGACGCGGAAACCGGTCATTACCTCGTCCAGGATCAGCACCGCTCCGGACTGGTCGCAGACCTCGCGCAGCGCTTCCAGAAAGCCCGGCACCGGCGGGATGCAGTTCATATTGCCCGCCACTGGCTCGACGATGATGCAGGCGATCTGATCGCCGATTTCAGCGAAGCACTTTTTCACACCCTCGATATCGTTGTAGGTCAGGGTAATGGTGTGATCTGCCAGCGAAGCGGGTACGCCGGGGGAGGACGGTACACCCATTGTCAGGGCACCGGAGCCTGCTTTTACCAGCAGGGAGTCGGAATGGCCGTGATAGCAGCCCTCGAATTTTACGATCTTGTCGCGGCCGGTGTAGCCGCGGGCCAGGCGGATGGCGCTCATGGTGGCTTCGGTACCGGAGTTCACGAAGCGCACCAGGTCCATATTCGGCCACACGCGACACAGCTCTTCCGCCAGCTCGGTTTCCAGCTCGGTGGGGGCACCAAAGCTCAGGCCAGACTGCGCTTGCTCAACCACCGCCTCGATCACGTCCGGATGCGCGTGCCCCAGCACCATGGGGCCCCAGGACTGAACGTAGTCGATATAGCGCTTTTCATCGGCATCGTAGAGGTAGGCACCCTCGGCGCGCTCGATAAATACAGGCGTGCCGCCCACTGCGCGGAAGGCGCGGACTGGTGAATTGACGCCACCAGGAATGACTTTTTGGGCTTCGGCGAAGAGGGATTCGGACTTGCTCATAGCTATTCGGGAACCGGGTTGGATTTAAAGATGGGATGGAAAAGGCATTTAAAGTTGCGCGTATTATCTTCACCGCCGGGGCTTGCCGCAAACGCCGGCGCGGTTTGCGCAACAGGAATCAACCCGGGAGTGCCCGGATTGGTAGTGGAAGCGAGAAAGGCTGAGTTGGGGCTTCAGTCCTTGCAGGTCCAGAACAGCCGGTTTGGTACCGGTCGGCCCATACCCAGACGACGGCTGCCGGCGATGGCGCTCCAGGTGAACTGCTGACTGCGGTTCACTGCCTCGAGAATGTTCAGACCGTGGGCAATATGACAGGCGATGGCGGTGGTCAGGGTGCCGCACACGCCGTAGGCCGCCGGTGGCAAGCGTTTCCAGCGGAATTCGCGCAGCAGTCCGCGGGTTTCGTACAGGCGATTTTCAAGTTGCTGGTCGGCGGCCGGTACACCGGTGAGCAACAGGTAGCGACAACCGGTCTCCAGCAACTCCTGGGCCTGAGCATCGTGCACATCCGCCTCACCCGCCATGGCGCGCGCCTCGCGACGGTTCGGCGCTACCAGGGTGGCCAATGGCAACAGCAGGTCACACATGGCTCTCCATAGCGGCGGTGCCAGCAGGCTTTCCTTGTCCGCAAGGGTGGCGTCGGGGTCGATGATCAGGGGAATATCCGGGTAGTCGCGCAGCACGCTGTGCAGCGCATGCACGTTCTCCACCGAGCCGAGGTAGCCGATTTTGATGGCCGCTACCGGCATGTCTTCGAGTACCGCGCGGGCTTGCTCCACCAGCAGGCTTTCGTCCACCGGCGCGACGCCGGCCAGATCCCGGGTGTCGCCCACAGTAATCGCGGATACCACCGAGGTGCAGTGGCAGCCGAGGCTGGCGGCAGTTTCCGTATCCGCAGTGATACCCGCACTGCCACTGGGGTCGTGGTGGGTGACGGTGAGAATAATGGGCTGGCGTGTATCCATAACCGTTCAGGACCTGAATAGCGATGTAGTTATTCTAGTCTCGCCATTGGCCGGGCACGGACGCTTCGGTGCCCTACGGCGCCCCTTGGCTCCCAGGATCTTTGGTCCCGTGCTCAGAAAGGCCGGACCACGGCGAGTATCACGATCGCCAGCAGGGCCAGCACTGGCAGCTCGTTGAAGATACGGAAGAAACGGCCGCTTTTGCTGATGGTGCCAGCGGCAAATTTTTTCACGTAGGCGCCGCAGATATGGTGGTAGCCGATCAGCAGCACCACCAGGGTCAGTTTGGCGTGCAGCCAGCCGGCGGATTTGTAGTAATCGGGATTGAAGGTGATCAGCCACACGCCGAATACGATAGTGGCAATCATCGATGGGATTGCGATGCCCCGATACAGGCGTCGCTCCATGATGCAGAAGCGGTCTTTGCTCAGTGCATCGGTCGCATCTACGTGATACACAAACAAACGCGGCAGATAAAACAAGGCGGCGAACCAGCACACCATGGAGACGATATGAAAAGCCTTGACCCAAAGCATTGATGCTCCTTATCCGAAACGCAGTCCGGTTTGTTATTTGTTCAGAGTATGTCGCCGGCTTTCACCGCTGACCATTACTGTCGATAGTAGTGTTCAATTTGCTGCGGCAAGATGATACCCGCCACGTCGCTATTCAGTACACCCGGGTTCCCCTGGTCGTAGTCGCGACCGATATACAGGGCGTCGGCGCCGTGTTTCTCCAGCTGCTCCTGGGCCTCCAGCAGGGTGGCGCGCCAGCTGAGTGGTGCCAGTTGCAGTCGCTCGCCGGGTAGTCGCAAAAGGTCGACTTTCTCTTCTTCCCTGGCAGGGGTGTCTTCTGCCTCCGGTTCTTTTTGCGGGCGCTGCAGGAAATTGGCGAGGTCCGCGGTGCGCAGTGCCTGCGGGGTATCGACGCCACCGATCAACAGCCAGGCGGGCTGCTGCTCGATCAGTCGCTCGGCATGAGCCCGCTCCAGTCGCTGCGGGGTGACCACTACCGCGCGCTCCATCACGCTGGCGACCCCCACTCTGCTCAGCATCTGCGCGCGCCAGCTGGGGGTGCCACTTTTGCCCAGGGCGCGCAGTGATTCCTGGTAAATCCCCTCGCAGGAGAACAGCTGGCGGCTGATCAGGCAGGCCACCACGATGGTCATCATGCCGGGAAACAGCACGTTCGGGTTGTATGTCAGCTCCAGAATCGCAAGCAATGCGGCGAGCGGTGCATTGAGCAGTGCTGCCATCATTGCCGCCATCCCCACCATGGCATAGAGCCCGGGGCTGGCGGTGGCCGCTCCCAGCCACAGGTTGGCCAGGTGACCGCCGGCACCGCCGATACAGGCCCCCAGGATCAGGCTCGGGCCGATAACACCGCCGGGAATCCCCAGGCCTGTGGCCAGGGCCGTGGCGGTAAGTTTGGCGAGAACGATGGCAGACAATGCGGCAATCCCGAGTTGCCCGAGCATCGCCAGCTCCAGGGTGTCGTAACCGGTGCCGAGGATTTCCGGTACCCACAGCGCCAGCAGGCCGGTGACTATGCCCGCCAGAAGGAATCGCAATATTGGTGAATGCTTCTGCTGCAGCGGTACCAGGCGGCGCTGGCTGACGATAAACAGCGAGGCCAGGGCGCCAATCACCAGTGCACACACAAACAGGATCGGAAGTTCCGCTAGGGATTCCAGTTGCGAAGCGGGAACGCTGAATGCTGCCTGGTGGCCGAATGCGAGACGGGTGGCCGCGCTGCCGCTGACCGCCGCAATCATGACCGGCAGGAAGCCGGCCACGGTGTATTCCAGCATCACCACTTCCATGGCGAAGATCACTCCCGCCAGCGGTGTATTGAATGAGGCGGCAATGGCTGCGGCCACACCGCAGGCGAGCAGGGTGCGCGCGGTATTGTTGGGTAGGCGCAGGCGGTATGCGACCCAGCTGCCACTGGCGGCTCCCAGGTGTACCGAGGGGCCCTCGCGACCAATCGACTGGCCACTGAGCAGCGCCAGTGCTCCCCCGAGGAACTGTAAGATGGCATTTTTTAAGGGCATTTTGCCCTGGTGGTTATGCAGGCGATCCAGCACATGCACCACCCCGGTGGGGCGCCCGGACGGAGCGATCCATTGGAATATCAGCCCGAGTAACAGGGCGCCGCCCACGGGCAGGGCAAAACGCCATGTAGGGGGCAGAGACTCAAAGTCTTCCAGTTGCGGCAGGTAGAGGATCGCCGGTCCCTCGCTCAGCTGGCGAAAACCGATGACCACCAGTCCCGCGCAGATCCCGATGATCAGGGCCAGTAGCACCAGCAGGGACAGCGCCTGCTGTGCGGACAGCTGCGTCCGCGCCCGCTCTAATAACCCGCCGCGGCTCAAATGGGGAAGGGGGGCGGAGAAGGCCTGGGGTTCTGACTGCTGGCGGCGCCGCACGGTTAGTCCTTTAAATTCGGTGGCTTATGGTAGAGTGCACGGCTCAGTATACAGGGGACATGGCCCGCCAGCAGCGGGCGGCGTGGGCTCCCCCAGGGACAGTGATCAGCGAGGAACAGAAGTGAGCGTCATCAAAGCGGCAATCGTAGGTGGAACAGGGTATACCGGCGTAGAGTTGCTGCGCCTGCTGTCGGGCCATTCCGGGGTGGAGGTGCGAGCCATTACCTCCCGTGCGGAAGCGGGCACCCCGGTCGCGGAACTCTTTCCCAGCCTGCGTGGTCACTACGATCTGAAGTTCACCGCCCCGGATGTCGATACGCTGGCCGCCTGCGATGTGGTTTTCTTTGCCACGCCCCACGGTGTGGCTCAGGCGCAGGTGCCGGAACTGGTGGCGCGCGGTGTTCGGGTCATTGACCTGTCCGCAGATTTCCGTTTGCAGGATATCCCCACCTGGGAGCATTGGTACGGGCAGGAGCACGCCTGTCCCGAGCTGGCCGCGCAGGCAGTGTACGGCCTGCCGGAAGTCAATCGGGCGCAAATCGGTGATGCCCAGCTGATTGCCTGCCCGGGTTGCTATCCCACTGCAATCCAGTTGGGCCTGATCCCGCTGTTGGAGGCCGGGCTGGTTGAGCCCGCAGGGCTGATCGCCAATGCGGCCAGTGGTGCCAGTGGCGCGGGTCGCCAGGGCAAAACCGATCTGCTGTTTGCGGAGAACAATGACAGCTTCCGCGCATATGCTGCCGCGGGCCATCGTCACCTGCCGGAAATCGAGCAGGGGCTGGGGCTAGCGGCTGGCGGTGCCGTGGATTTGACCTTTGTGCCCCACCTGTTGCCGATGGTGCGCGGTATCCACGCCACCATGTACGCCAAGCTGAAGAACCCGGCCGCCGCCGAGGCTGCCCAAGAGGCGCTGCAACAGCTGTTCGAGCAGCGTTATGCCAGCGAGCCATTTGTGGATGTGATGCCGGCCGGCAGTCACCCGCAGACGCGCAGCGTAAAGGGCACCAATGTGTGTCGCCTGGCGGTGCTGAGGCCTCAGGGGCGCGATACGGTTGTTGTCCTTTCGGTCATCGACAATCTGGCCAAGGGGGCCTCTGCCCAGGCGGTACAGAATATGAATATCATGTTTGGCCTAAATGAGAACCAGGGGCTGGAGAGCCCGGCACTGCTGCCTTAGAATCGGTGGCAGTGGCTCGATAGATAAATACACGACACAGAATCCACACAAAAAAGACACTATCCGGAATCCATGACGCGCAAAGTTAAAGGCAGCAAGCAATACCGTATGAAGGTGGTGCCCCACAGGCCCATCCACGGGATTTTCTCTGTGCTGGGGGTGACCCTGCTGGTGCTGTCTACCAGTGCAGGCGCTTTTTTTGCGGGTCAGTACCAGCTGAGTAAAAACCTGGATGAGAAAACCCGGGCTCACGTCAGGTCTATGGAGGAGGTGGATCGCCTGCGCACCGAGATCGAGAGCCTGCGAGTGCGCGCGGCCACCGCCGAACAGTCCGTGGCCATTGGCGAGCAGGCAAGTGAGTCTGTACGCGCAGAGCTGGTGGCGAAGGAAAACCAGATCGCTGAGCTGCGTCAGGAAATCTCCTTCTACCGCGGCATCATGGCGCCCTCAGAGGGTAGCGATGGGGTATCCATCGGCCGTTTCAGTATTTCCGAAGCGGGCGAGCGTCGCTATCAGTACAAGTTACTGGTTCAGCAGTCTGCGGCCCGTCATCAGGTGGTGACCGGTGCGGTGCGCTTTACCATCGTTGGTCAGGTGGATGGCGAAGCGCGCCGTTACGCTCTGGCTGATCTCTCGTCGGAGGTGGAGAGCGAGTCTATCCCCCTGCGATTCAAGTACTTCCAGAATATCGAGGGAGAGCTACAGTTGCCGGAGGGCTTTGTACCCGAAGGCGTCGAGCTGTCGCTCAAATCCAGCAAGCGCAAAGGTTTCAGTATTGACCAGCGCTACGGCTGGCTGGTGCAGCAGAGTTGATTGCTGAAGCGGGCGCAGCAGCGCGCCAATGGAGTGACCAGACTCCGCTCAATTCATGAGGTTTTGGTTGAATTATGTTGAAAAAGAAAGAGAAAACTATGGCTAGCACTGGTGGCAACAATACGACTCTGATCGCGCGTCACACCGAAGTAACCGGCGACCTGCACTTCCGCGGCAATCTGGTCATCGAAGGTCGCGTCAACGGGAACGTATGTGCGCACAGTGACAGTGATGCCCGTCTGCAGATCGTCGATGGCGGTGTAGTCGAGGGTGAAATCCGTGTGCCCAACGTGGTGGTCAACGGCAACGTGAAAGGCGACGTACACGCAAGTGGTCACCTGGAGCTGGCTTCCAAGGCGATTGTTGAGGGCAATGTCCACTACAAACTGATCGAAATGGTCAAGGGCGCCCAGGTCAACGGTTCCCTGGTATCCAATGTCGAAGTCGACAACACCAGCGAGCCCCGTATGCTGGGTTATTCCGAAGAGGCAACCATCGACGCGGAATAATGTGACGGGCGCGGCTGGCCAAACCCGTTCAGACTGGCAATACTTGACCTGTTTGCTGGGGTTTACCCATAATGCGCCCGCACCGCTGTCATCCGGCAGTGGGCAGTCGCGCCTTCGTGGCGTCGACTGCAAACTTGTTTCGAGAGTGATTTATGTCTGAAGCTGTTTCCTTTTCTCCCGATCCCGTTCAGGTGACCGAGAAGGCCGTTGCCAAGGTCAAAGGGCTGCTGGAAGAGGAAGGCAACCCGGAGCTCAAGCTGCGCGTGTTTGTTACTGGCGGCGGCTGTTCCGGCTTCCAGTATGGCTTTACCTTTGACGAGTTGGTGGCCGAGGACGATGCTGTAGTCGAAAAAGACGGCATCCAGGTCCTGGTCGACGCCATGAGCTACCCGTATCTGGTGGGTGCGAGTGTGGATTATGAAGAGGGGCTGTCTGGCTCGCGCTTCGTGGTCCAGAACCCTAACGCGTCCGCTACCTGCGGCTGCGGATCTTCTTTCTCTATCTGAATCCGGGGCTTTTCCGCGCCAGCAAGACCTGACGTCAGGCGGGATATATCCCGCCCAGAACGGTCTCTTTGTCGGCGCCGGTCACTGCCGGGCAGTTGCCGTGCATACCGAGCATGGTCTGTCGGGCCAGCCAAGCAAAGCCCGCTCCTTCTACCCAATCCGCATCAATCCCGTACTCGTCCGTAGCGGTTACCGACCACGTGGGAAGGCGTCTGCGCAGACGCTCCATCAGGTCATCATTGCGGGCGCCGCCGCCGCATACCAGCAGCTCGCCGCCGCGGGCGAATTCATGCACGCCATTGGCGATAGAGGTCGCGGTGACTTCCGCCAGTGTGGCCTGTACGTCAGCGGGGGGCACTTCCAGCCCTGCACTGGCGCGTTCCAGCCAGCTGGGATTGAAAGCTTCCCGGCCGGTGCTCTTGGGCGCCGGCGCGGCAAAAAAGGGATCTCCCATCAGGCGATTGAGCAGTGTGGGGTGGGGGGCACCACTTGCCGCCCAGGTGCCGTCGGCATCGTAGGGCTTGCCGAGGTGCAGTTTTACCCAGTAATCCAGCAGCGCGTTGCCGGGACCGGTGTCATACCCTCGTACCTGGCCATCGGCAGCCAGCTCGGTGATATTTGCCATACCCCCGATATTGACCACTGCACGGTCGCGGCTGGTGCGGAATACCGCGTTATGGAATGCGGGCATCAGCGGAGCGCCCTGGCCGCCGAGGGCCATATCGCGACGGCGGAAATCCGCTACCGTGGTGATGCCGGTCAGCGCTGCAATGGTATTGGGGTCGCCCAGTTGCAGGGAAAAGGGGGTGGAAACACTGCCCGGGGGTCTGTGTCGCACGGTTTGCCCGTGACTGCCTATGGCCTTGACTGCAGACGGCTTTACGCCGGCTTTTTGCAATACAGCCAGGGAGGCCGCGGCAAATTCCTGGCCGAGGCGACGGTCGAGTTGCCCTGCGCGGTCGAGTTCAGAAGGGCCGGGCGCGCAGAGCGCCAGAATGGCCTCGCGCATCTCGTTTGAGATGGGGTGCCCCAGGGCGGCCCGGGTGTGGCAGCGGAGCTCGCCGTCAATCTCGGTAAACTCCGCCAATACCGCATCGATACAGTCGACACTGGTGCCCGACATCAGGCCAATGTAGAGGTCCGTCATTCAGTTTACGGAGTCCTTCTCGTCGCTGTTCTGCGCCAGTGCGGGCTGCTCGAAGCGTTCCAGCTGCGCCATCAGGGGCTGGGTCTGGGTCTGGAAGCGGGCCATCTCCGATTTGGGAATGGCTTTCGCCTTGGGAAGCTTGCGCACAATGGTGGCCGGATTGCGGTGATGGCCATCCACCAGGAATTCATAGTGCAGGTGCGGGCCTGTTGCGTAACCGGTAGAGCCCACGGTGCCAATCACCTGACGCTGCTTGACCCGCTGACCGCGCTTCACACGTTTTTTGTTGAGGTGCAGGTAGCGGGTGATGTAGCGCTCGCCGTGCTGGATGAACACGTAATTGCCGTTGGCCTTGCTGTAACCGGCCTTGATGACCCGACCGTCACCAGCGGAGTACACCGGAGTGCCGCGCGGGGCCGCGTAGTCGGTACCGTTGTGCGGACGGCGGGTTTTAAAGATCGGGTGTAGACGGCGCGGGTTAAAGTGCGAGCTGATGCGGCCGATATCCACCGGGGTGCGGATAAAGGCTTTGCGCATGCTCTTGCCGTCGGGGGTGTAGTAGTTGGTGTCGCCGTTGCTGTCGGTATAGCGTACCGCACTGAAGGTCTTGCCCTGGTTGGTAAAGGTCACCGCCTGAATCGATCCATTGCCGATCTTCTCGCCGTCGAGAAACTTCTCGTCAAAGATCACGCTGAAGCTGTCGCCCTTGCGAATGTCCAGAGCGAAGTCGATATCCGAGCCGAAGATGTCGGCCATTTCCATGATCAGATTATTGCTCAGGCCGGCCTTGGTGCCGTCCACAAACAGTGAACTCTCAATCTTTGCCTGTCGGAATGCGGTGTACTGCTCCGCTTCGCGCTGGTGCAGGGCGTACTTGTACTGATCGGAGTTGTCGCGGCTGAATTCCACCTTGCTGAGGCGGTCGCGATGCAGCTCCAGGCTTTGCAGGCTGCCCTCGCCGTCGATCTGGAATGTCAGCTCTTCACCAGGTACCAGCTTGGCCAGCTGCTTTGCCTCTTTACCGCTGGACAGCAGCTGGTACATCTCGGCGCTACTGATGCCGGCACGTTGGAACAGATCGGACAGGGTATCGCCGTTGCGTACCGTTTCCTGTACCACCCGCAGTCCTTCCATAACACTCTGGGGCGCATCGGTAGACGCCGCGGCTTCTGCGGGCGCCGCCTGTACCAGATCTACCGGGGTGCTGAGGGAAACCTCCAGCGAAGTCCGCTTGGCTTCCACTTCCGGGGTGGATACGAAGAGCGTCAGCGCCAGGGCAAAGCTGGCTGCACCCGCGGCCAGAGCGTGAGTGCGAGGGAAATGTTTGCCCAGTGCGCCCAGCAGGCGTGGGTTCTTGCGTTGTTTCTGCATGATCTTAAACGGGGGTAGCGCTGACGTTAGTTTTAATTGGGTTCCGGCGGTTGTGCCTAAAAAACGAACACCGGGACGACTTTATAACAAAATTCACGCCCTGGTTCACGGGGTAATTGACCTGTCTGTCCATGATTCGGTTCCTCTGTCTTGCCACAAAATCCGGTTGTGAGCCCGAAACCGGGCCGGTCCGCGCCAGTGCGCGGCGCCGCTTGTATTTAGCGCAGGATTCGGTACATTTGCAGCCCAATTTTTGCCCGTCGATTGTGGATTCGCGGGTTGTCTAGAGCACATCTGAATTTATCGCAAGGGGATACCATGGCCGGAGTGGATGCGACACTGCTGGAAGATCTTACGCGCCGCGGGCTGGTCAATCAGGCCACTGGTGATGGCGAGCTGGAACAGCACCTGGCAGAAGATAGTCGCACACTGTATTGCGGCTTTGATCCCACTGCGGATTCCCTGCATATAGGCAGTCTAGTCCCGCTGTTGACTCTCAAGAGGTTTCAGGCGGCAGGTCATCAACCGATTGCGCTAGTTGGCGGCGCAACCGGCATGATTGGCGACCCCTCCTTCAAAGCGCAGGAGCGCTCACTGAATACCCCTGACGTTGTGGCGAACTGGGTTGAGAAGATCAAGAATCAGGTCAGTGCATTTGTCGACTTCGATGCCGAGGATAACCCTGGCATGGTGGTCAACAATCTGGATTGGACCAAAGATCTCAACGTGCTCGACTTCCTGCGCGATGTCGGCAAGCACTTCTCGATCAACAATATGGTGAACAAAGAGTCCGTCAAGCAGCGGATCCAGCGTGAAGGCGAAGGTATCTCCTTTACCGAGTTTGCCTACATCCTTTTACAGTCCATGGACTTCTCCGAGCTGTACAAGCGCCACAACTGCACCCTGCAGATCGGTGGCTCCGACCAGTGGGGCAATATTACCGGCGGTGTAGACCTGACCCGTCGCCAGCATCGAGGAAAGGTCTTTGGGCTGACCCTGCCGCTGGTGACCAAGGCGGATGGCACCAAATTCGGCAAGACCGAAAGCGGCACCATCTGGCTGGATCCCCAGCGCACCTCGCCCTATGCCTTCTACCAGTTCTGGCTGAATACCGCGGATGCTGACGTGTACAAGTTCCTGCGTTACTTCACCTTCTTGAGCGTGGATGCTATCGACGAGATTGAAAAGGCTGACAGTGAACGCGCTGGTCGTCCAGAGGGGCAGGGTATTCTGGCAAAAGAAGTAACCCGCTTGGTACACGGAGAGGAAGGTTTGACCGCTGCGGAGCGAATCTCGGACGCGCTGTTCTCCGGCGACCTGAAGGATCTGTCCGAAAGTGACTTGGAGCAGCTGCGCCTGGATGGCCTGCCCAGTTCAGAGTTACCGGAAACATTTGGTGAGCTGAGCCTGATCCACCTGCTGGTGGAGGCGGGAATGGCGCCTTCCGGCAAACCGGTAAAAGATGCGCTGGGTCGCAACGCGGTATTAGTGAATGGTGCCGGTGTTGGCATGGAAAGCAATGCCGAGCCGGCGACGGTTTTTACTTCTGAAAATGCTCTGCATGGACGTTTCTTTATCGTTCGTCTGGGCAAGAAGAAGTACCACCTGTTCAGCCGCGCGGCATGAGCGAAATTTAGCCAAAAACGGCGTGAAAAATCTTTTTTACAGTTTTGTCATAAAAGTACTTGCGAACCCCATTG
>NZ_LZDE01000234.1 GCF_002009015.1 Microbulbifer mangrovi | reverse complement strand
AAACAAACCCCCGGTACTTGGCCGCCACCAAACTAGCTTAAGAAGTAATCCCGGGACCGAAGTGCAACCCCCGCCCCTTCCACAAACGGTACACCGCCGGCAGCACCATCAAAGTCAGCAGCATCGCACTGACCATCCCCCCAACCATCGGCGCCGCAATACGCTGCATCACCTCGGAACCAACCCCCGAGCCAATCATCACCGGCACCAGGCCAATAAACACCGTGGCGGTGGTCATTAACACCGGCCGCATGCGCTGACCGGCACCGCGGCGAATCGCATCGCGCAGGTCGTCCAGGGTTGGTTTGCGGTCGGCAGCTTCACAATCGGCGTGCGTCTGTTGCCAGGCCTGGTTTAGGTACACCAGCATGATCACGCCGATTTCCACCGCCACCCCGGCCAACGCGATAAAGCCAACGCCCACCGCCACCGACAGGTTGAAATCGAGCCAGTACAGCAGCCACAGGCCGCCAATCAACGCCATCGGCAGCGTGCCCATGATCACCAGCACCTCGCCCACATGGCGGAAACTGAAGTACAGCAACAGCACAATGATACCGAGGGTCACCGGCAGCAGCAGGCCGAGGCGCTCGCGGGCGCGCTCCATGTATTCGTACTGCCCGGACCACGCCAGCGAATAGCCCGGGGGCAGTTCCAGTTGGTCCGCTACCAGTTGCTGTGCCTCCGCTACCCAGGAACCCAGATCGCGGTTGGCGATATCGATGTAAATCCAGCCGTTGGGGCGGGCATTCTCGGTCTTGATCATCGGCGGCCCGCTCTGGACTTCGATAGTCGCCACGTCACCCAGGCTCAGGTGGGTGCCGTTGGGGGCCACCAGTGGCAGGCCGCGCAGGCTTTCCGGGGAATCCCGCCAGGCCTGTGGATAACGCACGTTGATCGGGTAGCGCTCCAGGCCCTCGGTGGTTTCGCCCACCTTTTTGCCGCCCACCGCGGTATCGATCACCGTCTGCACATCCTGAATATTCAGGCCGTAGCGGGCCGCCGCGCTGCGGTCGATATCGATATCGATATAGCGGCCGCCCTCGACACGCTCCGCGAACACCGACGCGGTGCCGGGTACATCTTTCAGCAGGGATTCCAGCCGGGTGCCGATCTGCTCGATCTGGTGCAGGTCGGCACCGGCAACCTTGATCCCCACCGGAGTCTTGATACCGGTAGCGAGCATGTCGATACGGGTTTTGATCGGCATCACCCAGGCGTTGGTGACCCCGGGCAACTGCACCGCCGCGTCCAGCTCCGCGCGCAGTTTTTCCGGAGTCATGCCCTCGCGCCACTGGTCGCGGGGCTTGAAGCGGATGATGGTCTCCACCATGGTCAGCGGCGCCGGGTCGGTGGCAGTTTCCGCGCGGCCCATCTTGCCCCACACCTGCGCCACTTCCGGCACCTGCATGATCATCTTGTCGGTCTGCTGCAGCAGCTCGCGCGCCTTGCCGATGGAAATGCCGGGATGGGTGCTCGGCATATACATCAGGTCGCCCTCGTCCAGCGGCGGCATAAACTCGCTGCCAGTGCGCGACAGGGGATACAGGGCGCTGGCGAGCAACACCAGTGCGGTAATGACCACGAGCAGCGGATGGCGGATCGCCAGTTCCAGAGCCGGGCGGTAGGCGGCGGTAAACGCGCGGTTGATGGGATTCGCCTGCTCTGGCTTCACTTCGCCGCGCACCAGGTAGCCCATCAGCACCGGCACCAGGGTAATGGCGAGGCCGGCGGCTACCGCCATGGCGTAGGTCTTGGTGTAGGCCAGCGGTGCGAACAGCCGGCCCTCCTGGCCTTCCAGCGCAAACACCGGCAGGAAACTGAGGGTGATGATCAGCAGGCTGAAAAACAGCGGCGGTCCCACCTCGCTCGCGGCCTCACCGACGACTTTCCACCGGTTTTCATCTGTTAACGGGGTGCGCTCCATATGCTTGTGCAGGTTCTCGATCATCACGATGGCGCCGTCCACCATGGCGCCAATGGCGATGGCGATACCGCCGAGGCTCATGATGTTGGCGTTGATCCCCTGCAGGTGCATCACGATAAAGGCACCGATGATGCCCAGCGGCAGACTGATGGCGATCACCAGCGACGAGCGCAGGTGGAACAGGAACAGCGCACACACCAGTGCCACCACGATGAATTCCTCCAGCAGCTTGTGCCACAGGTTCTCCACCGCGCTGTCAATCAGTTCGCTGCGATCGTAAGTGGGGACGATTTCCACCCCTTCGGGCAGGCTGCGCTGCAATTCTTCCAGCCGGTTGCGCACGCCATCGATGACGGCGCGCGCGTTTTCGCCGAAGCGCATCACGATCACGCCGCCGACGGCCTCGCCCTCGCCGTCGAGCTCTGACAGGCCACGGCGCATCTGCGGCCCCAGGTGTACATCCGCCACATCCCGCAACAGCAGCGGGGTGCCGGCAGCATTCACCAGCAGCGGCAGCTGGCGCAGGTCTTCCACGCTCTGGATATAGCCGCTGGCGCGCACCATGTACTCGGCCTCGGCCATTTCCACCACCGAGGCTCCGGATTCGCGGTTGCCACGCTGGATCGCTGCCTGCACCTGGGCCAGGGTGAGGTTGTAGGCGCGCAGGCGCAGGGGGTCCACCTGCACCTGATATTGCCGCACCATACCGCCCACGGTGGCCACCTCGGATACCCCGGGCAGGGTCTGCAGCTCGTATTTCAGGAACCAGTCCTGCAGTGAGCGCAGTTGCGCCAGATCGTGCTTGCCGGTGGGATCCACCAGGGTGTAGCTGTAGATCCAGCCCACACCGGTGGCGTCCGGCCCCAGCTCCGAGCGTGCCGCCGCGGGCAGGCGCGGGGCCACCTGGCTCAGGTATTCGAGTACCCGGGACCTGGCCCAGTAGAGGTCAACATCGTCGTCGAAAATGACGTAAACGTAGGAATCACCAAAAAACGAGTAGCCGCGCACCGTGTGCGCACCAGGCACACTCAGCATGGCGGTGGTGAGCGGGTAGGTGACCTGGTCTTCCACGACCTGCGGCGCCTGGCCCGGGTAGCTGGTCTTTACGATCACCTGCACATCGGACAGGTCCGGCAGCGCGTCCACCGGTGTATTGCGCAGGCTGTAGAGACCGGCAAGGGTCAGCACCACCGCACCGATCAGTACCAGCGCGCGGTTGTGCAGGGACCAGTGGATGATACGCGCGATCATTTCACCGGCTCCTGTTCCGCATCGTGATCCATATCGCCGTGCCCCATCTGCGAGTGGTCCATCTCTGAATGGTTCATGTCGCCGTGATCCATCTGCGAGTGATCCATTTGCTCGTGGCCTTCGTGTCCCGGCATCAGGGAATCATCGGCCAGGGCGCGAGCGGCGATCACCTCGTATTTACCGTCGTCGCGCTGGCGCATCTGCACCCGCAGCGGCGCGCCGCTTTCCAGGGCATCGCGTAATGCCTGCTGCGCGGCTTCCGCCACATGGAAGCCCATCACCATGCCGGGCCAGTCCCATTCCGGCACCGGGCCGTGCTCGAGGCGTGCGTAGTGGTTGTCGTCGGGCATACTGAGCACCGTGGCCTCGGCCCAGGCGGTATCGGCTTTTACCGACTTTTTGCCACTTTTAGAGTCACCTTCGCCCTCGATACGCTGCAGATCAGCACTGATACTGGACTCGGAATCCAGCAGGAACTGGGCCGAGGTGACCACCTCGGTACCGGGTTCGAGTCCGGCGAGGATTTCCACCCGCTTGCCTAGCTCGCGGCCCACCCGCACACGCACCGAGCGATAGCGGCCGCCGCCCTCGGCGATCACCAGCCGGTCCATTTCACCGGTGCGGATCAGGGCGCTGCGCGGCACGGTCAACGTGTCCACCTTCTGGCCACCCAGCTGCAAGCGCACAAACATGCCCGGACGCAGGGCCTTGTCGGCGTTATCCACAAGCACCCGCACCCTCAGGGTGCGGGTGCTTGGGTCGAGGTCCGGGAGTATGTGCACCAGTTTGCCGGTCCAGCTGCGGCCCGGAGCGAACTCCCCCTGCAGAGTGGCGGTATCCCCCACCTTTACCTGAGCGCCCTGTTTCGGGAACAGCTCGCCCTCCACCCACACGGTGTCCAGCGGGCCGATACTCATCAGGGTGGTAGCGGGGGTGATATACATGCCATCGCGAGCGGCGAACTCATTCACGTAGCCATCGGTGGGCGAGTAGAGGGTGATGGTCTGGCTCACCTGCCGGGATTTATCCAACGCTCGCAGCTGCTCGGCGGGCACCCCAAGGCTTTCCAGACGCTCGCGGGTGGCCTCGATCAGGGTGCGGTTGCCGCTTTGCAGGGCCGCCACCAGCTCACTCTGCGCCTTGACCAGCTCCGGCGAGTAGATCGCCACCAGCGGCTGCCCCTTGCGTACACGATCTCCCACGGCCTTGACCCAGCTCTTGTGCACCCAACCGCTCAGGCGGGTGTGCACGTGGTGCAGCTTGTCTTCATCCAGCTGCACCAGGCCCACGGTATCGACCTCGATGGCCACAGGGCCTTTCTCCGCTACCGCGGTGCGCACACCCAGGTTGTTTTCCACCTGGGAGGAGATGGATACGGTGCCCGGCTTGGCCTCACCTTCCTCGCCCTCGTAGACCGGCACCAGGTCCATGCCCATGGGCGATTTGCCGGGGCCGTCGCGACGGTAGTTGGGGTCCATGGGCGCGACCCAGTAGAGAATTTTCTTTTCGCCGCTGCCGCCCTGCGCGGTGTCGTCACCGCCGGACAGGCCGCGCCCCACAAGAATTCCCACCACCAGGGCGATGATGGCGAGCACGACTATCGATATTTTGTTCATAACGTTGCAGATCGCTGATTATTTGGAGTTGGCGTCGAGCTCGACGGCGCGGAAATAACGGATGCGCGCGACGGCGCGGAAGTAGCCATAAGTGAGGCGCGCAGCGCTGATCTGGGTCTCGATGTCGTCCATGCGCGCGGCAATGGCCGCCTCCAGATCCGCGGTATTGCTGGCGTAACCGCGCAATACCGCATCGGCGGTGGCGTCCGCCTGGGGCAACAGGTACTCGCGGTACTCCGCGCGGCGGCGGTCGAGGGTCTGGGCCATGGCAACGGCGCCGTTCAGCTCGGCGTGCAGCTGCTGCAGCAGGTTCTGGCGCTGCAGGATGCCGGCGCTTTCACGCGCACGGCTGGCGGCAAGGCGCCGGTCCTGGCGGTTCTGGCGAAACAGGGGCAGGTCGAACGACACCATCACGCTGGCAAAGTCCGAGCCATCACTCATAGGAGTCCGGTCGCGCTGGCCGTAACTGAAATCGACACCGAACTGCGGCTTGTAGGCCTCCTGGGCCAGTGCCACATTGGCTCGCTCTGCGGCCACACGGGCACTGCTGGCGGCCACCGCCGGATGCTGCTCCACCAGCCCCATTGAGACCGGAAGGGACTGCCCAACCAGCCAGTCGCGGGTATCCCGCCAGGCCGGCGGCGTTGCATCCAGCGGACCCCAGGCGGCACCGCCGATCCAGCGGCTGAGGCTGCCACGGGCGCGATTGATCTCGCCATCCACCGCGGCAATGCGGTCGTCCAGTCGCGCCAGCGCCAGCTGCGATTGCAGCAGCTGCTGGGACTGGATCTGCGCGCTGGCGAGGCGTGCGCGGTTGTAGCCCACCAGCTCCTGCATCCAGCGACGGTTCTCGGCCAGCAGTTCACGCACCCGCAGCTGCTCCGCCACGCTGAGGTAGGCCAGCGCCACGTCCCGCGCCAGTGCCAGTTCCATATCCGCGGCACCGGCATAGCCCGCCTCCGCAGCGTGGGCACCGCGCTCGCCGGCGAGCGCCAAGGAATCCCCGCGCGGCAGTTTCTGGCTGATGCCGATGACTTTCTGGGTCATCGGCTGGTCGTCAAAAGCGAAGGTGTCGGTGGGGAGGTTAGCGATGCCCAGCTTGAGCATCGGGTCAGCCCACTGGGCGTCCGCCACCGCGGTTTCCGCCGCAGCGTCGGCCGCGGCAATCGCCGCCGCGGTTTGCGGATCCTGTTCCTGCGCCAGTTGGATGGCGCCTTCCAGATTCAGCTGTGCCCGCGCGGGCAGGGTAACCGCACAAATCAGCAGCGCCGGGACCAGAGGGCCCAGGGCGCGCAATACATATCCCATGGAGTAATCCTGTCTGTCAGATACCTGGCCGATGGCACGGCCGTAGAAATCAGCGCCAGCGGAAGCGTTGATCGGGAGGCATCAGGCGCTTATGGGTGGGCGCAACAGGTTGCGCTGCGATGCAGCGAGCGGGGAGGGGGAAATCGATTGGAACAGAGCACTGGCGGGCATTGGCGTGTGCTGCCACTCCTGCGCCAGGGGTGCAGCGGCACCACAACCGCCAATAGCGCAGGTCAGATGACAAAGTTCAGCGGCAGAGGTGTCATCGGCCTCGTCACAGCAAGGCATGCTGCCATGGTCATCAGCGTGCATATCGCCGGTCGTATGCCCGGCACCGCCGGCCATCATGGCCGCGTGATCGCCGTGGGCATCGGCACCCGGATCGCAGGCAGGCGCAACCGCCAGAGCCAGGCTCTGGGCAGCAAAACACCACAGGATCAGGGTCAAAATCAGTGCACGCATGGGGCGGAGTCTAGGAGATGTTGGAAAATCAGACAAGCTGGCGCAGATTATGCTGCATATTTACGACAATTTACCCGACCCGCACTGGCTAATTAGTGCCCAGTTTGTGCTAGAATGCGCCACCCCGACGGAGGCACCAGTGCCAATCCGCGGGATCAATAAATCTAAGAATGTGAGCACCTGCGATGTCCGCCATAGATGAAGAGCCGCAACCCAGCGGTACCCTGACCCTGCAAACCCAGTCCATGCCCCGGGATACCAACCCCCAGGGTGACGTCTTTGCCGGCTGGCTGATGTCGCAGATGGACGTGGCCGGTGCAATCCTGGCCCAGGGTATCGCCCGCGGCCGCGTGACCACCGTCGCGGTCGGCAGCATGGTATTCCTGCGCCCGGTACCGGTGGGCTCCACCGTGAGCTGCTATGCCGAAGCCGTGGAAGTGGGGCGCTCCTCCATCAAGACCATGGTGGAAGTGTGGCTAACCCGGGTGGATACCGGCGAGCAAGTGAAAGTGACCGAGGGCGAATTTGTCTTCGTCGCCATAGACGATCGCGGGCGCACACGACCGCTACCCTGAATCGGCCATTGATCCCCAGTATCTCGCCCGATTGAACCAGAGGCGGCCGCTATCTAGCCGGTCGCCAATTTCTGCATTCCCTTTCCGACGCCTTTTCTCGCCTCTTCGTACATCATCTCGCACAACCATGTTTAGCCGCTCGCCGGCAACAATCCAGATTGAAAAATCGTACCAGTTTGACGGTGGCCAAGTTCAGCGAAACAATAGGCGCCGACGACGCAGGATATTTTCATACAGGGATAAGTCGATGATCGTAAGCGCATTAATAATCGCAGCGACATGCACCATTATTTTTTATGCGGGACTGGCGGTTGCCAGGAGAACACAGCGCAAGCTATACCGTGTGCTTATTCGTATCGGAGCGGTGTTATTGATGATTGTCGCCGCCGGTGTGGTTCCATCCATCTTGGAGGTCAGCCTGGCAACCACCGAGTTGGCCGGCAGCTACCTGTTTTTCATGCTGATGGGCGGCGCACTGATTTATAAACTGCTGTTGGTGCGCTTTATTCCACTGCCATCTGAACAGCCCCAAAGCTGAGCGATCACTCGCCACGTCCCCAATGCGATTGCCGTACCCGTATCAGGCAATCGCATTTCACAGCTTGGTGGACAGCCAGATCGCGCACTCCGTTGCCCTGCGCACCACCCAGAAAATACACCGGTGCGCATTCGGGCTGGTTCCGTACTTGAGCCCCTTGTCCCGATGCTCCTCTTCATCTGCCTGAATACTCTGTACCGCGTCAAAAACCTCACGATCGTGACGATTGAGAAATTCCAGCTGCCATTCCAGATGATGCAATACCGTGGATTCAATGGAATAGGTACAGACCCAGATCGCATTGCGTCCCAGTAATGCCGTAAAACTCCCGAGCAGTAATCCACCCAGTGCCCAGAGTTTCAGTGCATAACAGTGGCGAATGGATCGTCGCTTGAGGATTTCATCGAATCTCCGGAAATGCTCGCACTCATGGGCCAGCATTTCGTCAAACTCGGAAACGATGTCGGGATAAAAGCGCCGGGCAATAAATCGCTGGGCGCGGTAGATGTGGATGGCGCCATACTCACCGGCGTGATCGACCCTGAGTATGCGTTCAACTTCACGGGTAACCGCAAGTTCGGCAGTTGTTTCCACTGTACAGACACTCCCTTGTCTTTACACCAGGTCAACGAAATATAGCCTACCGGTCTCCCAACTCCCTGGTCTTGTAATACGCCTCTTCACTGATCCGGTGATACGGAATCACCTGGGATTCAAATTCCTGGAAGGCTCGGTATATGCGATTGAACTGGGGATCCCTGGCCGCGGTCTGCTGCATGATCTGGGTGTTGATTTTCTTCAGATGTGCGATGACATCGTCCGGTAATTTGCGCAGCTCCACACCATGTTCTTCCACCAGTTCCTTCAGCGCGCGGTTGTTGCGCGCCGTGTACTCGTCGAGCATATCCTGATTGGCGTCGCGGGCGGCGGTGCGCACGATCGCCTGCAGGTCTGCGGGGAGTTTTTCGAAGGCGGTTTTATTGACGATGATTTCGAGGATGGAGCCCGGCTCATGCCAACCCGGGTAGTAGTAATATTTTGCGATCTGATGGAAGCCGAAGGCGAGGTCGTTGTATGGGCCGACCCATTCGGTCGCGTCGATCACGCCGGTCTGCAGCGCGGTGTAGAGTTCGCCACCGGGAATGGTGACGGCGGTACCGCCGGCGCGGTTGAGCACTTCGCCACCGAGACCGGGAATACGCATCTTGAGGCCCTTCAGGTCGTCAACGGTATTGATTTCCTTGTTGAACCAGCCCGCCATCTGCACACCGGTGGAGCCGCCGGCCATGGGCAGTAAATCGAAAGGTGCGTAGAGTTCTTCCCACAGTTTCAGGCCACCCCCGTAGTGCAGCCAGCCATTCATTTCCTGGGCGTTCAGACCGAACGGCACCGCAGTGAAGAACTGTGCCGCCGGCACCTTGCCCTTCCAGTAATAAGCAGCGCCGTGCCCGACCTGGGCGGCACCACTGGAAACCGCACCGAATACCCCCATCGCCGGCACCAGCTCACCGGCCCCGAACACCTTGATCTTCAGGCGGCCATTGGACATGGCATCGACTTTCCTGGCAAAGCGCTCCGGTGCACTGCCGAGGCCGGGAAAGTTTTTCGGCCAGGTGGTAACGAGCTTCCACTCGAAAGTCTGCTGGCCGGAATTTTTCAGCGCGGCACCCTTGAGCTCGGTGACCGTTTGCTCCTGATCCGAGCGGGACACAACCAGGGCACCGAAGGTGACTACCAGCAGGGCGAGCAGCCCCAGGATTACAGGGGGATACCAGTTTATTGTTTTCATATCCGTTTGAATTTTTATTGTTTGTCTTGTTTTGGATGCGGTATCCCGGAGTCATTCCGGGATACCGTCAGAGGGGCTGCAACTTGGCCATGGATACTACCAGCCACTTGCTACCTGCATCATCGAAGTTTACCTGGACTCGCGCACGCGGACCGCTGCCCTCAAACTGGACCACGGTGCCCTCGCCAAACTTGGCGTGGTCGACGCGGCCACCCAGCGCCAGCGGCGGCAGGTCATCATCAAATTCCGGGGCGGCATCGGAGTAGGGGTTAACCCCACCCCCAAACTTTCCATAGTTCGGCTGGAATAATGGCTTGGAGACTTCCGTTTTCAGGCGTACCTCGTGAATGTATTCCACCGGAATCTCACTCACAAAGCGCGACGGCTTGTTGTAGGTCTCGCTGCCAAACAGGCGCCGGCTCTCGGCGTAGGTAATGTAGAGCTTCTGCATCGCGCGGGTGATACCCACGTAACACAGGCGGCGCTCTTCCTCCATACGCCCGGGTTCCTGGGCAGACATTTTGTGCGGGAACAGGTTTTCTTCCACACCGGCCATAAATACCAGCGGGAACTCGAGGCCTTTGGCGGAGTGCAGGGTCATCAGCTGCACCGCATCCTCAAACTCGTCCGCCTGGCCCTCGCCGGCGTCCAGCGCGGCACTGTCGAGGAACTGGTTAATCAGCGGGATCTCTTCCTCGTCCACCGCCTCGCCATCGGCATCCACCGTGGGCACACCGTCGAAGGCGCGGCAGGCGCTGACCAGTTCCTGCAAGTTTTCCACCCGGGTCTGGCCCTTCTCGCCTTTCTCCTTGCCGTGGAAGTCGATCAGGCCCGTCTGCTCGATGGCCATCTCGGCAATATGGTCGAGGGTTTTGTCGGTGCTCTCCTCATCCAGCGCATCGATCAGGCTGAGGAAATTGGCCAGCGCGTTACCAGCGCGGGCGGCGAGTACCTTCTGCTGCAGCATCTTGGCTGCGGCATCCCACATGGAACTGCCGTGCTCGCGGGCGAACTCGCGCACCAGATCCACGGTGCGCGCGCCGATGCCGCGGGTGGGGGTATTCACCACGCGCTCGAAAGAAGTGTCGTCATGGCGGTTGGTGATCAGGCGCATATAGGACAGCGCGTTCTTGATCTCCATACGCTCGTAGAAGCGCTGGCCACCGTAGATGCGGTAGGGCACCTGCTCACGCAGCAGCCCTTCTTCCAGCACCCGCGACTGGGCATTGGAGCGATACAGGATGGCAATACTGTCGCGGCGGTTGCCGTCGCGCACCCAGTCCTGGATACGCTCGACAATAAAGCGCGCCTCGTCCTGTTCGTTGTAGGCGGAATACAGGGAGATCGGCTCGCCCTTGTCGCCCTCGGTCCACAGCTCTTTGCCGAGACGGCCGGAGTTGTGGGCAATGACCGCGTTGGCGGCGTTGAGGATGGTGCTGGTGGAGCGGTAGTTCTGCTCCAGGCGCACCGTCTGTACCCCCTTCAGGTCCGCCTCGAAGTGCTGGATATTCTCGATCTTGGCACCGCGCCAGCCGTAAATGGACTGGTCGTCGTCCCCCACCGCAGTAATCGCACACTGGTCGCCGGCGAGCAGGCGCAGCCAGGCGTATTGAATGGTGTTGGTATCCTGGAACTCGTCCACCAGGATGAACGGGAAACGGCGGCGATAGTGCGCGAGGATGCTGTCGTTGTTCAACAGCAGTTCGTGTGCGCGCAGCAGCAACTCACCAAAATCCACCACGCCGGCGCGCTGACAGGCCTCTTCATAGCTGCCGTAGATCCGCACCATGGTGGCGAGCCAGGGATCGCCGGTGAGCTGGATATACTGCGGACGGATGCCCTCATCTTTCTGTGCGCCGATCCACCACTGGGTCTCGCGCGGGGACCACTTTTTGTCGTCCAGCCCCAGCTCATTCTGCACCCGCTTGATCAGGCGCAGCTGATCGTCACTGTCGAGGATCTGGAAATTCTGCGGCAGCTTCGCTTCCTGCCAGTGGGCGCGCAGCAGGCGGTGGGCGAGCCCGTGGAAGGTGCCCACCCACATACCGAAGGTGTTCACCCCCAGCAGCTCCTCGATGCGCCCGCGCATCTCGCGCGCGGCCTTGTTGGTAAAGGTCACTGCCATAATGGAGTAGGGCGACGCCCCCTCCACCTGCATCAGCCAGGCGATACGGTGTACCAGCACACGGGTCTTGCCCGAGCCGGCACCGGCGAGAACCAGTTGATGACCCGGTGGCGCCGCGACGGCTTCGCGCTGGGGGTCGTTGAGGGGGTCTAAGAGTTCAGATACGTCCATGGGGGCGGATTGTATCAGGGGTTTTGGGATAACTGGGTATATAAACAGGGTTTTGTGGTGCGCCCGAATAAGGTTCGGTGGCGGGCCGACTACCGGATATAGCTTTGCGGGACACGCCGTGAACCC
>NZ_LZDE01000233.1 GCF_002009015.1 Microbulbifer mangrovi | reverse complement strand
GTCGCCGACGCAGCTTACAGGGAAGTATCCACAGCGGTTTCGAAAGCAGGTACCAGGTGCACCGCCGCCACCGGGACACCTAAGAGCACAGACTTTCGGAGCCTGATTGAATTCCCGCTCAAAGAGAGTTTAAGAAGGTCTTCACTGCTGCTCGATCATTGGCGCTCAGCGCTTCGTAGTTCAATCGGCTCTGAGTAGCCTCGCCGCCGTGCCAGAGAATCGCCTCATCCAGTGTCCGCGCGCGACCATCATGCAGGTAACGGACGTTTTGCTCACCGCCCTGTACATACTTGAGGCTGCCCAATCCCCACAACGGCGCCGTACGCCAGAGATTTCCCGAGGCATCCCCCTGAGCCAGAGAATCTGCTAAATCCGGCCCCATATCGTGTAACAGCAGGTCGGAATAGGGTTTGATCTGTTGATTGCGCAATTCCGCCAGCGGGTGTCGATCCGACGTGGTGAAAGAAGCCTTGTGACATGCAGTACAGCCCGACTCAGTAAATTTTTGTTCCCCCAACGCAATTTCTGCGGGATTCACATCGTGCTCCGATGATACGCGGATCCCGTCCGGATAACCGCTGCGCAGGCTCCGTTGCGCCGGCACACCTAATAGCGCCAGATATTGCTGCATGCGCGTCAGCTCATTTTCAGACACATGCGTATCCAAACCCGATACATGGCAATTGTCATCACTGTGCTGACAGTCCCTCAGCGGATACACCGGTGAAGTAACACCCATGTCCTGTACCAGCGCCTCCGCAACCTGATGACGAAGCCCCGCCTTTGCCGCCTTCCAACCAAAGCGACCGAGACGCAATTCACCGGTCTCCGGGTCTTCGACAAAATTCGCACGGCCGCGAATCCCATCATTGTTGTGGTCATCCGGGTCTGCGTTGGCCAGGATATCCGCTTCGTCAATGGCCTCCAGTAATCCAAGCCCGATAACCTGCGGTGCCTGACGCACGGAAAAGGTTTCCGGTTCCGGACCGGAGAATTGATACAACGACTTTTGCAGTTCCACCTGGGTGCCATCGCTCAGTGTGCGGTACTGGGTCTGCATGGACTGAACACGAACAGTGTAATCCGTCGCTGCGTCATCCAGTGACTGCTGCTGAATATTGAAGCCATAAACCGAATGGGGATTGCCTTCGCCGTCACCGGTCAATACAGAAAGCGTATCGAGGGCTTCCCCCACAACCATCGGTGCACTGCGACCATTCTGTATATGACAACCAATACACCGCTCCTCATTGAAGCGGGGCCCCAGCTGATTTGCATGCGCGCTGAAAACCGGGTTTTCATTGGGAAATTCCGAATGCACCCCATCGTCGAATGAGGTGTGGAAAAGTCGCCGACCTTCAGCGAAGCGCTGACTGTTTGCGATACCAATATTATTGGCCATCTGCTGGAACATTCGCATCGGCTCTTCGGAATAGTTGTAAGAAATACTGGTATCGCCGCCGAGCAGAGTTTCCGGCGGGAGCGGCTCCGAGTCGAGGTTCGGCTGGATACCGTACCAGGGACGCATGCCTACACCGACCACGTATAGCTGCTCAAATGAGTAATAGCGTTCACCACCGCCATCGATGACCGGCGTCAGCAAACGGGGGGCGGGCGCGAGTTCGATCTTGTCCCCGACCTTGAGCGGACTGTGCGGGTCGGTACGCCAGTTCGAATCCACCTCCATAAAGCAGTCCGGCAATCCCGCGTGACACAGCGGTTGACCGCTCTCGTTGGGATTGTTGAAACCGTAGTTCAGCGACCAGCCAAATTCCGTCACTGTTGGATCGAGTACATTGCGGAACAAACTAAACGTGGTTCCATAGAAGGAGCCGGAATTTACATGCAGGAAGAATTGCACCCTGTTGCCACCGGCGGCCACATTATCGCGAATCTCCAGGCCAAAGGTGCGGTTCTGAAAATAGAAAGGGGGGAAAGTAAGGTATCGCCCGGGCTGCACATCCTCCCAGTCCCAGGGTTCGCCCCGCTCCCGCGCATGGCGCTCTGTGGGGCGCGCGCCCATCAATGTAACCAGGGTGCCATCGGGCTCGGTGTACTGGATCTGCTCAATGACATCCAGCCCCTCTGGGAACAAGGGTACATACGCTGCCGGCTCGGAAGACTGGCCCTGCGCTTCCTCAATCCGGACTTCGAACAGAGAGTATCCCCAGGCGTTGCCATCGCTGGGCTCCAGCGCCATCAACCGCACGTGGCGATAGGTCCCCGACAGATCCAGCACATCGGTGCGATCGCCGAACACGCCGTCATTGCTACTTGCAAGAACTGACCATTCTGCACCGTCACTGGATCCCTGTACCTGGTACCGCTTGGGGTTCGCAGCCTCCCAGTCCAGCTCGATTTTTCCCAATACCACCGGCTCCCCCAGATCGATACTGATCCATCCCGGAGACACCCCGTGATCGGATTCCCAACGCGTGTAACTGCTACCATCAACAGCTCCCGCTGCCGCACGCAGTTCACTACTTGCGGTAACAGGTTTGTTCAATGCCAGGTTTTCCGCAGCTGACAGTGGAAGGGAAATAAGAGTGAATGCGCATGTCACCATACGCAAAAGGGTGCCATACAGGCACCGCCGATTCTGAAACATTCTCATCACGCATTTCCTGATTTATCGCTTTATTGGTTTGTATTTTTTTATTTCGACCGAGTGCCGCGTGTCGAATACCGCAGCGATAAAATAAACGCACGATGTCCAGCAGTTGTGTCCCACCTTTGGACGCGCAGGCAATTGGGAGCATTAGGAATAAATATGCGACGGAAACGGTAGCAGTGCACAAATTGGCAAGGAGTGAGTTGCCAGTGTGGCCGTCACACCTTGCAACACAAAAAGTGGGATCCGGTAAGTATCAACGCCAATTGCCCTCACTTGCCGACCACACAAGCACCGAGCGGCGTCTCCAACACCTATAATTTTCTTTTGCGAAAGCTTGCCCAAGGGCAAAGAAAGGAAGAGATACCAGGTAAGACGCCATGGCACAGGCACTGCCCCTGAAAGCCTACAGAATGGGAATAGATACCCATGAAGAGCCCATCGTGTTTATGCGCAAGGACTGTGCCATTTGCCGTGCCGAAGGCTATACCGCCAATACCCGGCTCCAAATCAAGGCCGGCAACCAGACGCTAATTGCCACACTCAATACCGTTGCCGAGAAAATTTTGCCGCAGGGATTCATTGGTTTTTCCGACAGCGCCTGGGAATTCCTAGACCTGCAGGAAGACGTATTGGTACACGTGCACCACTCTCCTCTGGTGCCATCCCTCAGTGCCCTGCGAAAGAAAATCTATGGTAACCGCCTGAATACACTGGAGCTCACCAGTATCATCCGCGATATCGGCAAACGTCTGTATTCAGACATCGAAATTGCCAGCTTCCTCACAGCCTGTGCCGGAGGGCGCCTCGACAGTGCTGAGACCACTGCGCTGACCACCGCTATGATCGACAACGGCAACCGCCTGCACTGGCCCAACTACAAACGCATCTTCGACAAGCACTGTATCGGGGGGCTGCCCGGCAATCGTACTACGCCAATTGTTGTGGCGATCGCCAGTGCTGCAGGCCTGGTAATTCCCAAAACCTCCTCACGCGCAATCACCTCCCCCGCCGGAACTGCCGATACCATGGAAGTACTGACCAACGTCGACCTGTCTCTGGAGCAGCTCCGCAACGTCATCACCCGCACCGGTGCCTGTCTGGCGGCAGGCGGGGAAGTCGGATTGAGCCCCACCGACGATCTGCTGATTCGTATCGAGCGCGCGTTGGATCTGGACAGTGAGGGCCAGTTGGTAGCCTCGGTACTTTCCAAAAAAATGGCTGCGGGTTCGACCCATATCCTGATAGATATGCCGGTGGGTCCCACCGCAAAAGTGCGCAATCAACAGCAGGCGGAAAGACTGCAGTCACTGTTTCACGCGGTGGCGTCCGGGCTTGGTGTCGAGGTTCGCTGTGTGCAAACCGATGGCACTCAGGCAATTGGCTGGGGTATCGGGCCCGCGGAAGAGGCACGCGATGTGCTGAGTGTTTTGCACAACGAAGAACACGCCCCCGCCGACCTTACACAGCGGGCACTATTTCTCGCCGCGCAACTCCTTTGCATGGCGAGTGACATCAGTGTTAAGGAGGCGTACCAGAACGCCCGGGAAATACTCGAGTCCGGCAAGGCTTTGCAGCAGTTCCTCAATATTTGCGAAGCCCAGGGCGGCCTTCGCAATATTCCCAGCGCCAGCCACCATATCGAGCTACGCAGTAAATGGGGAGGTCGCTTGCGCAGTATGGACAATCGCCGCCTGGCACATCTGGCCAAGGTTGCCGGCGCCCCCTCCTCCCCGGAGGCCGGTCTGCGCCTGCAAGTAAAAGTGGGGGACGACATAAAGGCAGGCCAGTCACTGGCAACGCTTCTGGCACAGACACCGGGAGAGCTGGCCTATGCAAGGGAGTACTTCCATCAGAACCGGGACCTGTTTGATGTGGCACCAGTGGATAGGCCACCCGCGGACTGAAGGGAATCACCAGGAGCACTGCATATGTCCCCCCCTGTTCTGTTTACCCTGGAAAAGACGCTTCCACTCCTGGCGCCTCTGCGCACGGGGCTGGATGCGGAATGCGGCGCGCTGGAGGCGCGAAACTTCCCGGATGGAGAAACTTATCTGCGGGTTTTATCCCCGGTCAGCGGTCGCCAATGTGTAGTACTCGCCAATCTCCTGCAGCCGGATGCCAAAATTCTCCCCCTCCAGTTTCTCTCCCATACCCTGCGCGCGCAAGGCGCCACCAGTGTGGGGCTGGTGGCGCCCTACCTCTGCTATATGCGCCAGGATAAGGTATTCAACCCGGGCGAAGCCGTGACTTCACGTATTTTTGCCGGAGTAATCTCTTCAACCTTCGACTGGCTGGTGACCGTCGCCCCCCACTTGCACCGCTACCACAACCTCAGCGAAATTTATTCAATCCCGGCGCTGGCCATTTCCGGTATGCCCGCATTGCAATCCTGGATCGCCTCACAGGCCGATGCACTTTTGGTTGGACCGGATGCTGAGAGCCGGCAGTGGGTGGAGACGCTGGCGAGAGCAACGGGCCTGCACTTTGTCGTGGGTAAAAAGCAACGTCGTGGCGACCGCGATGTACAGGTATCGCTGGCAACTGGGAACAGTATTTCCGGGACGACCGAAGCGATCATCGTTGACGACGTCATTTCCAGCGGCCATACCGTACTGGAAACCATCTCCGCTCTGCAGCGGGCCGGTGTAGAGAAAATTTCCTGTGCAGCTGTACACGGGGTATTTGCTGAAAATGCAGACCGGAAAATACTGAACACAGGTGCAGACCAGCTCGCAGTGAGCAATAGCATACCCGGCGATTACTGTACCTTTGACCTGTCGTCATTATTGGTTCCCGCGATTCACAGAATACTTGCGGAAATCAATCGCGGAGACTGCGGAGACAAGCAACCATGAATATTACTTTCCTTGGCGGCACCGGCACGGTTACCGGCTCGAAATTTTTGGTCAGTGTGGACGAGGGGAAAACAGAATTTCTTGTCGACTGCGGGATGTTCCAGGGCTACAAGTGGCTGCGGGAGCGCAACTGGGAAGCCCCCCTGTTCGATTACCGGCATCTCAAGGGAATAGTCCTCACCCACGCACACCTCGATCACTCCGGTTATATCCCACGGCTATACCAGCTGGGTTACCGCGGTCCCGTCTACTGTCACCACGCAACCCGTGACCTCTGCTCGATTCTGCTGCCCGATGCGGGACATATCCAGGAAGAAGACGCGCGCTATTACCAGCGCCACAAAATCGGTAAGCACGCCCACCCACAACCCCTGTACAACGGCGATACCGCGGAACAGTGCCTGGCGCTTTTCCAGCCGGTGGGGTTTGACGAGAAGTTCACAATTGGCAGTGCAACACTGCAAATCCAGCCCGCGGGCCACATTCTCGGAGCCGGCAGTGTCATCCTCGACGCCGATGGCAAGCGGGTGGGGTTTTCCGGCGACGTGGGGCGACCGGATGACCTCATCATGCATCCGCCGCGACCATTACCGGCGCTCGATCTGCTGCTACTGGAATCCACCTACGGCGACCGCCGTCACCCGCAGATTGATCACGCGCAACAACTGGCAGAAATCGTCAATAACACCCTCGGCCGCGGCGGCGTGGTACTGATTCCGAGTTTTGCCGTGGGACGGGCACAGACCCTGCAATATCTGCTGCTGACATTGATGCGGCAAAAGAAAATTCCCAAGGTACCCGTATTCCTCGACAGCCCCATGGCCATCGATGCATCGGAGATCTATGCCCGCTATCCAGACCAGCACCGGCTGAGCGCCGCAAACTGCACCTTTATGTGCAGTGGCATCCAGTACACCCGTGGCGTCGATCAGTCCAAGGCACTGGAAAATATCCAGTACCCACACATCATCATCGCCGGCAGTGGTATGGCAAGTGGCGGCCGCGTGCTGCACCACATGAAGCGTCTGCTGCCCGATCACCGCGCGACCGTACTGTTTGCCGGTTACCAGGCTGGCGGCACCCGTGGGGCCCGCCTGCTGGCCGGCTCACAGAGCGTGAAAATTCACGGTGAGTACATCCCCTGCAAGGCGCAGATAGAACTTTTGGAAGGGCTGTCAGCCCACGCGGATTACGTGGAACTGGCGGAATGGCTTTTGCAGTCGGAACTGGAAGCGGGAACGCAGATTCAACTGGTGCACGGTGAACCCGACTCCGCCGACTGCCTGCGCCTCTACCTGCAGGACAATACCCCCTTCCGCGCTCGGGTTGCCGGTTATCGGGAAATTCTGCGCCTGTAAGTGCGGATAGCGGGGAAGGAATCTGGCGAACAAAAAAAGCGGCGCAACCGAAGTTGCCGCCGCTTTTTTACAGGTGCAGATCGCTGTTGGATCAGCCGGTGACGTTGCCGTAGCTCATCAGGCGCTGGTAGCGTTTTTCCAGCAGCTCATCCAGAGGCACCGCAGTCAACTTGTCCAACTGCTCGGACAGGCGATCGCGCAGGCGTGCGGCCATCAGGTCCGGGTCGCGGTGGGCACCGCCCAGCGGTTCCGGCAGCGTCTCATCCACAATACCCAACTCTTCCAGCACACTGGAGGTCACGCCCATGGCCTCGGCAGCCAGCGGCGCCTTCTCCACGGTTTTCCAGATGATATTGGCGCAACCTTCCGGGGAGATCACGAAATAGGTGGAGTACTGCAGCATGTTCAGCTGGTCGCCCACACCGATCGCCAGTGCACCGCCGGAGGAGCCTTCGCCGATCACCGTGCAGATGATCGGGGTACGCAGACGGGACATAACCGCCAGGTTCTTGGCAATTGCCTCAGAGATACCGCGCTCCTCACTGTCGATACCCGGATAGGCCCCGGGAGTGTCGATCAGCGTCAGCACCGGCATTTTGAAACGCTCGGCCATTTCCATGACGCGCTGGGCCTTGCGGTAGCCCTCGGGCTTCGGCATGCCGAAATTGCGCTTCACTTTCTCATTAACCGAGCGACCTTTCTCCTCGCCGATTACCGCCACCGGGCGGCCTTCGAGGCGGCCGATACCGGCAATAATCGCCTGGTCGTCACCAAAGTGACGATCGCCGTGCAGCTCGTCCCAATCGGTGAAAATGCGCTCAATATAGTCCTTCGCATAGGGGCGCTGCGGATGGCGCGCCACTTGTACGATCTGCCACGGAGACAGGTCTGAATACAGGGATTCGGTGAGCTTTTCGCTCTTCTCCCGCAAGCGGGTGATCTCCTCAGCGATATTGAGGTCGTTGTCGTCCCCTACATGCTGAAGTTCCTTGATCTTGCTTTCCAGTTCCGCAATCGGCTGTTCAAACTCGAGAAAACTGAAGTTCATTTAATTAGCGCCTTGATAATTCTGTGGGTCTGCCAAATGTTGGAAAATGCGACCAAAACACCCCAAATGGTCGCAAACAGACCCCGTCTACTGAAAATGGCGGCTAGCTTACCGGCATAGGACCACCCAGTCGAGTGCACAGCGCACCTACCCTTAACTCTGGTGTCCAAATTGCCCCAATTGCTGGCGAGGGTGCTGGCGAGAGCCAATACCCGGTCAATTCGAACCCGTTGGCTTCTGATTACTGCCGTTGAGTGTAGTTGAGCTGTACCCGCTCACGACCAACCACCTCTCGCAGGGACTGGATCAGCTGGTCGTTTGGCTCCACTTTCCACTCGTCAGCAAGCCGGAAAGTGCCGCGCGCGTCGCTGCGCTCAACTTCCACCAGGATCGGACAGCCGCCCCCGACGTACGGGCGCAGGCAGGCACTCAGTCGCTGCCCCATCTTGGGCAATGCCTGGGCGCTGTCGAGCTTCAGGGTCACGCCGATCACGCTGCCGCTGCGCAGGTCATCCAGTGTGGACACCCCGTTCACGCTCATCTTCAGGCCGCCACTGTAGTCGTCGTGGGAAATCGAGCCTTCCAGTACCAGCAGGGAATCTTTCACCAGCTTTTCCCGGTGCTCGCCAAATGCCTCGCTGAACACCGCCGCCTCGATGCGCGCACTGCGGTCATCCAGGGTGACAATAGCCATGGAATCCCCGCGCTTGGTCTTCATGACTCGCATGCCCACCACCAAGCCCGCGACCTTCTGGCTTTCGCGCCCCGGTTTCAGGTCCGCGATACGGGCCTTCACCAGATGCTTGAGTTCTTCTTCATATTCATCAATCGGGTGGCCGGTCAGGTACAGACCGAGGGTGTTTTTCTCTCCCTCGAGACGCTCGCGGATCCCCCAGGGGCGCGCGTTGCGGAAGTCTTCGTACACATCGCCGTCCGAGGCGGAGCGCACCACTTCCCCAAACAGGTCCATCATACCGGCACTGTCGTTCTTGCTCTGCTGCTCGGCAGACTTCACCGCTTCGTCCAGTGCGTTGAACAACACCGCGCGGGAGTAATCGAGACCGTCCACGCCGTTGGTATCCGGACCGATGCTGTCGAGTGCCCCGGAACGCACCAGGGCTTCCAGTGCGCGCTTGTTTACCTTGCGCGGATCGATACGGGAGCAGAAATCGAACAGGTCGGTAAAGGGCCCGCCCTGTTCGCGCTCGGCAATAATATTGTCGATCGGGCCTTCACCCAGCCCCTTGATGGCACCCAGGCCATAAATGATGCGGTTATCCACATCCACCGAGAACTGGTAGGTCCCCAGGTTGACATCCGGCGGCACCAGGTCGAGCTTCATCGCCCGGCACTCTTCGATAAAGGTTACGACCTTGTCGGTCTTGTCCATGTCCGAGGACATGGTGGCGGCCATAAACTGCGCCGGGTAGTGGGCTTTCAGCCAGGCCGTCTGGTAAGACACCAGGGCGTAAGCGGCGGAGTGGGATTTGTTAAAGCCGTAACCCGCGAACTTCTCTACCAGGTCGAAGATCTTGATCGCCAGTTCCGGGTCTACCCCCTGCGCCTTCGCACCCTCTTCAAAGGTCGCCCGCTGCTTGGCCATTTCCTCGGGCTTTTTCTTACCCATAGCCCGGCGCAACATGTCGGCGCCGCCGAGGGTATAGCCCGCGAGCTCCTGGGCAATCTGCATTACCTGTTCCTGGTAAACGATTACCCCGTAGGTGGGCTCCAGGATTGGTTTCAGCTTCTCGTGTTGATACTTGGCATCCGGGTAGGCTACCTGGGCGCGGCCGTGCTTCCGGTTGATGAAGTCGTCCACCATGCCCGACTGCAGCGGACCGGGACGGAACAGGGCCACCAGGGCGATCATGTCCTCAAGGTTATCCGGCTGCAGGCGCTTGATCAGGTCCTTCATACCGCGAGATTCCAGCTGGAATACCGCGGTAGTCTCGGCGCGCTTGATCATCTTGTAGGTTTCGGCATCGTCCAGCGGCAGCGCTTCGATCACCAGCGGCTCTTCGCCTTCGCGCGCGCGCTTCTCGTCCACCATCGCCTTGGCCCAGTCGATGATGGTCAGGGTTCGCAGACCGAGGAAGTCGAACTTCACCAGTCCCGCGTCTTCCACGTCGTTCTTATCGAACTGGGTAACCAGGCCAGCACCGGTCTCGTCACAGTAGAGCGGGGCAAAGTCGGTGAGCTTGGTGGGGGCAATAACCACACCACCGGCGTGCTTGCCCACGTTCCGCGCCACGCCTTCCAGCTGCAGGGCCATCTCCCAGATTTCCTGGCCTTCCTCATCGTTCTCGAGGAATTCCCGCAGTACCTCTTCCTGTTCGAATGCCTTTTCCAGGGTCATGCCCGGATCCGGCGGAATCATTTTCGAGAGTTTGTCCGCGAGACCATAGGATTTGCCCTGCACCCGCGCCACGTCCCGCACCACCGCCTTCGCGGCCATGGTACCGAAGGTAATGATCTGGCTCACCGCGTTACGGCCATAGTTGTCGGCCACGTAACTGATCACCCGGTCGCGCTTTTCCATACAGAAGTCGACGTCGAAGTCGGGCATGGATACACGTTCCGGGTTAAGGAAACGTTCGAACAGCAGGTCGTATTGCAGCGGATCGAGGTCGGTAATTTTCTGCGAGTAGGCAATCAAAGAACCCGCACCGGAACCCCGCCCGGGCCCTACCGGGATATCGTGGTCCTTCGCCCACTGGATAAAGTCCATTACGATCAGGAAGTAGCCGGGGAATCCCATCTGGATAACGATATCCAGCTCAAAGCGCAGGCGGTCTTCGTAGACTTTTTTACGGGCTTCGTAATCCGGCGCGGACTTGTCCAGGATAAATTCGAGTCGCTCGTAGAGACCGTCGAAGGAAATTTTTTCGAAGAATTCGTTCTCCGTCATCCCTTCCGGAATTGGGAACTGCGGCAGGAAGTACTTGCCCAGCTGAATCGGCGAGGAACAGCGACGGGCAATCTCTACAGTATTCTGCAGCGCTTCAGGGATATCCTTGAACAGCTCCTGCATCTCCTCGGGCGTGCGCAGATACTGCTCGGAAGAATAGCGACGCTCACGGCGCGGGTCATCCAGCGCACGGCCCTCACGGATACAGACACGTACCTCGTGCGCCTCGAACTCACTGTCTTCAATAAAGCGTACATCGTTGGTAGCCACCACCGGCAGGTTCAGTTTGCCAGCAAGATTCACCGCCGCATGCAGGTACTCTTCATCCCCCGGGCGACCGGTGCGCTGCAGCTCCAGGTAATAACGCCCCGGGAAAATCCGCTCCCACTCCTGCGCCAGCGTCTCCGCCTGAGCATTACGCCCCGCAATCAGCGCGCGCCCCACATCACCGTACTTGGCACCGGAAAGCATCAACACGCCCTCGGAGGCCTGCTCGATCCAGTCCCGCTCCACAAACGCGTGTCCGTGGTACTGGCCTTCCATCCACGCACGTGAAATCAGCTCGGTAATATTCCGATAACCGGTACCGTTCATCGCGTACAGCGTCAGCAGCGTCGGCTGCTCTTCACCGCCTTCCTTCAACCAGAAATCGGCACCGGTAATGGGCTTTACCCCGGCGCCCATACAGCCTTTGTAGAACTTTACCTGGCCGTAGAAATTCGTCTGATCCGTGATCGCCACTGCCGGCATTTCCAGCTCGGCGACACGATTGACCAGCGGCTTGATGCGCACCAGGCCATCAATCAGAGAGTATTCAGTGTGGATTCTTAAATGTACGAAGGGTTGGGTCATATTCTGTTCTATTTAATTTCGGCCCGGAGGTATTTTATGTAGAGCTCTGTTCCGGGAACGCACCGAGGGGCGGTAAGCCCTT
>NZ_LZDE01000232.1 GCF_002009015.1 Microbulbifer mangrovi | reverse complement strand
ATGGATGGGTTCACGGCGTGTCTAGCGAATAGTTCCCGGCAGTGGCCGCGCCACCGGAGTTAAAACAGAGCTCCGAAAAGACAGGATTCGAGAAAAACACCATGACCGAATTTACTTACAAACACCGTAACGACAACGGCAACACCGCGCGCCTCGACAACTGGGGCATTGACTCCGAATACGGCGTGCTCACCGACCTGCTCGTCGGTCCCATCGACAACTACACCTGGCAGATGGGCAACGCCGCCTCCCGCCGCTCCGTGCGCCTCGGCCGCCAGTTCGACGCCGCCGTCGCCAAACGCCAGTACCAGGAAATGCTCGACGCCTACAAACACGCCGGCGTCACCACACACCTGCTGCCCGCCGACGAAAATTTGCCATACCAGCTCTACGCCCGCGACAGCAGCGTCATGACCCCCTGGGGCCCCATCGTCACCCAGATGTACTCCCCCTGGCGCCGCGGCGAATGGGTCGATGTAGTAAAGACCTACCAGAAGCTCGACATCCCGATTTACGACATCATCACCGCCGGCAGTTTAGAGGGCGGCGACTTTATGGTGCTGGAGCCCGGTGTCATCCTGTGTGGCTACAGCGGCGAGCGCACCTCGCCCCAGGGCTTCAACCAGATGAAAAGCTGGATCGAAAAAGAAGGCTGGCAGGTCAAGGGGTACGAGTTTGACCCCTACTTCCTGCACATCGACGTACTGGTAGCCGCACTGGCGGAAAAGCTCGTCGCCGTGTGCGTGGATGCAGTGGAGCCAGAACTGGTGCAGTGGTTCAAATCCCGCAACTTCGAAATCATCGACATCTCCTACCCACAGGTGATGGAGCTGGGCGTAAACGTAGTTGCCCTCGGCAACGACCGCGTGATGCTGCCGTCCGACAACACCGAGCTGAAAGAAAAGTGCCGCGCCCACGGCCTGGACGTGATCGACCCGGATATCTCCATGATCACCGCCGGCGGCGGCGGCGTGCACTGCATGTGTCAGCCGCTTGCGCGCAAGCCTGCATAAACAAAAGGGAAATAAAAAGGGCGGCCAATGGCCGCCCTTTTTTCACTCGAAGATTCCATTCAGCGAGCCGCCTTGATTTCCTCTTCACTCACCAACAACACGTCATCACCCCAGGTATTGCTAATAAACGCAATGATCGCCGAGATCTCGCGGTCGGTCAGAAATTCCAGCGCGGGCATCAGCTCCTCTTCACCGCCATTGCGACGCGGTGCCGACCGGCCGTGCAGCAGCGTCTCGACCAGCAGTTTTTTATTCGCCAGCAACGCGGGATCGTGCAGAGAGGGGTACAACGCCTCCTCACCATAGCCGTCTATCTGGTGACACTTCTTGCAATTGTCGGCAAAAGTAAGCGCACCAAACCCAACCAGGTCACGGGCCTCCTGCTCTGAAGCGATGGCTCCGAGCGAGAGAGTTGCGAACAATGTTCCGGTAAGTAGTGTACGTTTCATACTGTGCATCCTGTTGCCATAAAATTGTGCGAGGTTATTTTCCTTGCGCCCGTAACAGGCCGGAACCGGCAATACCGCCGGCCGCACAGGCCAGAACAATCACCAGCGGAGTCAATGTACCCAGCGCCAGCGCGCCTACGCCGTAACCGCGCATCGGCAGCAGCACCAGCAGCATAATGCCCGCAGGAATCAGCGATAGCAGGAAACCGCGAGTAACCCAGCTTTTCTGCCATGGCAGCATAAAAATCAGCCCGCATACACCGCCCCAAACCACGCGCTGGTATATATAAGCGTTGGAAAGATAGGGGGCGATATCTACATGTAGAAACCTGGTGAAACCGTAATACCCCATAGCCCACAGGCCGATGGCGTAAGCCAGCCCGGCAAAACAGCCCGCAGCAAAACAGAAAGAAAGGTTTCTCAGAAATTCTCGCACTTACTACCTCCAGAGACGGCGCCCGCTAACTCGACTTATACAAATGAGATTATTGGAAGCAGTATGCCAGATCCACCAAAGACAAGCGCAAACTGGTGTTCAGATTTGGAATTCGGTGCGAACTTCGTGGGGATAAGATAAAAAACGTACTGCCCCGATAGGCAAGGAGAAGTCCGGGGCAATACGTTTAGAAAGGAAATGTCAGATTCAGGCGGGACGCTTGGTTTCGCCGTAGAGTTCTTCCAGCACCGCATCGATGCGCTCGGCCAGTGCGTCCTGTGAATCGTCCAGCAGGATCACATGGCCCATCTTGCGGCCCGGGCGCAGGCCCTTGCCATAGGACCATACACCTTCATTCTGCAGCGCCGGCTTCTTGTCCACACCGAGCATATTGATCATGACCGCCGGACGCGCGGCATCGGTATCGCCCAGTTCCATGCCGAGGATCGCGCGCACGTGGTTGGCAAACTGGCTGGTCTTGGCACCGGCCAATGTCCAGTGACCACTGTTGTGCACCCGCGGTGCCAGCTCGTTGATCAGCAGGCCGTCGTCGGTGACGAAACACTCCATGGCCAACACGCCCACATAGTCCCAGGCGTTCATCAGGGTGGCCAGGTAAGTCTCGGCGGTGTGCTGCAGTTCTTCGCTCACGTGCGGCGCCGGTGCGGTGGATACCAGCAGGGTGCCGTTGTAGTGGTCATTTTCCGCCAGCGGGTAAGTCACTACCTTGCCGTCTGCGGTGCGCGCGCCGATCAGGGAAACCTCGCGGGAGAAGTTGATACCCTTCTCCACCACATATTCTGATGCCGGCACGTCACCGGCAATGGCCGCGAGGTCAGCATCGCTGTCTACCCGCCACTGATTCTTGCCGTCGTAACCGTGTTCACAGCTTTTGATAAACGACGGATAACCCAGCTGTTTCACTGCCGCGCAGATCTCGTCGTAATTGTTGGCGGGCAGGAACGGCGCAACCGGCAGGCCGGCGGCGGTGATCGCAGTTTTTTCGCGCAGGCGATGCTGGGTTTTCTCGAATGCATCCGGGCGCGGATACACCGGGCAGCACTTTTCCAGCGCGCGCAGCAGGTCCACAGGCACACCTTCGCGCTCGGCAGTGATCACCTCGGGGCTGCCCATGGCTTGATAAAGCGCCGCGATATCATCGTCTTCGCGGGCGTGCACAATGGTGCCGAGCCCCTCCACACAGGTCGTGTTCTCATCGCCCTCGGCGAGAAAACTGAATTCGATTCCCAGCGGGCGAGCTTCCTGGGCCATCATCTGGGCCAGCTGGCCACAGCCGACAATACCTACGCGTCTGACTGTCATTTCGAATAATCCTCAATCATATCCGGCTTCACTGAGCCGCATTCAGGGTCGCGTTACTCGACCGCAAACGGAACGCTGGCGCTCTGGTTCTCGCGCCAGGCGATCAGGCGCTTTTGCAGTTCCGGGTCGGTCAGAGACAGCATCTGTGCCGCCATCAGGCCCGCATTGTATGCGCCGGAAGCACCAACCGCCTGGGTGGCAACGGCAACGCCCTTGGGCATCTGTACGATGGACAGCAGGCTGTCCATACCGGTCATGAACTTGCTCGCCACCGGTACACCGATCACCGGCAGCGGGGTCATCGCCGCGATCATGCCCGGCAGGTGCGCGGAACCACCGGCACCGGCAATGATTACCTGGGTACCGCGCTCGTGGGCCGTGGTGGCGAATTCGGTCATGCGCGCCGGTGTACGGTGGGCAGAGACAACCGCAGTGGCAAAGGGTACACCCAGCTCGGTGAGGGGCTTGGTCGCCATTTCCATGGTCGGCCAGTCGGACTGGGAGCCCATCACGATGGTGACTTTTTCAAACGGAAGCTGATTCACTAGCTGTTAACTCCAGAGTTACGCGCAAACCGGGGTACGGCACCTGCCGCCCAAAATTTAGGGCGGAGAGGATACCAAAACTCAGCGAGAAAGCACGTGATACGGGGCCTTCCGCCGGTTTTAGCGGGGATTTCCCGGGATAGGTGCGATGAACCCGCAGGAATGGCGCTACAAAGCAGCCTTTCCCCGAGGTTAACCGTAGTGTGGCGAAGTGGTCACGGCATGCCTTTCCGCGATCACGGGTTGAGAAGTGACTGGATGTCAGGTTTTTTTCACGAAGGTTTTTGCAGCAATCGCTCGCGCAGCATGGCCAGCACCGGGGCAACCTGCGGGCGCACGCCGCGCCACAGCGCGAAAGACTCCGCCGCCTGCCCGACCAGCATGCCAAGGCCGTCGGAAACCTCGGCACCCAGGCCCGTGGCCCAGTGCATAAACGGTGTCGGCTGCGCACCGTACACCATATCGTAGGCGCGACAGCCATCGGCAAGCGCCCGTGGCGATAGCGGCGGCAGCTCACCGGACAGGCTCGCGGCACTGGCATTGATGATCAGATCAAACCCCTCGGGCACCGCATCGAGTCCACTGGCACCGATAGAGCCGTATTCAGCAAAGTCTTCCGCCAGTTGCTCGGCCTTGCGCGCGGTGCGATTGGCGATATGCAACGCCGCGGGATTTTGTTCCAGCAACGGCAAAAGGGTACCGCGGGTCGCGCCGCCAGCACCGAGGATCAGTAACCGCTTGCCGTGGATTGGCCAACCGAGATGGTTTTTGATATCGGATACCAGACCGGGGCCGTCGGTATTATCCCCCAGCAAGGTGCCGTCGGACTGCAGTGCCAGAGTGTTCACCGCACCCGCGGTGCGCGCGCGTTCACTCAATTCATCGGCATATTCAAACGCATCCAGCTTGAACGGTGCAGTGACATTCAGTCCCTTACCACCCCCGGCAAAAAATTGATTCACTACATGCTTGAAACCATCCACTTCCGCGAACAGTTTTCCGTATTCGATATCCTGTCCGGTCTGCTGTGCGAAGGCACTGTGGATATCCGGAGACATGGATTGTTTGATCGGATTACCGATTACCGCGTACTTGTCCATTTTACTTCGGCTCTTTTCAATTCTTTTTCGCGCGGGAATCAGATGGTGCTCAGCGCTTGCTTTAATTGCTGTGTTTCATCCACGCCAATCAACCCGTCAATCTTCAGTTCACCGTTATAGTCGCAAACCATATAGCGTGTGATCGCGCTATAGACCTGCCGGGGTTTCTCTTGCGAGGTATCCAGCAACACCCAGTTGAGGGTGGCGAGACTGGCATTTTCATTCAACTCGATCACATCGGTCACCGCACCGACAATTTGGCTTACACCGAGCTTTTCATACAGCTTGAGTAATTTCTCCACTCTCCCGATAAAGTATTCGCGACTCAGTTCGGATTTCTTTCCGTTGGAAAAATAATAGTGAATGGGGAATCGATAAAAATTCGCGATCTGTTCAGCGTCGCGGGCTTCGAACAGGCGACGGTATTCGAGAAATAACTTGCTGATCTCTTCCAGTCGGGCCTTGTGCATGGCGACTTCCTTTTTAAACGTATTTTGTCACGTCAGAAAAATTCGGAGCAGCTAATGAAAAGGAGCTGCTGCCGGAATAGACTTAAGCCCATTCCCGATGCGGCAAAAAGTCCGTATAAAGTTTGGCTTCGGGTGTACCCGGCTCCGGGTGCCAGTCGTACTTCCAGCGCACCTCGGATGGCAGCGACATCAGGATGGATTCGGTGCGGCCGCCACTCTGTAAGCCGAACAACGTACCGCGGTCGAATACCAGGTTGAATTCCACATAGCGGCCGCGGCGATACAGCTGGAAATCCCGCTCGCGTTCACCGTAGTCAGTATCCTTGCGCTTTTTCAGAATCGGCAGGTACGCATCCAGATATGAGTTGCCCACCGCCTGCATAAAACCAAATGCGTTGTCGAAACCACCCTCGTTGAAATCATCAAAGAACAGGCCGCCCACACCGCGCGCCTCGTCCCGGTGTTTCAGGTAAAAATACTCGTCACACCACTTCTTGAAGCGCGGATAGATATCTTCCCCGAAAGGCGCACAGGCCTCTTTTGCCGTCTGGTGCCAGTGCACCACGTCTTCTTCAAAACCGTAGTAAGGCGTGAGATCGTAGCCGCCACCAAACCACCACACCGGTTCCGCGCCCTCTTTCTGCGCGACAAACAATCGCACATTCGCATGGCTGGTGGGCGCGTACGGATTCTTCGGGTGGATCACCAGGCTCACGCCCATGGCCTCAAACGAACGCCCGGCAAGTTCCGGGCGCGCTGCAGTGGCAGACGGCGGCAACTTGTCACCAAACACGTGGGAAAAGTTTACCCCGCCCTTCTCGATGACATTCCCGTTTTCCAGCACGCGGGTGCGACCGCCACCGCCGCCCTCGCGCTCCCATGCATCCTCAAAAAACTCGGTGCCATCAATCGCCGCGAGTTCCGCACAAATACGGTCCTGCAGATTCAACAGATAATCTTTGACGGCCTGGATATTCACTTCACTCATGGAATGCTCACGATCGGTTCTGGGAGGCTCCGGTGGGCGGAGCAAAATAGGGGTCTAGTTCAGCCGGCGCGCACAATACGGCCACTCGCCGCGTCGCGGATTTCGCTGGGCGCTTTGCGTCCACCGGTATTGCCACCGCCGACAAAATCCAGCTGGTCGCCAAAGTAACGCAGCACCTGGAACTTGTGTCGCGCGGGCTGGCAACCGGTGGGGTTGGCGGAGGTGGATACGATAGCACCGCCGTATGCGCGCGTTAATGCCGCGGTAAACGGATGGCTTGTATGGCGCAGCGCCACACTGTGGTGAATACCGGAAACCCACGGCGGCACCTGATCAAAATGCGGTACCAGCCAGGTAACCGGACCCGGCCAGGTGGCATCGATACGGGCGCGCTGATCACCGGTGAGGTTGTGCAGCATGCCGCTGAAGTCATCTGCGTCCCCGGAAACCAGAATCAGGCCCTTTTCCAGCGGACGGTTTTTCAGCTGTACCAGGCGGGCGACCGCGTCGGGATTGCCTGGATCGCAGGCGAGCCCCCACACCGATTCGGTGGGGTGGGCGATCACTCCTCCAGCGGCGAGGGCACGCACGGCACTGGCGATGGTGAGCGCATTGTACGGAACGGACAACGGGTAAGTGTCTGACAAGGATTTGACTCTTTCTGCTCAAAATCGGGTTCAGTACCAGGCTGCAAGGCCCGGCGCGAACGATCAGCTCGGAATGCGCGGCAATTTAGCCGAACGAACACGCCGGGACAAGATTGCGCCCGGCGACCAGAGGGGGACTGTCACCCGCCTCTCGTACATTTCCGTATTACTTACTGTAGGAAACCCGGTAGACGGCGCCAGCCTGATCATCAGACACCAGCAACGCGCCATCTGGCATCACCAGAACATCCACCGGACGCCCCCAGTTCTGCTCACCCTGCAGCCAGCCATCGATAAACGGTTTGTAAGAAATGGCTTTGCCGTTTTCGTCCAGGGTCACCATGGTTACCCGATAGCCAATCTTCTTGCTGCGGTTCCAGGAGCCATGCTCGGCGATCAGCACCTGGTTTTTATACTCCGCCGGGAACTGGTCACCGGTGTAAAACTTTACACCCAGCGGCGCCACATGCGGGCCGAGCTCCTGCACTGGCGGCACATAGGCACTGCACTGCTTGCCCTCACCAAATTCGGGATCCAGCACATCGTTACCGTGACAGTAGGGATAACCGAAGTGCATACCAGCTTTTGGCGCCGTGTTCAGCTCGCATGGCGGGATATCATCCCCCAGCATGTCGCGGCCGTTGTCGGTAAACCACAGCGCCTTGGTCTGCGGGTGCCAGGTAAAGCCGACGGTATTGCGCACCCCCTCGGCCCAGGTTTCCGTTTCTACCACCTTGTCGCCCTCGATCTTCAGGCGCTGGATATTGGCGAAGCCCTTTTCGTCACAGATGTTGCACGGCGCACCCACCGGCACATACAGCCAGCCGTCGGGGCCAAAGGCAATGTACTTCCAGCCGTGGTGGCGCTCGGTGGGGAACTGGTCGGTAATCACCACCGGTTTGGGCGGGTTGTCGAGTCGCGACTCGATATCGTCCAGGCGCAGTATCTTGCTGACCGCGGAGATATAGAGGTCGCCATCGCGGAAAGCGACGCCGGTGGGAGAGGTAATACCCTCGGCAACAACCCGGGTGGCATCCGCTTTGTTGTCGCCATTTTGATCGGTAATCGCGTAGACCTTGCCCTCGCGCATGGAACCTACAAACAGGGTGCCCTTGTCGCCACGCACCATATGTCGCGCATTGGGGACATCATTCGCATAAACCTCGATCTTGAAGCCTTCGGGCAGGTTCAGTTTTTCCAACTGGATGCCGCCCTCTTCCGCCTGGGCAGCTCCTACGCCAACCCCGAGCAGCAGACTGCCGGCACAAATGGCAATCTGGCGGGAGGCGCTACGACATAAGGAAGCATGGTGAGCAGGGCGTGAAGAGAATTGCTTGAATAGACCCATCAACTGGTCACTCCTGTGTTTTTATCTCGGCATCGCCACTTGTCCGCGACGCGCAGGTGTCAGGCGTGACCCTAGCGGCTTTTATGGCATTCGGCCAGAGCCTTCAATCCGCAACCAACGCACTCAATGTCCGCGCGCCGCCACCGGTGAGCTGGTAGCCACCGGGCAATTGCTCCACCAGTCCCTCGAGTTCCAGGTGTAAAAGGTTGGCCATCAGGTCTCCGGTATCACCACCGGTATCCCGCGCCAGCTGCTCGATGCTGCGCGGATCACCGCCGAGGGCGCGAATAATCGCGCTCTGATCCGGTGGCAATTCCGGGCCGGCGGTTGCCGATGATTCATCAAACAGCCCCGGCTGCTGCGCCAATCCGGAAAGCAGGCCACCGAGATGCTGCACAATGTCCGCGCTGGTTTCCACAAGATGGGCGCCGTGTTTAATCATATGGTGACAACCCCGCGCCATCGGATTGTGGATGGAACCGGGTATCGCGAAAACCTCGCGATTCTGCTCCAGAGCCAGGCGCGCAGTGATCAGGGAACCGGAACGCACCGCGGCCTCTACCAGCAGTGTCCCGAGACTGAGTCCGGAAATTATGCGATTGCGCCGCGGAAAGTTGCCCGCATCCGGCGCACTGTCCAGTGGTACCTCGCTGACGATGGCACCGTCTTCGGCCAGAATCTGCTCCGCTAGTACCGCATTTCGACGCGGATACAGTCGGTTAACACCGGTGCCCAGCACCGCGACGGTCCTGCCACTAGCTTTTAATGCCCCCCGGTGAGCAGCGGCATCCACGCCTAGGGCCAGGCCTGAGGTAATGGCGAAACCGGCACTGGCAAGATCGGTGGCGAAGGCCTGGGCGTTGTCCAGACCAGCGCGGGTTGCGCGCCGCGCGCCGACAATCGCCACCTGCGGCAGTGACAGGGCGTCGAGGTTGCCGGTTACATAGAGCACCGGTGGCGGACGCGGAATCTCTTTGAGCAACGATGGATAGTGTTCGTCGTCAAAGTGCAACAGATAAATGCACTCTTCCGCACAGCGCTGGCGCTCTCTCAGCGCCCATTGACCCAGTTCACTGTCGAGCTCAAGGCGCTGCAGTTCCGCGAGTTGGGCGCGGGCACGATCTGGAAGTTTGCGGGGAAAGTTTTGCAGGGATTGCAGGAGAGCGGCACTGGCAGAGCCAAAACGCTCGACCAGTTGCCAGTAGATACCAGGACCTACGCCCTCCAGGCGCTGAAGAATAAGGGAAGCCGTCAACGCATCCATGCGTCGTGTACCTCTAAAAATTGCCTTTTTGCACGATAGCGGCGCCGGCTCCGTGCTCGAAACCTCGCGTACCGTCAGTCTTCGGTACGCTCAGGCTCTGTGCCTCCCTGTTCTCGCACAAAACCGAATTTTTGGAGGCACTCTTTTAACTTGTGAACCCGGAACCGCTGGTTACGGGTTGCGCACCAGGTCCATGACCGCCAGCGGTTTGTCCGCTTCCAGTACCAGGCCGAGACTCATTTTTTCAAAGCTGCGGAATACCATCAGGACACCGGCGCGTTCATCCGGCAGCTTGACGCTCTCGCGGGCAAGCTGGTCACGCACGGTGGCGCCGCGTTTGTAGATGGCCAGCACGTGGCCGGGCTCCAGGCCTTCGCGCAGGCCGCGGTTGATGGCAACCACGTCGTACTTGGCAACCTGGGTCACACCTTCTTCCACGCCGAGGATGATGCCGTCCACCGGAACCGACGGGGCTCCGGGCTGGAACAGGGCTGCGATGGCGCGCTCTTCAACCGGCAACAGGCGGTCCTGCAGGCGGATATCGCGGCTGGTGCGGGTGACATCGAGGGTGGCCACGGCGTATTCGCTGTTGGCGTTGTCCTCATCCAGCTGACGCAGATCCACGGAACCTACGTCCAGAGCCTGCTGGCCGAGTTCTTCACCGGTAAAGGGATCGGCGTACACCGGGCCCGGGCGATAGATACCATAGGAAGCCAGCGGCTCGCGGAAGTCGCCGCGCGCGTAAATCTTTTCACCGGCGCCCATCAGGATGCGCTGGTCCTGCCCGGAAATAACGTAGGGCACACCCTTGAAGGCGTTCGGGCCGACAATACGGGTGCGGGACAGGAAGGCATTGATCGCGTCCAGCGGAATGGCCGGGATGGCACTGCCGATGGGTTCACGACGCACGGACGGGCCCAGGCGGTTGTTGCTGGCGGGGCTCAGCTTGTAGGCGGTGGGCGCGCGCTCGAGCTCGAGGCGGGGTTCACCGTCGATATACACGAGGTTCAGGCGGTCGCCGGGGTAAATAAGGTGGGGGTTCTCGACCTGGGGATTCACCTGCCAGATTTCCGGCCAGTACCAGGGCTGGGAGAGGAAAGTCCCGGAGATATCCCAGAGGGTGTCGCCCTTCTGCACCACGTAGGTGTCTGGGTGGTCGGGATTTAGGCGCACATCTTGCGCCTGCAGACCAAAGGTCGCCAGCAGGGTGGCGGCAGCGGCCAGAATTATTTTTTTCATGGAAGCATTCCTATGCTTTTTATCGCAAACGCTGGGGGCCATAGTGTCTGCTGAATGTTTATACGGCTATCGCTGAGGGTTTATATCGCTATAATCTCACAGCGCTGAACCGGTGGCGGCTGACGTCGCCGGGGTGGAGGGGTAAATAGGACGCCATCTGGCGAGTTCCTGCCCGCGGTATCGCTGAGTCATCAGCGCGCGGAAACAGCCCCCCAATTCAGCAAATTTCAAGCGCGATCATTATGTTATCAGCGCAAGTTCCACTAAGACTAGAAGTTTGTCACAGGTGTTATGGCCAAACTGGAAATCCTGGAATTCCCCGATCCCCGTCTGCGCAAGGTTGCAGAGCCTGTTACTGAGGTGACGGATGCGCACCGCACGCTGATCGAGGATATGTTCGAAACGATGTACGACGCGCCCGGCGTGGGCCTGGCGGCGACGCAGATCAATGTGCACGAGCGCATTGTGGTCATTGATGTTTCGGAAGAGCAGAGCGAGCCGCTCGTGATGATCAATCCAGAGGTCGAGGTGCTCGATCCGGAGATCCACAAGTACGATGAGGGCTGCCTGTCAGTGCCCGGTTTCTATGAAACGGTACAGCGCCCGCGCAAAATCCGCCTGAAAGCACTGGATCGTGAAGGCGAAGCCTACGCGCTGGAGGCCGAGGGCCTGCTGGCGGTATGTATCCAGCACGAGATCGACCACCTCGACGGCAAACTGTTTGTGGACTACATCTCACCGCTGAAGCGGAACCGTATTCGCTCCAAGCTGGAAAAGGCCCACCGACAGAAAGCCTAAGTTTTAAGCCGGTTCTTTTGGGTCCCGAAGCAGGCGCAGTGGCGGCGCGGCACCGGGTACCTGTTTTCAGAACCGCTGTGAATA
>NZ_LZDE01000231.1 GCF_002009015.1 Microbulbifer mangrovi | reverse complement strand
CGCCAACCGCGGCGAAATTGCCTGTCGTATTATCCGCACCGCACGTCGCCTCGGCGTCGCCACCGTAGCGGTTTACTCAGATGCAGACGCCAATGCCCTGCACGTCCAGCAGGCCGACGAAGCCGTACACCTCGGCCCCGCACCGGCCCGGGAATCCTACCTGGACATCGACAAAGTCCTCGCCGCCGCCAAACAAACCGGCGCAGACGCCATCCACCCCGGCTACGGATTCCTGTCCGAGAATGCCCACTTCTGTCGCGCCTGCGAAGAAGCCGGCATCATCTTCGTCGGCCCACCCGCCGCCGCCATCGAAGCCATGGGCTCCAAATCCGCCGCCAAGCGGATCATGGAAGACGCCAACGTGCCTCTGGTACCGGGCTACCACGGCACCAACCAGGACCCCGGTATTCTGGAAGGCCACGCCAACCGTATCGGCTACCCCGTCCTGCTGAAGGCCGCCGCCGGTGGTGGCGGTAAAGGCATGCGCCGCGTCGACAAGGCCGACGAATTCCACGCAGCCCTGGACGCTGCCAAGCGCGAAGCGCAAAACGCCTTCAGCGACGACCTCATGCTGATCGAACGCTACGTGGTTAACCCGCGCCATGTGGAAATCCAGGTGTTCTGTGACAAGCAAGGCAACGGCGTCTACCTGTTCGAGCGGGACTGCTCTGTGCAGCGCCGCCACCAGAAAGTCGTCGAAGAAGCACCGGCACCCGGCCTGCCCGCAGAAACCCGTAAAAAGATGGGCGAAGCTGCACTGCGCGCTGCCCACGCCATCGGCTATGTAGGCGCCGGCACCGTCGAATTCCTGCTCGATGCCAGCGGCGCTTTCTACTTCATGGAAATGAATACCCGCCTGCAGGTAGAGCATCCGGTCACCGAAATGATCACCGGTCAGGACCTGGTGGCCTGGCAGCTCGCAGTGGGCGCGGGAGATCCTCTGCCACTGGCGCAGGACGACCTGCATATTGTCGGCCACGCCTTTGAAGTGCGGATTTATGCGGAAGACCCGGATAACGACTTCCTTCCCGCAACCGGCAAGCTGTTGCGTCACCACCCGCCGCGGGAAGACAGCGCCGTGCGCGTGGATACCGGCGTGCAGACCGGTGATGAAATCAGCGTCCACTACGACCCGATGATTTCAAAGCTGATCGTGCACGGGCGCAACCGGCGCGAAGCCCTGGTCAAACTGGACCGTGCACTGCAGCAGTACCAGATTGCCGGACTGCGACACAATATCGAATTCCTGCGCCGGGTGATCAACCACACCGCTTTTGTAAACGGTCGCGTCACTACGCACTTTATCGAAGACCACGAACAGGAAATCCTGCAACAGGAACAGCAACTGCGCGCCCAGCAATGTGCCGCTATCGCCACCTTCCTGCACCTTCGGGAAACCCGCGCACAACACCGCAGTGCGCCCAAGGCGGATCCCTTCTCGCCCTGGCACAGTGGCAGTAACTGGCGCAACGGGCTCACCCTGTGGCGCAGTCAGAAGGTCGAAGTGCACGGTCGCGAAATCGAAATACACTTTAGTGGCAGTGATGAAAACCTGCAGTGGCGCTGCGATGTCGCCGTGGATGCCCAATACGGCAACGTGGTTTGCCCGCACGGACACAACGTAGCCATTCTCGATGGACGCCGCGTGAGTTACACCAGCGTGGCTCAGGATCACGAAGGAACCGTATTTGTCAGCGGTGAACAGGTGGATTTCCGCATACTGCCACCGGATACCGGCGAAGCCAGCGAAGCGGGGCACGGCCTCGAGGCGCCGATGAATGGCACCATTGTCGCGCTGCTCGCAGAGCCCGGGGAAGCCGTCAGCAAGGATCAACCCCTGCTGGTGATGGAAGCCATGAAAATGGAACACACCCTGCGCGCGCCCAAAGACGGTACCGTCATCCAATATCTGTGCGCGGCCGGGGAACTGGTGGATGGCGGCAGTCTGCTGGTTGATTTCACTGCCGAAAACGCAGAGGCCTGAATATGACACTGCCAGAACGCGTCAAGATTGTTGAAGTCGGCCCCCGCGATGGTCTGCAGAATGAAAAGCAACCCATCTCCGTGGAGACCCGGGTGCAGCTGATCGACCTACTCAGTGAAACGGGATTGCAGGTGATCGAAGCCGGAAGTTTCGTCAGCCCCAAATGGGTGCCGCAGATGGCCGCCAGCGAGGAAGTACTCGCGGGTATCCAGCGCCGCCCTGGTGTCACATACAGCGCGCTCACCCCCAATATGGTGGGCTACGAGCGCGCGCGCGATGCCAAGGCAGACGAGGTAGCGGTGTTTGGGGCGGCTTCCGAAAGCTTTACCCGCAAGAATATCAACTGCTCCATCGAGGAGAGCCTCGAGCGCTTCCGCCCACTGGCGGAACAGGCTCGCGCCGACGGCATCCCGGTGCGCGGCTATGTGTCCTGCGTGCTCGGCTGCCCGTACGAAGGTGAGATCAAGCCGCAAAAGGTCGCGGAAGTCAGTCGCGCGCTGCTGGATATGGGCTGCTATGAGATCAGCCTGGGCGACACCATCGGTGTCGGCACACCGGAAAAAGCCCGTGCCATGATAGAAACCGTGGCCAGGCAGGTGCCACTCAAGCAACTCGCGGTCCACTTCCACGACACCTACGGTCAGGCGCTGGCGAACATCTACGCCGCCTTGCAGGCCGGTGTTGCTGTGGTGGATTCCGCCGTGGCTGGCCTCGGTGGCTGCCCCTACGCACGCGGCGCTTCCGGCAATGTGGCGAGCGAGGATGTTCTGTACATGCTCGATGGGCTGGGGATCCACACCGGTGTAGACCTGGGACGGCTGGCAAAGGCGGGCAACTTCATCTCCAGTGCCCTGGGACGCGAAAGCGGCTCCAAGGTAGCCCGCGCCATCGCCGGCGAGTGCGGGGTGATCGAAGGGGACTGAGCGCAGCAGCCCGCGCGGTTCAATCGGGGCGAAATAAGATTGCGGTCACGGGATTCATCTCGATCTGCTAACATCAGCCGCTTCGCCCCAAAACGCCTGAAATTTGACCGCATGAAAGCCTTACGTATTATCCTCATCGCCCTTTCTGCCCTGTTGCTGCTGGTGGCCCTCGCAGCCCCCGGACTGATCGGCCCCAAGATCGAAGAAGTTCTTCAGCAGCAGCTGGCCAACCAGCCCAATATCGAGCTTACCGGCTATCAGCGCGGCTGGTTCGGCGCCGAGGCTCTGGCCCGACTCAAGGGCAAGGACGGCGCCTCGGAAACCCACACCGATATCCGGCACGGGCCGGTGCTGTTTACCCGCAGCGGCCCGCGCGTGGGTGTGATCTACGGTGAGACCCGCCTGACCGGCAAGGAACTGGAACCGGCCCTGCGGCGCCAGCTCGAAGCCTACTATGGCCCCATCGACACCGATGTCGAAAACACCCCGGTCATCCTGGAAACGCTCGTAGGCACCAACAACCGGGTGACCAACACCCTGCACCTGCTGCCCATCGACCGCAACGAAGCCGATCGGCAGATCCAGTTTGCCGGCGCACGTATCCAGTGGGTCACCGACTACCAGGGACATCAGCAAAACAGTCACTTCGAGCTGGGCGAATTCGTGCGCATGGACGGCCACCGCGAATCCCTGTATGTGGAATCCGCCAAAGGCAACTTTGAGTTGGCTCCCAGTGGCGCCGGCACCCTGCACGCCAAATTTCCGCTGGTGCGCACCAACAGCGATTCCGGCCCACTGGAACTGCGCGATGTTGAGTTCGACTACACCGGCAAGCTGGTAGCTGCCCGCACCCTGCACGTACAGACCGAGATCCAGTTGCCGGAGATTCAATCTTCCACCCCGGCCAGCGCCCTGACCCAGCAAATGAACCTGCCGGCGATCAGCTACGACGACCTGCACCACTACCTGTACACCGCAGTCCTTACCCCGGCAGCCCAGCGCAGCTGGCCCCAGATATTCGACCGCCCGCTAAAAATACAGCAGCAGCTGGATATCGAAAGTGCCAATGGCCCCATGCAACTGCAGCTGGATGTGGACTGGAAAGGAATGCCGAGAAACCGGCAGGTACAGAACGACAGGCTGTTCTGGCTCGACCATCTGAACGGCAGCGCCAATATTACCGCCGCGGAACAGGCGCTGATGCAGTCTCCGCTAATCATGCAGGCCAGTGCCCTGAAGCAGTACGGTTTCTTGAAAGAGAGCAACGGGGAACTGTCCATGCACCTGCAACTTGAACAGGGTACCCTTGAGGTCAACGGCCAAATGCTGCCCGCGGACCTGTTCGTGCTGGCACTACTGGGCAGCATCTGAACCTCGTCGCCATCACTGTTCCGCAGGCAAAAAAAAGAGCGGCCAAAAGGCCGCTCGAACTTCTCTCACCGTTTACCGGTACTACCTCAAACTGTTTGGTTTAACTTTCCACCGACATTCCTGCCAGCCCTCAAGAGTAAGCCGGGCGGTTGTCCGACAGCGCCAGCCAGCCGCGAATCACCCGGTAGACCATCCACACCCAGCTGATTCCCCACACGGCAAAGCCCACCAGAATCCATACTGTTGCCCAGCCCACCACAAACCACAGCAGGCTGTACCAGAAGGTGCGGATCTGCCAGCGGAAATGGGATTCTGCCAGGGTGCCGCGCGCATCACCGCGCTTGGCGTAGTTGATCAACACACCGACAAAAAACGGTACCGCGGTAAACAGGCTGATGGCCTGGATCAGGTATACAAGGGTGGCAACATCGCGCGCCGAGCGTTCACGCTCGGCCTGTTGGGGGGCGGGGTACTGCTCAGACATGGGCTCGCGGTTCCATTCAAGACGTTCAAAAATTCAGCCGATAGTGTATGCGCAAATCGCGCCGGCGATAACAACGTTCTGCCGCATCCTGCCGCGGCAGTCCCGGTATTTATCTCAGAGCCCACTCGGTGTGTACATTTTTCTCCCGCCAGGATTTCAACTGCTGTATCGAGCTGCGCATCAGGCCGAGGATCTCGGTGCGCTGGTGACGGCAATAGTCCCGCTCGCTGTCGATGGATAACCGTGCCGACAGCGCCTTGAGGCGACTGGCGACCACTTCCAGGCCCACGCTCTCCGCCTCGGCGGCGATCGCCTGCGCCTGATGTTGCGCATCCAGCCAATGTCGGCCGGTCAGTGAACTGGTAAAAGCGGTGATTTTTTTGGGCAAACTGGCAACGCGATCGCCGAGCAGCTCCGCAAAGGCCAGATGGCCGAGGGTATCCCGCTGGCGCTCCAGGGTACTAGAGTTCAACACCTTAGCCGCGCGCGCGGGTTTGCCACTAGCCGGTTTGTTGCCGCGGGTCTTCTGTTCTACCCAGCTCAACAATTGCAGCAGCTGGCTGTCGCTGGGTTGCGACGGCAATACGCCACTCAGGCCGCGGCCCGCATAGCGGTTACGATCATCTTTACCCACGCTATCCAGCATACCGAAGATCAACAGGCCATCTTTGGCAAAATCACCGCGGATCTTGCGCGCAGTTTCCACCCCATCTATCAGCGGCAGGCGCACATCCATCAGCACCAGGTCGAAACTCCCCTTCAACGCCGCTTCAGCCCCGTCGACACCGTTGGTCTCTCGCCGGACTTTGTGTCCACACGCTTCGAGGCGAGTGCGCAGGCTCGGATGGGAGTCGTTCTCTACCAGCAAAATCTGCAGCTCGCGCAGGTTGTCGTCGTCACCCTGGGCGCTGCGCAGCGAGCTCGCGCCCGGCACTTCCGCTGAAGTGCCCTGGCCCGCACGCTGAATCTCCTCGATATTGCTGCGCAAGGTACGGCACTGCCCCAGCGCCGCCTCCGCGAGGTGACGGCCCTCTTCGTCACCGCCGCGGGCCAGCAGGCTCATGGTGCTGACCAGGGTTTCCAGAGGCTGGCGCATACGGTGGCCGGTGATGGAAAGAAAGTCGCGGTGCTCTTCCTGTATCTGCTCCGCGGATACTCGTGCCTGGTCCAGCTGCTTGTCCCGCTCCATCAGTTCATGCGTCCGCGCCTGAACCTGACGGAACAGCTTGGCATTCTCCGCCTGCAGGTCCGCCATGCGGGTTGCGGCCGCTTCTTCCGTGGCCTGCAGCTGAGCCCGGGCGCGCATTAGCAGCGCGCTACAGGCCACCGCGATCAGCACTAGGGGAATTATCCAGGCCAGTGGCAACCGGGTTTCCATCAGGAGGGACTCGCCGGGGAACGCCAACGCCAGTGCGGGGCAGGTAGAGAATAGTGTCGCGTAGAGGACACCAGCGCGACGAAAGAAAGCGCTTCCAGAGTTTATGCGTGTACTTGAGCTGGCACTGGAACAGCTGCTACTCGCCGAACGGCAGTAGGTCATGGTCATTCATCCTTGTAACCACATGAAATTACGGGTTAATCCTGCAACCCGGTGTGAGCCCTACGTTATTACACCGATTCCTGGTGCCGTTATATTGGACTCTTAACTGTCATTTGTGACGCTTGGAACAGTTTTTCTATATCTGGCGGACACGTCACTCAACATTTCGCTTTTAACGCAAAGTGCGTGCACACACAAGTCTATTTTACGCCATAGATTCCCCTCGCGACAGGGGATGGCCTGAGCATCTTATTATCCACGCTTTTCCGGCCACACAGCGGCGGCGTATGCAGCGCCAACCGACTGGCGGCCGGATATCTGAAAGTAGACCAATCACGAGGATTTCGCAAAAGCCGCGCCGCCGCTAGCGACGCGGCAGGGCTCGGATCAACTCGCGGAAACACGCTCCGAAGTCTCTCGCCTGCCAAGCCACAGTCGACGCAGGCAATCCAGATACATGCCGTAGGGGCGGCCGAGGGCACCGGCGATCAGTACGAAGGTGAGACACGCAGTGACAATCTCCGTCATAGATGCGCCCCCAAGGATCATATTGAGGGTATACAGGGGCAGCTGGAAGCTCAGGAACACAAATGTATCCACCGCATAGTTGTGCAGGCCACCGCCGCGACCAAAGCGCGACACCACCCAGTTGCGATACATACTGAACGGCCGTGCAATAACCGTGTTGAACAGCACCGCCAGCAGTCGAACTTTGATATGCTCGCGCCAGCTCATCCCCGCCAGCAGCAATTCGATAGGGATCGCAATGGCCCAGGAAAAGCTGTTCATGGCAAACACGTCCAGTAGCCACTCCTCACGGCGGGTGCGACGGTTGTGCCGCTCGTTGAGCTGGGCATTGGTAGACTGGCTGGTCTCGACCGGCTGCTCATCTTCCAGCACCAGTACCGGTGGCGAAACAGGGATGGCGTCTGTGGCCTGTGACAGGGATTGCGGAGACATGGTTACATCTGACCCGGTATACGACAGGAGGGTAACCCGTCGAGTTTCTGTTGGACATTATTTAGCCGCTTTTGGCGGCGACGGCGATTATATCCACAAAATCCGTAATTACTAGGCCCATCCTGTTAAACTTTTATTTATATCTATATATCCATCCTAAATTTTACGACTATTTAATACACTCATATCGATCAATCCTATTCCCCGAAACGCCCGTCTTCCACCAAACAGTTACTGCTCCACAGGCCACAAGCCATTACACTGCCCCGTGCTATGCAACTTCGTGCATATCGACTTTGAGGAAGTTTGAAGCGCCTGCCATGTCATTGCGATTTGCCGTACTCACCCTGCTGGATATCGAACCCGGCAGTGGATACGACCTTAAGCGCCGTTTTGAGCGCAGCATCAGCCACTTCTGGAGCGCCAGCCACCAGCAGATGTACCGCGAGCTGCATAAACTGCAGGGCGAGGGTTTGCTGGACTGCACGGAGCAGTCCCAGGAGGGGCGACCGGACAAGAAGGTCTATCACCTGACCGAGTCCGGCCGGCGCGCGCTGGCGGATTGGGCGGAGAAACCCGCTGCGGTACAGAAGATCCGCGATCCCTTTCTGATCCAGCTGTTTGCCGCTCACCATCTAAGCAAGGCGCAACTGCGCGAGGAATTGGAGCGCCATCTGCTGGAACACCGCGCCCTGCTGGTCACTTACGAAGCGCAGAACGCGCGTTTCTACAACCGCCCATTGGAACAGCAGCAACGCCTGTGGCTCGCCCATCAACCACTGCTGCTGGGTATAGAAACCGAGAAGACCTGGATCCGCTGGGCAGAGCAACTGCTAGAGCGACTTGAAGGAATAGAAGGAGACACGTCCACTACTGGAGATTGAATTGGTTGCGCAGGTGAATCGCCAGGGAAAGTAACAGCAGGGTGACCACCCATACCGTGATATAGATTTTCATAGAGCGGTGGGCCGATTTCTTTCGCCACCAGGTACGCGGCTCAATGCCCTTCAAAAGAAACACCAGCTTGCACGCCAGATTCACGCACACCACGTTCACAGCCAGCAGCAGCCCCGCCCCTGCGGCCAACTGCCACTTACCCGCACCGATCATCATGCCGAAAGTGGCCGCCGGCGGCAGCAGGGCCACCGCCACCATCACGCCCACCAGTACACTGGACAACCCCGTCGTCATGGAAAGCGCTGCCGCGGCACCGGAGGCGAGCGCCAGAGCCACGGAGTCCCATCCTACGTTAGTACGTGCCAGTATCTCCTCGCTGTAGGCATTCCAGGGCCACACCAGTCCGATAAGTACCGAAATACCGGCCGCAACCAGCACACCTACCGACAACGAAGCCAACGCACTGCGCATCAGTGCCGTGTCCCCCAAGGCCGTACCCAGCCCGAATGCCATATTCGGCCCTAGCAGAGGCGCAATCACCATGGCACCGATAATGACCGCCACATTGTCTTCCAGCAACCCGATAGCGGCGACCAGCGTGGAAAGCACCACCAGCACCAGGTAGTCCCGGTCGAGCCGTGCGCTTTTTTCCGCACTCGCGTAAAGCGCCTCACGCGCAGCCAACGCCGCATCTTCTTTCTTACGCTCCTCCTCACTCTGCTGGGGCAGCGAGACCTCCACCGGTATCACCAGCACCCGCGCGCCGGCTACGCTCTCCACCAAAGGCGCGAGCATGTCCAGCGCCGATTGCACCTTGTCGTCACTCACCAGCATACGCATGCTCTGGTGCCCACTGGGAACATGGGCGTCCAGGCGGAATTCTTCTGCGGTACAGGATTCTGCGATAGCGGCTATGCGCTCCGCATCTTTGGCATCGGCGAGGATAGCGAGGAGTTTCATAAAGTGCGCCTACAACAACACCGGCATTGGATGCACAGGGCTAGAAGGCATCGGCGGGGATATGGCACACCACTTCGATATTGTGTCCGTCCGGGTCCAATACGTAGGCGCCGTAGTAGTGATCGTGATATTCGGGGCGCAAACCGGGTGCACCGTTGTCCTTCCCCCCGGCCTGTAATGCGGCGTCGTAAAATGCCTGCACCGTTTCCCGGTCCTCGGCGCTGAAGGCGATATGCACGCTGGGAACCGTACTGGAGCCGCCCTTGATCAACAGCTGCGGCTTGCCGCCCCAGCCAAAACCCGCCCAACCTGAGATTTCCGACACCAGTTCGTAGCCAAGCGGCGCAAGTGCCGCCTGGTAAAATGCCTTGCTGCGCTGGTAGTCGTGCACGATCAGTCCAATATGATCCAACATGTTCTCTCTCCCTGCCGCGACAAAACCCGATCCCGTTTCCGGAAAATCAGTATAGAAGGCCCGACGCAGGAAGGTAGGGCGAGGAAAAACGCGGTAAAGAAAGAGTCAGACCACCTCGAAAAAGGAAAGCGCGCCAAAAAGGACTACGGCGGTACCGAAGAGAAACTGCCCCAGGATCAGGGCGCGGATGGCAAAGGTGTAGCGGATAAAACGGTGCTGGCTGTGCAGGTCGCGACTGAAGACGCGTGCGGTTTCCGGCAGCTGCTGCTCGACGGCCCGCAAACCCGGTACAGCGAGATTCAACAGTGCCCGACTGCGCAGGTCCATCACCCAAAAAACTACAGAGACGATCACCACAAACCCGCCCAGCAAAACCAGAATCAGCGGATGGAAGCCTTTTTCCACGGCAGTAAATACACCACCGTCAGCGAACATTGATAACACGACAAAAAAGTTGAATGCCTTGAGACGCTGCTCGGCGTTAAAGCGATAGTGGTCACAGAGGTACTGCTGTTCATTCACTCTGGAATTCCTTCTCCTCCAGGAAGTACCGCATCACGGTGCTTGCTTGGCGATACGTTTATGGACATCGTTGATGGATTTCACCGCGGCCGAACCGTACCAAGGATGCAGCTCCATCACCAGGCTACCGGCTTTTACCGCGGGATCACTCTCGACCAGTTTGCGTGCTTCTTCCACAGTATCCACGTCAAAAACATAGATACCACGCAGTTCGCTGCCGCCAAAGAACGGCCCTGCGAGAACCAGCACGCCCTCATCGGCCAGGCGCCTGATATTTGCCATGTGCGCACGCTGTAGTTCCGCAGCCGCTTTTGCATCCCGATCCCGGTTCGGACCCGCCTTTAGTAACGCCATGACATACCGGTGCATACCGTAATCATCCGCGCCCAGCCTGTTTGCCAGCTCTGCATCGTAGGTGACACTGTCGGCGGCCGCCCCAGCCTCGCTGGCAGTGGTACTGCTAGCGATCAGCAGCATGCCCAGGATCAAAATCAGGCTCGGGGAGTAGCGGGTTATTTTGGTTTTCATTATTTTTCTCGCAAGTGTTTTTCTGGGTTTGCTCAGATTCGCATTGCGGGGCGATGTCAGGGAACGATCAGGATATCAGTATTCGCGCGCCCCAAAATACGCTCGGCGGTATTGCCCAGCAGGAAACCTTTTGGTCCTTTGCGTACACCGCGCCCCACCAGGATCATGCGAGCCTTGTTGCGGTCTACCACGCGATTGACCTCGGCGGCGGGCTTGCCGGTGACGAAATGGGTTTGCTTGCAGGCAACGCCACTGTCCGCTATGACCTTGTCGACCGCTTGTAGCAGTGCGCCGGCCTGCTCGCGGAATTTGTCCAGATCCTTGATTTCACCTGGCGCGGGCACACAGGCCACTGCTTCGAGGTCGGCATCTAAAAGTTTGCCGAATTGTTCACCGAGCTTGAGTGCACGCTGGTTGAGTTCGACGTGCAGGGCATTGTCAACGGCGGGGTCCAGTGCGGCGACGATGCGATCGCGCTTGATCCAGTGGGTGTTGACGGCAAGCCACAGCGGTGTGGGCAGGCTTTCAATCAGGCGCCAATCGATGGAGCCGAAGCCACCGCGCCCGAATTGTTTCTGGGCCGTCTTCACGACCAGGTCTACCTGGTTGTCGGCGAGGTATTCGAGGGTCCATGAGGGAATATCGTGATGCCAGATGACTTCTGCGCTAGAACCTTCTGGAAGGCTGTATTCCTCTTGTAGAGCATCCAGCCACTGGCCACGCTCTTTCTGGATCTGATCGGTAATATTGAGAATCGACCCGGACAGCATTGGAATAGACACCACGGGCTCGTACACAAAACTGACCAGTTTTAGCTTGGCACCGGACTTCTGCGCCAGTTCAAGGGCGCGCTCCAGGGCGATCTGTTCATGTTTTGGCTTGTCGAGGATGACGAGAATATTCTGCATGCGGCCTCCGGTGCTGCTGAAAATTATTTCACTACCTTTCGGACAATTAAATCACCAGCTTCTGGGTTTGTCTTGGTTTCAGATCAAGTGTGGTGAATTTTAGTCTGTGGTACAGATTGTTTTCGCTCTGTGGCGGTAGAGCACCGGGTATGGCTTTTCGAAACCGCTGTGAATACGTCCCTGT
>NZ_LZDE01000230.1 GCF_002009015.1 Microbulbifer mangrovi | reverse complement strand
GGCGCTGGATGTTCTGGATCGAACTGATCCCCGCGGCCATTTTCCTGATCGGCCTCTATTTCATTCCCGAAAGCCCGCGCTTCCTGGTGGCCAGCGGTCGCGGTGATACCGCCCGCTCGGTACTGGGCCGACTGTTTGGCGAGCGCGCGGCGGGCGACAAGGAGCGCGATATCCGCGCCTCCCTGGCCGACGATCACCGTCCCAGTCTGTCAGATCTCAAAGACGCAAAAACCGGCAAGCTGCGTAGCATCGTGTGGGTCGGCATCGGTCTCGCGGTGTTCCAGCAGTTGGTGGGGATCAATGTGGTGTTCTATTACGGCGCGGTGCTGTGGCAGTCGGTGGGCTTCACCGAGAGTGATGCACTGCTGATCAATGTGGTGTCCGGGGCGGTCAGTATTGCCGCGGTGATTACCGCGCTGATCCTGGTAGACAAGATCGGCCGCAAGCCGCTGCTGTGGGTCGGTTCCATCGGAATGGCGGTGACCCTGGCGATCATGGCGGTGTCGTTCTCCCGCGCGACGCTCGGTGAAGACGGTGGCCTCAGCCTGTCGGATTCCGTCGGCACCATTGCACTGATTGCTGCCAATGCCTATGTGGTCTTTTTCAATGCTTCCTGGGGGCCGGTGATGTGGGTGATGCTCGGGGAGATGTTCCCGAACCAGATCCGCGGTTCCGGCCTCGCTGTCGCCGGCCTCGCTCAGTGGCTGGCGAACTTCGGTATTACCCTGTCGTTCCCGGTACTGCTGGTCAGCATCCAGCTTTCCGGCAGCTACGGTATCTATGCGCTCTGCGCCTTTATCTCGATCTTCTTTGTCAGCAAGTATGTACGCGAGACCAAGGGGCGCGAACTGGAGCAGATGCAGGGCTGATTTTTCAAAATTCCCCACGAGTCACGACTCGTTTATCCCCGCGGCCTCTGCCCTGAGTTTGTCAGGGTATGCCCGGGAATTTTTTGGGCTCGATGCATTTATATGATTAACCTGACGAAATGCCCGGATTCGCAATGTTGAAAGAAATTTCGCAATGCTGAAAGAAATAAAGATAACGAACCGAAACAACAGAGGGATGGCTCTCATGCAAGCGACCAGAACCCCGTTCAAACCACTTCGTGCACTGCTGGCCGCGGGCATCGTGCTCGCCGGCCTTCCGGCAGTCTCCTCCGCAGCGGCAGCTGGCCACCAGCTGGATCTCTGGCCAAAGACCCAGAGTCCATCGGTAAAACCGGAGGTGGAAAAGCAGGTTGAGGCACTGCTTGAAAAAATGACCCTGAAGCAGAAAGTCGGCCAGATCATGCAGCCCGAAATCCAGTCCGTTACTCCGCAGGAAGTGAAGGAATACCATATCGGTTCGGTATTGAATGGCGGCGGCTCTATTCCCGGGCGCAAGGAAAAAGCCGGCCCGGACGATTGGCTGGCGCTTGCCGATGCCTACTGGGAGGCCTCCATGGATACCGGCGATGGTGGTCCGGCGATACCGGTATTCTGGGGCACCGATGCGGTACACGGTAACGGCAACCTCACCGGCGCAACCCTGTTCCCGCACAATATCGGCCTCGGTGCTACCGGTAACCCCGAACTGGTACGGGCCATCGGTGCCGCTACCGCGGAGGAGGTCCGCACTACCGGCGTCGAGTGGGTATTCGCCCCCACGCTGGCCGTTGCCCAGAACGATTTCTGGGGCCGCACATACGAGAGCTACAGTGAAGATCCCGAGGTGGTGAAGCAGTTCGCCTCCGCCATGGTCGAGGGGCTGCAGGGCAGTGTGGGTAGCGACGAATTTCTTGCGGAAACCCGCGTGCTGGCCTCTGCCAAGCATTTTCTCGCCGACGGCGGGACCTTCGGGGGCGACGACCAGGGCGATGCGCGCATCAGCGAGCAGGAGCTGGTGCAGATCCACAATGCCGGCTATCCGGCGGCGATCGAAAGCGGAGTGCAGACCATCATGGCCAGCTTCTCCGCGTGGAATGGCGAAAAGCACCACGGCAATAAATACATTCTCACCGATGCGCTGAAACAGCGAATGGGATTCGACGGCCTGGTGGTGGGTGATTGGAATGGCCACGGCCAGGTGGTTGGCTGCACCAACGACAGCTGCCCGCAGGCCATCAATGCGGGCATCGACCTGCTGATGGTGACCTATGACTGGAAAAGCATGATCGCCAATACGCTCGAGCAGGTGGAAAGTGGCGAGATCCCCATGGCGCGTCTGGATGACGCGGTGCGCAGAATCCTGCGGGTAAAACTGCGCGCAGGACTGTTCGACAAGAGGCCCTCCGAACGCGCCCTGGCGGGAGACGAGCGCGTCGTGGGCAGCAAGGAGCATCGCGAGCTGGCACGACGCGCGGTTCGTGAAAGCCTGGTGTTACTGAAAAACCGCGACGGTATCCTGCCGCTGAACCCCGATCAGAATATCCTGGTGGCGGGACCCGGTGCCGACAGTATTGCCATGCAGTCCGGCGGCTGGAGTGTCAGCTGGCAGGGCGCGGGTATTGCCAACGATAAATTCCCCGGTGCGACCTCGATTTACGCCGGGATCCGCAAAGCGGTAGAGCGCGCTGGCGGCCGGGCCACCCTGTCTGCCGATGGCGATTTTACGAAAAAGCCGGACGCCGCGATTGTAGTATTCGGTGAGACACCCTATGCGGAAGGGCAGGGCGACCGCAACACCCTCGAGTTTGAAGCTGGCCACAAGAAAAGCCTGGCGCTGCTGAAAAAAATGCAGGGAAAAAATATTCCTGTGGTTTCGGTATTTCTGTCCGGCCGCCCGCTGTGGATCAACCCTGAAATCAATGCCTCTGACGCCTTTGTGGCCGCCTGGTTACCCGGCACCGAAGGCGATGGCGTGGCGGACATGCTGATTGCCGATACTGACGGAAAAGCCCGCTATGACTTCAGCGGCCGCCTCTCTTTCTCCTGGCCGGGGCTGCCGTTGCAGGCAAAACTCAATGCCCACCACCCCGACTACGAACCCCTGTTTGCAACCGGCTACGGCCTGAGCCTGTACGAAGAAGTACAGGGGCCGGGCAAGCTTGCAGAAAATGTACCCGGCCTGATGCGGGGCGAGCCTGAAAGTTATGCGCTTTACGAGGGCCGCCCGCTACAGCCGTGGGGAATCCAGATCGAAGATTTTGAGAAAAACCAGATGCTGAGCGGCGCATTTGCCAAACTACCCAGCGGCCGGGTAACCGTGTTTACCAGTGATAAGGATGTGCAGGAAGATGCGCTGACCTTCACGTGGCACGATACCTGGTTTGCGCGGCTCAGCCTGAAGCACGGTGGTCCCCTGAATTTATCCAGCTATGTAGAAAAAGGAGTGCTGTCATTTGACATGAAGGTAGATGACCTCACCGGCGGGGATCTCGCGCTGGAAGTGCAGTGCGGGGAAAACTGCGAGCGGCGTGTGGAATTGTCTGTGCCGGCGCGAAAAAATATCGGGGAAGGGTGGACGCGAGAAAGCTACAAACTCAGCTGCTTTGTACACGACGGGGATGACTTCTCCAGCGTGACTTCACCATTTGCTCTGCGTGTCGGCGGCAAGGGGCAGGTGGCCGTAGCCAATATTCGGCTGGAAAAATCGGCCGAGGCCGAAGACCAGTGCCCCGATTACCGCACTCTGGCGACCACACCGGATATCCGTCACGAGCACTGGGCGCGCGGCTGGTGGGATGAGCGCTTCGAGCGGAATAAAAAGCGTCTGGCTAAGGGAAATGTGGACCTGCTGATGATTGGTGATTCCATTACCGAGGGTTGGGAAAATGCCGGCAAAAAAGTGTGGGATGAGTACTACAAAGACCGCAACGCGGTAAACCTTGGCTATGGCGGAGACCGAACTGAAAACCTGCTGTGGCGATTGCAGAACGGCGAGCTGGAAGGCATCAAGCCCAAGGCCGCAGTGGTAATGATCGGCACCAACAATACCGGACATCGACTGGAAGATCCTGAGCTCACTTCCGCCGGTATTCGCGCGGTACTGGATGAGCTGCGTAAACGTCAGCCGCAAATGAAAATCCTGCTGCTGAGTATCTTTCCCCGGGATCCGGAACCGGGAACACCGATGCGCAAGGTCAACCTCGGGATCAACGATATCATCGAAGAGTATGCCGATGGTGAGCATATTTTCTATCAGGAAATATACAGCGAGTTCCTGGAAGAAGATGGTCGACTGACCAAGGAGATCATGCCGGATTATCTGCATCTGAATGAAAAAGGGTACCGGATCTGGGCGGAGACGATGGAGCCTTCGCTCTCGCGGCTGATGGATTAACGGATAAAGGAGGCACTTGGGGATGATTGATACAACGCGCCGTAAACTTTTCAAAGCACTGGCAGCGGGTGCGGCATCCGCACCACTGGCCGGCAATGCGCTGGCAACGACGGCCAGCTGCGCTGATAAATCATCGCAACCGGCTGCCGCCATACCGCAATGGGGGCGCGGTGTGGAGGGGCAGAGAAGTGCAGACCTTGGCAACGGGACTTTCCTGAATCCCGTAGTCCCCGGTGATCATCCCGATCCGACCATCATCAAGGATGGCGATGATTACTATATGACGTTCTCGTCTTTCTACTCCTATCCCGGGCTGGTCATCTGGCACTCCACGGACCTGGTGAACTGGTCACCGGTGGGGCCAACCCTGTTCAAACCGCTGGGTGCAATCTGGGCGGTGGATCTGTGCAAGCACGAAGATCGTTATTACATCTATATCCCCGCCAACCCGGATGACAAGGGGTGGTCCATTTTCGTGATCTGGGCCGACGATATTCGGGGTCCATGGAGTGATCCCATCGATATGAAAATTCCCGGCTGCATCGACCCGGGACATATCGTGGGAGAGGACGGCCACCGCTACCTGTTCGTCAATGGCATTCGCAAGATTCGCCTTACCGACGATGGCCTCGCCGCAGCGGGAGAGCTGGAGCACGCGTATAGTCCATGGCGATACCCGGAAGACTGGGTTGTGGAAAATTTTGCCCCGGAAGGGCCCAAGCTACTGCGTCGTGGAGACTGGTTTTATCTGGTGACCGCTGTTGGTGGAACCGCCGGGCCACCCACCGGACATATGGTGATTGCCGCACGTTCCAGGTCTATCCATGGCCCCTGGGAGCACTGCCCGCAAAACCCCCTGGTGCGCACACTGAGTGCAGACGAGCCGTGGTGGTCTCGCGGCCATGCGACCCTGGTGGAAGGTCCACAGGGTGACTGGTGGATGGTGTATCACGGTTATGAAAACGGCTTCCGTACCCTGGGGAGGCAGACACTGCTCGAGCCGATTGAGTGGACGGAAGACGGCTGGTTTCGCGCGAAAGGCGGCGACCTTTCACTGCCCATGCAGCGGCCGGTGGGGAAGAAACAGAATGCGATTTCCGGTTTGGAATTATCGGACGATTTTTCCCGAAACCGCTTTGGGATCCAGTGGGCCTTTCACAGGCCCGCCGATGATGAAATGCAGAGAGTGCACTACGAAGAACGTGCGCTGCGAGTCGCGTGTCGGGGGCAATCCCCAGTAGACAGTGCTCCCCTAACCTGTATTCCGGTTGACCGCGCCTATGAGGTGGAGGTGGCGATGGACCTAGCGGGAAATGCCGAAGGTGGCCTGTTGCTGTTTTATAACCACAAGGCGTTTGTTGGTCTTGGTTTTTCCCGGCAGCACATCAAGACATTCCAGTATGCGGAAGAGCAGACCTGGTTTCGCCAGCCGGCGGACACCGGCAGTCTGCGGATACGAATGGTGAACCGAGACAATGTCGTCACTTATCATTACTCCCAAGACGGTGGCGAAACCTGGGAGCAACACGGGCACCGCATGGAAGTGTCCGGATTGCATCACAATGTTTTCGGCGGTTTCCTGAGTTTGCGCGTGGGAATGTATAGCGCGCTGAATAGCGAAGGCCACGAAAAAACGCCCGAAAAAGCAAGCGTCCGGTTCCGGGATTTCCAATACCGGGCAATCTGAAATTTGGCATGCAAAAGTGTGATGTTTTCGTCAGTTAATGTCGCCTACTTCTCCTTAACGATGGCCTTTTCGAGAGCGCCATCCGTCATATAAATAAGCTGATTAATTGATTGATTCAGTTTGCCAGTGTGACTTTCAGGTTTGGTGTGAGCTTGGGCGGGTGAGTTATCCCCGCCTGTTTTTTGCGCGCCGAACTGCCGGGTCGGATAACCCGGAATAATAATTAAATAACGACCTAACTCTTTTCACACCACAAGAAACCGGCTTTGGCTTGCGTTGTGCGCGATTCTCCGTGCTTGCCCTGGCCAATATCGGTCTTCTCGATTTCTGTACACGCAGCCTGTGCAATGTTTTGCCATGGCTGATTCGTATATTAAAACGATAAGGTGAAGAGAGATGCATTTTTTCCGCAATAAAATCAAAGATTGCCTGCTCCGGAGTTTAGTGTTGAGCGGGCTGCTGGTGATATCCATTCCTGGGTGGGCCGGTTTCTCCATCGATGACGGCCGTCTTCTGGATGGCAACGGCACGCCGTTTGTTATGCGCGGCGTCAATCACGCACACACCTGGTATCCCGGTCGTACCGCACAGGCGTTGACAGACATTGCCAACGCCGGTGCGAACACGGTGCGCGTGGTGCTTGCCAGCGGCGGTCGCTGGAACCGGAATAGCGGTGCCGATGTGGCGCAGGTGATTGCGCAGTGCAAGGCAAATACGCTGGTATGTGTGCTGGAAGTACATGATGCGACAGGCTGGGGCGAAGACGCTGCAGCCATTCATATTTCCGAAGCCGCGGAATACTGGGTAAGTCCGGATATCGTCGAGGCCATCAGTGGCCAGGAAGATTATGTGCTGATCAACATTGCCAATGAGCCTTTCGGCAATTCCGTATCCGAAAGTAACTATGTGGATGGAACCACATCGGCGATTCAGCGGATCCGCGACGCTGGCCTGACCCATACCATTGTGGTCGATGCCTCAAGCTGGGGGCAGGACTGGGAAAATTACATGCGCGCAAACGCGCCGCAGATTTTCGCTGCCGACCCGCTGGCCAATGTACTGTTTTCGGTGCACATGTATCAGATCTATGGCGACCACAATACGGTTGCAAGCTACATGCAGGACTTCGAGGACATGGGGCTGCCCCTGATCGTGGGCGAGTTTGGCCACGAGCACCAGGGACAACCGGTGGACGAGGACTCCATTCTCGCCGAAGCACAGACTCGCGGTATTGGCTATCTCGGCTGGTCCTGGTCCGGGAATACCGAACCCTATCTGGATATGGCGCTGAACTGGGATCCGAATAACCTTTCCGCTTGGGGCGAGCGGTTGTTCAACGGCGAGAATGGTATTGCGGAAACGGCCCAGTGCACGTCGGTATTTGAAGCTTGTGCGGGCTCCTCTTCCGGTGGCTCTTCATCCAGCTCCTCCTCCTCGAGCGGTTCCTCATCGGGAAGCTCTTCTTCAAGCTCTTCCTCTGGCTCTTCTTCTGGAGGTTCTTCGTCCAGTTCTGGTGGAAATGACTACGAAGATATAACCGTGAACTGCGTTGTCGAAAGTGTAAATGACTGGGGCGCTGGTTTCGTCAGTAATGTCACGATCAAAAACCAGGGCAATGTGGCAATTGATCGCTGGGAAATCGATTTGCACTTCCCGCACGAGGTGACGATCACAAATGCGTGGAATATCAATATGAGTTCGGTGACCGGAACAACGGTCAGCGGCAGTTCCATGTCGTACAACAGCCAGATTGATTCTTTACAGAATGTTTCCTTTGGTATGCAGGGGGTGGCAGGCAATGTCGGTACGCCCGGCTGTTCTCTCCGGTTTACGCGGTAGAAGTTTGAAAATTGCAGTACTCCTGAAATCGAAAAATAAATAGGTATAGCGATGAATAACAAAGACAAATTGACGCATTTAAAGAAGGCGCCAGAACTGTTCCGGAAAGCGCTTATCAGTACGGCCATAACACTGGCCATCTCCGCGGTTCCGGCCGCGGATGCAGCACCCCAGGAAGAGTACAACTGGAAGAATGTACGCATCGATGGCGGTGGCTTTATCCCGGGAATTATTTTCAACCGCACCGAACCCAATCTGATTTACACCCGCACGGATATCGGCGGTGCCTACCGTTGGAACGAGGCGAAGCAGGAATGGGTTCCGCTACTCGACTGGGTAGGCTGGGATAATTGGGGCTGGAACGGCGTGATTAGTATGGCCACCGACCCGGTGGACACCGATCGTGTGTACGCGGCCCTGGGTATGTACACCAACGACTGGGATCCGAATAACGGCGCAATTGCACGTTCGACTGATCGCGGTGAAACCTGGCAGGTGACCGAATTGCCATTCAAGGTTGGTGGCAATATGCCGGGCCGCGGAATGGGCGAGCGCCTGAGTATCGACCCCAACGATAACAGCACCATCTACTACGGTGCCGAGCTGGGTGAGGGCCTGTGGCGCAGCACAGATTACGGGGTTAGCTGGTATGAGGTGCAGACCTTCCCCAACCCCGGTACCTACGCCGCAGATCCCGATGACGAATGGGGTTACGGGGACAAGCTGCAGGGCGTGGTGTGGGTCACTTTTGATCCGTCATCCGGTACCAGCGGTGAGGGGGCCGATGTGATTTATGTGGGCGTTGCGGATAAAACCCACTCCTTATACCGCTCTACTGATGGCGGTGCCAGCTGGGAAGTGATCCCCGGAGCACCGTCGGGCCTGATTCCCCACAAAGGCGTTTACGATGAAGTGAATGGTGAACTCTACGTCGCCATGAGCGATACCGGCGGTCCCTATGACGGGGAAACCGGTGCGGTGTGGAAATTCGATAGTGCCACGGAAACCTGGACCGAAATCAGTCCCATGACCGCCGCCAGCGGAGAACTGTATTTCGGTTACTCCGGGCTCACTATTGATCGCCAGAATCCCGATACCCTGATGGTTGCATCACTCAACTCCTGGTGGCCGGACATGATCCTGTTTCGCACCACCGATGGTGGGGATTCCTGGACGCGGATCTGGGACTGGGACGGATACCCGACCCGCAGCAAGCGCTACGACATGGATATCAGCTCCGTACCCTGGCTGCATCTCGGTGCCAACCCGCAACCGCCGGAAGAGGCGCTGAAGCTCGGTTGGATGAATGAATCGATTGAAATCGACCCGCATAACTCCGACCGCCTTATGTATGGCACCGGTGCGACTATTTATGGCTCGCACAACCTCACCGATTGGGACAGCGATGGCACCGTCATCATTGAACCGATGATCAAGGGCGTGGAGGAAACCGCGGTGCTGGATCTCGCCAGTCCACCGAGCGGCAACGCGAATATTTTCTCTGCCCTGGGCGATATTGGTGGGTTCAAACATATCGACGTGGATGTAGTACCGGAGTTGATGTATCAGACTCCTTATCTAACCAGTACCACTGGAATTGATTTTGCCGCGCTGGACCCCGCGATAATGGTACGGGTGGGCAATGAAGATGGCGTTCACCTCGGTGTTTCCAGCTCTGCAGGAGATAATTGGTGGGCCGGTCAGGAGCCTGCCGGTGTGACCGGTGGTGGCAATGTAGCGATGAGTGCTGATGGCGGCGCTATTGTGTGGAGCCCGGGTGGTACCGGGGTGCACGTATCCACCACCTACGGCAGTTCCTGGACCGCATCCAGCGGGGTGCCGGAAGGTGCTCGTGTGGAAAGTGACCGGGTGAATCCGCAGGTATTTTACGCCTTCAGCGGTGGCACTTTCTATGTGTCGACTGACGCAGGCAGCAGCTTTGCCGCAACCGCCGCCAGCGGCCTGCCGGAATCCGGTAAGTTCCTCGCGGCCCCCGGACTGGAAGGGCATATCTGGCTCGCAGGCAGTGCCGTCAATGCGAGTGCGGAAACAGTCACCGGCCTGTGGCGCTCTACCGATGGCGGTGCCAGTTTCGACAAACTCACCTCGGTGGACGAGGGCATTAATATTGGCCTGGGGGCCGCCGCGCCCGGCAGTGATTACCAGACGCTCTACCTGGTGGGTACGGTAGATGGTGAAACCGGGGTATTCCGCTCCACCAATGAAGGTGCCGGCTGGGTACGCATCAATGATGACGCGCACCAGTACGGCAATATGGGCGAGGCGATCACCGGCGACCCTCGGATTTACGGCCGTGTTTACCTGGGCACCAATGGTCGCGGCCTGCTGTACGCCGATCCCACCGGTGCGGTTGTGGAGAATGCCGATCCCGTTGCCGCAGCCAGCGCCACGCCAGTCAGCGGTGATGCGCCACTACTGGTGAGCTTCGATGGTAGTAACTCCAGCGACGCCGATGGCGATGCACTGAGTTACAGCTGGAGCTTTGGCGATGGTGCGTCGGCCACTGGCGCCACGGCGAGCCATACCTACCAGAGCGCGGGTAACTTCACCGCAACCCTTACGGTCAATGACGGCCGCGGTGGCGCCGACACTGACAGTGTGGTCATTACCGCGAACGGCATAGAGCCGGAAAACATGTCTCCGGTGGCCGTAGCTGCAGTCAGTACCACGAGCGGAGAGGCACCGCTCGCAGTGACCTTCGATGCTGCGGGATCCAGTGATGCCGATGGCGACCCACTCACCTATAGCTGGAATTTCGGTGACGGTAGTACCGGCAGTGGCGTCAACGTGAGCCACACCTATACCGAAGCGGGAGAATACACCGCATCGCTTACCGTAAACGATGGTGCAGCCAGCAGTAGCGATAGCCTGGTAATTACGGTCAGTGCCGCAGATGACGGTGGTGATAACGGCGGAAATGATGGAGACGGCACCGCAAGTTGCGAATACATCGAAGGCAGCCACTGGGGCGCCGGTTTTACCGGCAGCATCCGCATTACCAACAATGGCTCAGTGCCGATTGATGGCTGGGCGCTGACTTTCTCCTATAGCGGCAGCAGTCGAATTACCAATCTCTGGAATGCCAATCTCACTGGCAGTAACCCGTACAGTGCCACCGGATTTGACTGGAACAGCGTAATCCAGCCCGGTGCCTATGCGGAATTCGGTTACCAGGGAGAAAAATCTACGGAAGAAGCGCTGGAAATTCCCGCCATTTCTGGAAGTGTATGTGAGTAAAAAGGAGAGAGGGAGCTACTATATCTTCCGCTAACCGAAAAGCTTTCTCCGTCAGATAAGGTCATACTAGTGACCGCTTTTAACCCGGCTGCATGCAGCCGGGT
>NZ_LZDE01000229.1 GCF_002009015.1 Microbulbifer mangrovi | reverse complement strand
CTCCCAGCTGAGCTATAGCCCCAAATATGGGTGCTTTCAGTTGACGTTTCCGTCGAAAGCGGGGCGCATTTTAACAGTGCCCCGCTCCCTGTCAACAAGAAAAATAACTTTTTAATCAAATAGTTAGAGACCAGCTCGTCATGCCGGGTTTCACCGGCATGACGGAGAGGCTCAAGCGAGACTGGCGTACTCTTTGTCCCAGCGCTTCAGCACCTTCTTGCCGGCGCCGCCCAGTACCTCGATGGCCTGGCGCAGGCGCGCGCGGCTGAGGTCGGGACCGAGGAGTTCCATCGCATCCATGACCGAGAAGGACGCGGTGGTTCCACTGATGGCGACGAACAAGGGTGCGTTGAAGTCCTTGAGCTTCACTTCCATCTGGGTGGAGAGCTCTTTCATCGCCGCGAAGATGCTGTCCTTGCTCCAGCTGCGCAGGGCCTGCAGGCGCCAGAGGGCAAATTGCAGCAGCTTCTTCTGGTCATCCAGCTCCATCTTGTTGCCGGCAAAGCTGTCTTCGGTGAGCGGCAATTTGCCGGCGGCAAGGAAACTCACCAGCGGTGCGAAGTCGCCGAAGGTTTCCATACGGCCCTTGGCGTGGGGCAGGACCTTGAGCAGGTTCTCGCGGTTCAACAGCCACTGCTGCAGGCGATCGGCGAGCTGGGCGTCTTCCAGTTCGCGGATCCACAGGCCGTTCAGCCAGCTGAGCTTCTCCACATCGAACACCGGGCCACCGAGGGATACACGCTGGATGTCGAAGTGCTTAAGCATCTCGTCCAAGGTGAACTTTTCGCTCTCATCGGGCATGGACCAGCCCATGCGGCCGAGGTAGTTCAGCAGCGCCTCGGGCATAAAGCCAGCGCGCTGGTAATAGAGGATAGAGGTGGGGTTCTTACGCTTGGACAGTTTGGTCTTGTCCGGGTTGCGCAGCAGCGGCAGGTGGCACAGCACCGGCATTTCCCAGCCGAAGTATTCGTACAGCAGCTTGTGCTTGGGCGCGGAGTTGATCCACTCCTCACCGCGCAGTACGTGGGTGATTTCCATCAGGTGATCATCCACCACGTTGGCCAGGTGGTAAGTGGGCATGCCGTCGGACTTGAGCAGGATCTGTGCATCCACCTGGGCCCAGTCGATCTCGATGGTGCCGCGCAGCAGGTCTTCCACAACACAGGTGCCACTCTCAGGCACGTTCATGCGCACCACGTAGGGCTCACCTGCAGCCTTGCGCTTTTCCACCTCTTCCGCCGGCAGGGCCAGGTCGCTGGGCTTCAGGGTTACGCGGCCAGCTTCCTGAAGCTGGGCGCGCAAGTGATCCAATTCTTCCGCTGTGCGGTAACAATGGAAAGCGTGGCCTTTGGCGACCAGCTCGTCGCAGTGCTTCTTATAGATGTCACCGCGCTCGCTCTGGCGATACGGACCGTGGGGGCCGCCCACATCCGGGCCTTCCTGCCAGTCGAGACCCAGCCAGCGAAGGCTGTCGAGAATGGCCTGCTCGGATTCCGGGGTACTGCGCGCCTGGTCGGTATCTTCGATACGCAGCACAAACTGGCCGCCCTGCGCCTGGGCGAAGCACTGGTTGAACAGCGCGATATAGGCAGTACCTACGTGGGGATCACCGGTGGGGGATGGAGCAATACGGGTTCTTACGGTCATAAGTCGCCTGATTGGGTTGAGTTGGCAGGTTTCGAGGCGCGGCATTATATCGCCGCGACCGTAGGTCGCCCAGTGGCAGGGAAAGATGGCGCGAAAACCTGTATTTCCAACCCAAACGGACTATCGAGCATAGAAATTATATATTTTCAAAAAAATCCGTGACTCGAGTCACAGAACCGGTATTATCGCCTCATTGTCGTTCAAGCTGGAGAAAAAACCGCCAACTTGTTGTAAACGACGCCAAAAGTGTGCTCAAAGAATGCACACGGAACAACGACAACACATCAAGAATCAGGACTTTGAACAATGAACAAGTGTTTTGCTGCTGTCGCCGCCTTTGCTTTAAGCGCTACTGCACTGACCGCTTCTGCCACCCCGGTACAGGGCGATGTCGATGATGCAGCCTCCCAGGGCAGCTTCGATATCATCCTCAACGTAAATAGCGCAATCGTCGTAAAAATGCTCGACGACATGACACTGACCGTGGATGGCGCCACCCCGGACGCCCCCATTGTTGGCCGCGAAAATATCTGTGTGGGTGGTATCGGCCATACCCAGTACACCGTCAACCTTTCCAGCACCAATGGCGGTCTGGACACCGGTGTTTTCCAACTGCTGGGCAACGGAACCACTCCGGACACCATGAACTACAACGTTGCCTTTGCTAACAACGTTATTGATACCGCCACTGGTGACACCATCGTAGCAAGCTCCGGTGACATCGACGCCTCACCTTACGCACTGGCAGATAACCTGTCTTGTGCCAGCGGCGAGAACGCTCAGGTCATCGTTTCTGTGCCCGCAGCCGAATGGCAAGCGGCAGTTGACGCAGTCTACGGTGACACCCTGACTGTAACTGTTGCCGGCGAATAAGACGGGAAAAAGCGCCGGGGTCATAACCGGCGCTTTTGTTCCATGCGATGAAGCGCTATTTCGCGGTATGTGTTTCTTCACTACTGCTCGGAGCCCAAAGCGACGTGGCACTCAGTGCCGCCGCAGCAGCGTTTACCCTTGAAACAGCAGCCCCAGCAGGTTTTGAAGATCTCACCGAACCAGAAAACCTGGTTGTAGACGTCTATTTCGGTGGCCGCCCCGTTGGCAGCACTCAGGTTACTGTGGATTTGCAAACGATTACGTTTGTAAATCCACTGGCGGTACTTGGCCTCTTGCCGCAATCTCCGAAACCGGAACTCGTTTTATCCGCATTGAGCGAGGCGCAGCCACGAAACTCCCATAAAGTCTGTCGCCTCAAAAGCCAACAGAATTGCGGTTACCTTGTGCCCGAATCTTTGGCGGTCATTTATGACGACAGTCGTTTCCGGCTGGATATCTTTGTAGCCCCTGAACTCCTTCCCAAGCAGGCCGCGATCGATACGCCGTATCTGCCGGACGCCACCAGTGACTTCTCTTTTATTCAGAATCTGACCGGTGCCTGGTCGGGGGTAGAAACCAATCTGGGACAGACGACCCGCAGTGCATCCCTGTTCGGCACATCAATTTTGAGCTTTGGCGAGAGCGGTCTACACAGCCGTTGGTCAGCTACGGATGAAGGCAACCCGTTTGTGCACGAACTGCACTGGACGCGGGACTATCAGGGTAAGGCCTACTCTCTTGGACTGATACAGCCGGAAAGCTATTTCAGTAGTTTTATCCCCTCCCCTTACCTCTACGGAGTGCACTACCGCAGCTCGAACAACAGTCGCGCCGACAACTTCTACCGCGAAGGTACCCCGCTGGAGGTAAACATGCCTACCCGCGGGCGGGCGGAAATCCTCCGGGAAGGCCGACTCATCTACAGCACCATGCTTGAGGCCGGTAACCAGCTCCTGGACACCAGTAACCTGCCCGGCGGCGCTTACGAGGTGGAAGTCCAAACCTATGATGAGGGTGGGCGACCGCTGGGACGCTACACCCAGTTTTTTGCCAAGGATGCCCTGCTTCCACCCGCTGGGGAATGGAGCTGGGAAGTACTCGCGGGTAAACCGGCGAGAAGTACCGAGTTTGATACGCTGCCGGAACAAGCGGAAGCCTATTATCTGAAAGGCAGCCTCGCCCGGCGGATCTCGGACAATGCGGGTCTATTCAGCACACTTGCCTCTTCGGATTCCCAGCAGGCACTGGAACTCGGCACGCGCTGGTTGCAGGAGCACTTTGAGTTTTCGCCGAGTGCGATTTACGGCAGTGACGGCAGCCGCGGCTATCGTTTACTTGCGCAGCTGCATACCCCCTATTTTGACCTCGGTGCCAGTGAAACTCGCATTACAGACTCCCCGAACATCACGGGCGATACCGGCACATACAACATACTTACGCGAGACACGTTCAATCGTAACGTGACGTTGAGCAGTGCCATATTCGGTGGACGGGCATCGATTCGCCACAGCGAAAGTGACCGCACTCGCGCACTGGACTCTCCCGACATCATCCTGGATGGTAATCTTGCTCGCGGACAGAAGCTGACGACCTTTGAATTCCAGCGCAACCTGTTGCGCACGCGCTCCTGGTACGGGGACTTCAGCTTTTCCCATAGTATTGCCGACAGCGAACAGCAGTTGACCGCAGTCACTTTCCAATTCCGCCATCGTGGCGATCGCTGGAGTAGTGGCAGTACTTTGCGTTATGACCGAGACGAATCGGGAAATGGTTTTGCCCGCGCAGGAATGAGTAGCAGCTGGAATGATCGCGACCTCTGGGCTTACGATGTTTCCCAACAGTTTTCTGCGGAAGCCTCTGCAGACAATACCTACCTCGGCAGCCAGACCCGTGTTGCCGGCCGGCGAGGCTATGGGACCTCGACCCTGAGCTATCGCGATAACCGCGACTCCGGTTTGCGTACGACCAACTACCTGGGCAGTTTCAGTACCTCGCTGATGAGTTCTGGGGATACCTTTTCCTGGGGCGGCGAACGCACTCTCAACAGCGCGGTGATTGTAGATATCATTGGGTCCGAAAATGAGGATTTTGAAATCCTGGTCGACGGTGCTCGCCGGGGTTATGCCAAGGGCGGTACCCAGTCTGTCATCAGCCTGCCAGCATTCCGCACCTATAATTTATCTTTACGGCCACTGGCCGACGGTTTCCACGATTACCGGGAAACCTATGAAACCATTACGCTATACCCCGGAAACGTTGCTACTACGGATTACGCGGTGCAAACCGTCATTCTGGTACTGGGCCGCCTGATGAATGGCGACCAACCCATGGTAAACACCAAAATTTCGATTGGTAAATACGCGGCAGTCACGGACGATTTCGGTGTATTCCAGATTGAGATTCACGGCAAACCCAAAACCCTTCGGGTGCCTCCGGTGCAGTGGGGCAAGTGCGAGGTAGCGATACCAGAGCAGACTGCCAACGAGGACTGGATCAATATCGGTATTGTGGACTTGGCGACAGCCCGCTGTCCCGATGGGCAAACAAGAGGAGCAATCTATGCGGCGAAATAACGCCCGCCACCTTGTTTTGCTCGCGCTCTTGCTGATGCTGAAAACAACAGCGACGCAGGCACAGTCCAGCAATCAGGATCCCTGCGGAGATGGCTCCGGCATCATGCCTGTACCTGATAAAGCACTGGGCGTGTGCGGACTTGACGACACACAACAGGTGTTGGAGTACGAAGGAGACCTGACCATTCCATTTAGCATCCGTAGCTGCTGGGCAGATTGGGAGGGCAATGAGTGGTCCACAGCCTACTGCGACAAATCCCGCGACTACACCATTGAAGTAACGGGTCCCTCCCTGAATCAGGCGTTCCTGCTGAGTGGTCCCGGCGACGACATACCCGTATCGTTAAAATTTCATCATCCCGCAGTTACGTCGACCGCGATTATTCCCGGCCAGGAAACCAGCACCCGCTTTCGCGGTGGCGCCAATGGCCAGCAGACTCCGGTGAGTTTTTCCATAGAGCCAACTCCCTCGACGGCACCGGTGCCGGGAATTTATCGCGGAACACTGCAGTTTTACCTTTACCAGTGCAACCCGTGGGGAAGCCCCGACGATCCTTACAACCCGATCATCTGTAAAGGATCGAGCGCTTCAGATAACAGAACGGAACTGGCACTACCACTGTCCGTAGATATCACGCTGGTCGTTGGTGCAGGAATCCGAATCAGCGGGCTAGAGGATATGGTGCTGCAAATGCCGGCCCCAGGAAATGATATCAACGCACAGCAAAGCTTTTGCGTGTATACCACGGCCTCGACCAAATTTACCCTCAGGGCCGACAGCCTGAATGGCAGCGGACAGTTTTTACTGGGTGGCGCCTCCGGCACCGACACCATTGCCTACGAGATCAACGTGCAAAGCGAAAAGCCGCCAAAAAAGAAGGCAAAGCTAACGGAAGGGGTATTCACACAAAAAGAATGGAATGGGCACTCCTCGGCAGACTGCATCGGTTACAGCGATGAGAACATGCTGCTGGACCTGACGATTCCCGCAGCCAACCTGAACAATCCCCAGGACTACCAGTACACCGACACACTAACCCTGACGGTTGAAATGCAATAATCCCGGTGCTCGTCAGCCCAAATGTTTTACAGAGGGAGCTTGAGCCTCTCCGACTCGCGACCACTTCTGGCAAGCAGCTCCAGATAGCCCCCGGCAGTGAAATCCCCTCCCAGAGACAGCTTTGCTCCGCTGTAAATTCTTCCCGCCTGCTCCACCGGCGCGCATTGTGTTGAGGTCTTGCAGTACTGGATATCGCTGACCTCTACGTTGACATTACCGCTATTGGCTATCGCCAACTTGTTGCCAGCGCCCTCTTCAAGTGACAACTTGTATTGAGCGGATTGTGGCTGGATAAAAATAAGCGCCTGATAGGCCACCAGAATCTTTAAAGCTGTTTTATCGGTTTTGATATCCCCCACCACCGGCTTGAACGTCACCCGATAGACCTTTTCCCTATCCAGCTCCTGCTCGAGGGACATCAGGCGAAACCGCTTTTGCTCCCCCGCGGGAATCACGGCTTTGGAGGGGCTGACGAGTAGTTTGAAGTCTTTCGGGTCGATCACACGCACCCGCTTCTCATCGGGCTGACCGGGATTGTCTACCCGGTAGATCTCCGTCTGCAGGTACAGGGTTTCATTGTCGGGATTGGTAACCACGATGTCTTCACGTGAGTTGGGCTTGTCCTCCAGATAGAGAATGATCTTATCCAGGGACATGGCCGCCCACACCGGCTGGGCCAGAACTAGCAATGTTGCAGCAAATAAATGTTTCATGGCCGACTCACAGCTTTTTGAAATAGTCTGACGCCATTTTAAGTGCTTGCAGGGGATTAACAACCGCCGTTAGTACCGCGGAAGAAGCCACTCTTCGGGCGCTACTCGGCAGTAATCAGCAGATATCCCCGGTCACGCTTTTCCACTCGAGCAGTATCCAGCGGAATGCAGTCGCGCACATAGGGATTACCCCGGAGGCGGGCCAGCGGTTTGCGGGTATCGGTTGATCGCGCTGAGCCGGAGCTGCGCCAGCTCACCTGAAGAAAACGGGCCGGAATATGCATGAGGCACAGGGTTTCTGCGCCAGCGGCGTCTGTTCTGACACGCGCCCGGGATGGGATGGAGAGGGTGATTCTAAGAGAAGCGGTGGCAGTTTTGCCCGCGGTGGAATGCCCGCTCATATCATCCGCCAGAACACCAGGTGACCTGCAAAGCACTAAAGCCAGCAGAGCGACAACAACGCCATAAAAAAACCACCACTCCGGTAAAGCGGAAACCCGGGCCAAACCGCAAACCTCTTACTCAGTACCCCTGACGCTTTCAGCATAGAGTGCTGAACCGGATACCGGTGCCTGGCACCCCCACACAGGGCAATCCCGAGTAACGATTGACGCCATATGCCGCTTGCAACCCACTCCACACCAACTATTTTTCAATTAGAGATTGTGCTGTATCTCCCCCACCTGAATTCACACAATAAGGCCGCTCCCGGCAGGAACGCACATCGATGTTGATTGCGCATTTAGGCGACAAAATTCACCACCCGGAAAACACCCTGCCCGCGTTTGAGGCTGCGCATGGCCTTGGCGCCTGTGCCATCGCCACCGAAATTCAGTTCAGCAAGGATCACACGCCCTGGTGCTGTGCCGGCGAGGGTGTTGAGCTCTGCCGATCCGGTATCTCGACACCGCTACACCTGTTGAAAGACAAGGATCTGCAGACATTACCGCTGAGCAGCTTTCAGCTTATGGTGGAGTGGGCCAACCGGCACCGGCATCTGGAGTGGTTTGTGGAGATAAGTCCGGCCACGCTGGAGATGGTGAAGCCGGAGCTGGCGATCCGGCGCTTGCTGGATGAAATCCACGGTTCCACAGATCCCTTTGTCATTCTCACCTCAGACCTGCGCAGCCTGCGCCTGGCCCGTAACCTGGGGTTTGACCAGGTAGCACTGCGCGTACCGAACGTGGGCCGCAGCCTTTCCCCAGAGGTGGTGACCCTTGCGCCAGATTACCTGTTGATAGATCACGCAGCGGTAGATTGCCAGGAACTGCCACCGGGCCCCTGGCAATGGGTGGTGCACGAGATAAACACTGCCCAGGGCGCCGTACATTGGCATCACCGGGGCGCACACCATATCCTCACCGGAAACCTGCCACTGCTGATGCGCTCCCAGGAGGCGAGCAATGTCTACGGAATATGATGTTCTGGTAGTCGGCGCGGGTATCCAGGGCGCGGGGGTGGCGGAAGCCCTCACCGCGGCCGGCCATCGCGTCGCCATTCTGGAACAGGAATCCGTGGCGTACGGCACATCCTCTCGCTCCTCCAAGTTGATCCACGGCGGGCTGCGCTACCTGGAGAGCGGACAGTTTTCACTGGTATACGAGTGCCTGAAGGAGCGCCGCTGGCTGCTGGCCAACAAACCGGATCTGGTGCATATGGTGCCCTTCCTGATCCCGGTTTACCGGCACAGCCGACGCCCCACCTGGAAAGTCCGCCTGGGACTCAGTATCTACGCCCTGCTGGCCGGGCTGTTTTCTTCGCAGGCGCGCTTTCGCTCCGTGAGCCTGCAGGATTACGAGGCCCTGTGCGGGCTGAACAATGACGACCTGCTGGCGGTATACCGCTATTACGACGCCCAAACCGACGACGCGGCGCTCACCCGCGAGGTTATCCAGACCGCAGTGCGCAGTGGTGCCGAGTTGATCTGCCCGGGCAGCCTCGTAGGTGCTGAGGTGACCGACAAGTTCGTGCGTGTGGATTACTTCCACAAGGGCCAGCTCAACACCCTGCACTGTCGCGCGCTGGTCAACTGCACCGGCCCCTGGGTTGAAGAAACCAACAGCAAATGCGCTCCCAGTGCCAAGCTGCCGCCCCTGGAACTGGTGGCTGGAACCCATATCCAGGTGCCACTGAAGCTCGCCAACAAGATTTTCTACGTGGAGGCGGAAGATGGACGCGCGGTGTTTGTGATGCCCTGGCAGGGCGAGACCCTCGTGGGTACCACCGAGCGCCCCTATCACGGCGATCCCTCAGAGGTAACACCCACACTGGAGGAAAAGGCCTACCTGCTGCGTACTCTGAAACAGTATTTCCCGGAAACCCGGCCATTGCAGCTCAATGAACTGAGCGATGCATTTGCCGGCTTGCGGGTACTCCCCCACGCTAGTAGCAATCCGTTCTCTCGCAGTCGCGAGACCATGATCTGCAGCGATAACGACAAACACCCGCGCATTGTCGCCGTTGCCGGGGGCAAGCTCACCAGCTACCGGGCGACCGCACGCAGCGTGGTGAAGAAACTACGCCCCATGCTGGCGGCAGAACAGGACTGGACCGCTGCCGCGCCACTCCATAAGAGCGATACCCCCGTGGATGCCAAAGAACGCAATCTCTGACATTCCATCTGGCAGCGGCAAGCCACAGCCTCGCGGCGTTCTCTTGTTATACTGCGCGCTGATTTACCGTCTGATCGCTGTTTATGCCCCACTCTGTTCAAAACCCCGCATCCGCTAATCCGGCGCCCTCCCGCCCCGCCACTTCCGGCACGGCGACGGCCGTCTCGCATCGTTTCTGCACCGCCCCCCTGATGGACTGGAGCGACCGCCACTGCCGTTATTTCTGGCGGCAGTTCAGCAAGCATGCGCTGCTGTATACCGAAATGGTTACCACCGGTGCCATCCTGTTTGGCGACAAGGAAAGCCACCTGGACTTCAACGTAGAAGAGCAACCGGTAGCGCTGCAGCTCGGCGGCAGTGATCCGCAGGATCTGGCGCGCTGTGCCGAGATTGCCGAGCAGTGGGGTTACAGCGAGATCAATCTCAATTGCGGCTGCCCCAGTGACCGGGTGAAGAAGGGGCGTTTTGGCGCCTGTCTGATGGCGGAGCCGGATCTGGTGGCCGAGTGCCTGGGCGCGATGAAAAGCGCGGTTTCCATTCCGGTGACGGTGAAGCACCGTATCGGTATCGACGATATGGAAGATTACCCGGGCCTGACCCGGTTTGTGGAAGCCCAGGCCGAAGCGGGTATCAGCACCTTTATCGTGCACGCGCGCAAAGCCTGGCTGAATGGTCTGAGTCCGAAAGAAAACCGCGAGGTACCACCGCTCAAATACGACATGGTGTACCAGCTAAAACAGGACTTCCCGCAGCTGGAAATTGTCCTTAACGGCGGCATCAACACAATTGAGGACTGTCGCGAGCATCTACAGCAACTGGATGGTGTTATGCTCGGCCGAGCCGCCTACCAGACGCCGGGTATATTGGCGGAAGTGGATGCAGCGCTGTTTGGCGGCGAGCCGGGACCGACGCCGGCTACGGTGATCGGCAATATGTTGCCGTACATCGAACGGGAACTCGCGCGCGGACAGCGTCTCAATCACATTACCCGACATATGATGGGACTGTTTCAGGGCGTGCCCGGTGCACGGCGTTTCCGCCGCCACCTGAGTGAGCACGCACACACCGCTGGCGCGGGGCCGGAAGTGCTCGAGCAGGCACTGGCACTGGTAACAGATGCCGCGTGACGGCGCTATAGATTGGACCGAATGATCGAAAGTTAAGGAAGCAGGGAAAATGAATAAACTCGAACAACTCAAACAGCGCAGTCTGGTGGTTGCGGACACCGGCGATATTGAAGCCATCCGCCGCTATCAGCCCGAAGACGCCACCACCAATCCCTCCCTGCTGTACAAGGCCGCGCAGCTTCCCCAGTACGAACAGCACCTGAAAGACGCCCTCACCTGGGCCGAGAAGAAAGGCGGCGATGTGATTGCACTCGCGTCGATGAAACTGGCGGTCGCTATCGGCCACGAAATTCTGCAAATTGTGCCCGGTGTGGTTTCCACGGAAGTGGATGCGCGCCTGTCGTTCGACACCGCGGCGAGCATCGATTACGCCCGCCAGCTGATCGCCATGTACGAGCAGGCGGGTGTGGCCCGTGAGCGCGTGCTGATCAAGCTCGCCTCAACCTGGGAAGGCATCAGCGCCGCTTCCGTGCTTGAGCGCGAAGGTATCCACTGCAACCTGACCCTGCTGTT
>NZ_LZDE01000228.1 GCF_002009015.1 Microbulbifer mangrovi | reverse complement strand
TGTACGCTGCGTCGGCGACGTCCATGTCGCCGACGCTTTTGAAGTGCGCTCCCTGCCGCTTCGCCTTCAATTTGCAGCTATAGCTTCGTAGCTATTTCCACTTGATATTGCAGCCGATAGACGGCACCTGATCGTCTGCCGGTTTTTCCCCTGCCAGAACCTGATCCACAGCAGCGCGCAAATCCTTACCGTTCACCGGCTCAGCATTGCCCGGCCGGCTGTCATCAAACTGGCCGCGATACGCCAGTTTCCCCTCGCCATCAAACAGAAAAAAGTCCGGTGTGCAGGCGGCATCAAATGCCTTGGCCACGGCCTGATCCTCGTCCACCAGGTAAGCAAAGCGGTATCCCCGCGCGGCGACTTCTTCCTGCATTTTTTCCGGGCTGTCTTCCGGGTAATTGACGAAGTCGTTGCTGTTGATGGCGACGATTCCGAGCCCTGCCGGCATGTACTCCTCTGCCAAATCAGCCAGCCCTGTGGCGATATGTTTCACGAACGGACAGTGGTTGCAGATAAACATAACCAGCAAGGGTTTGCCGGCGTAATCGCTGCTGCTGACCAGGGTGCCGGTGGGATCTGGCAGCTGGAATTCGGGCATGGCGGTGCCCAGGGGGATCATGGTGGAGGGGGTTAGGGCCATGGGGTGTTCCTTTCTTTGCTGTGAGCGTTCCTGTGAATCCTGGGGGTTAACCGCAGTGGCTGTATTGACGGGTGCCCTCGAGTGTACGGTTTTTTGCCGGGCTTTTCAGGGGCCGCGATTTGATACGGCACTACGTCAATTGACGCATACCGCTCCGATCTGAAACTTGTTTCCATTGGCTTTAAATCCAACCTGTCGCTGCGGCAAAGCCGCGCGGTGGGATTCAGCTGTCAGTGTTTGCATGAATCAACTTGCCATACCCGATCCATTTGTTGCCGAGGCGAGCGCGTCCGGTCGCTGGCGTGCGGGCCTGGCGTTGCAGTTTGAGCGGACTGAGCGAGGCTGCCGGCTGGCGCGCAATCACCATCACGGGCCCTTGTACGTACAGAAGCCTTTTTTTCCCGAGGGGCGCGACCTCGCTCATGTTTATTTGTTGCACCCGCCCGGTGGACTTGTATCCGGGGACCGACTGGAAGTACGGGTGGAGGTAAAAAAAGGCGCGCGCGCACTGGTGACAACCACCGGTGCCGGCCGGGTGTACCGGGCGCGCAGTGACGGCTTGCTGCAGAGCCAGAACACCTTCCTGCAGGTTGAGGAGGGGGCGAGTCTGGAGTGGCTGCCGCTGGAGAATATTGTCTACCCGGACGCCAATGGCGCCATGGTGACGCGGGTGGACCTGGCCCGTGACAGCCACTTCGCCGGTTGGGAGGTGACCTCGCTGGGACTGCCTGCCTGCGATGCAACCTTGGGCAATGGTCGCCTGTCACAGCGACTCGAGATTTTTCGCGAAGGTGTTCCGCTGCTGATCGAGTCCCTGCGTCTGTCCCGGCCATCAAATTGCAACAGCACTTTTGCCGGCGATGTGCTTTCTTCCCGCGCTGGACTGCAGGGTTACCCGGTAAATGGCCTGCTGGTGATGGGGCCGTTCGCTCCGGATGAAACGGTGCGGGAGGCCTGTCGGGAAATCATTAGCGCGCATGCCAAACGCTGTCTGGCCGGGATAACCCATGTGTCGGGAATGATCGTGGCACGCGCGTTGGGGCGTTGTGCCTTTGAGGTGCGCGCACTGTTAACGGAACTGTGGGAATTACTGCGGCCCGAATTACTCGGCCGCGCCGCTTGCGCGCCGCGGATCTGGCACACCTGATTTATCACTGAATATAAATACCGGGCACTGCAGGGTTTTGCATGGAATTACTGCCGAGAGAAAAAGACAAACTGCTGGTTTTTACCGCCGCGCTGCTGGCGGAGCGACGACTGGCGCGGGGACTGAAACTGAATTATCCCGAAGCCGTGGCGCTGATCACCATGGAGATCATGGAGGGCGCGCGGGATGGCAGGAGTGTGGCGGAACTGATGGGCTATGGCCGTGAGATCCTGCGCGCGGACCAGGTGATGGATGGTGTGCCGGAATTGATTCACGAGGTGCAGGTGGAAGCGACGTTTCCCGACGGCACCAAGCTGGTAACCGTGCACAATCCGATTAGCTGAGGCGCTGGAAAAATAAAAAGGTCATTATGATTCCCGGAAAAATTCAGGTCGCCAAAGACAAGGGCGATATCGAACTCAATCCCGGCCGCGAAACCCGCTCCCTGAGGGTGGAAAATACGGGCGACCGTCCGGTGCAGGTGGGCTCCCATTACCATTTTTACGAGGTCAATCCGGCGTTGCGCTTCGAACGCGAAATCGCGCGGGGTTTTCACCTGAATATTGCCTCCGGTACTGCGGTGCGTTTTGAGCCGGGCCAGGGGCGCGAGGTGGAGCTGGTCGCCTATGCCGGTACTCGCGAGGTTTACGGATTCCGCGGTGAAGTGATGGGGCCTCTGGATGAAACTTTCGGGGTGAAGTCATGAGCCGCATGGACCGGGAAAGTTATGCACAGATGTTCGGCCCCACCACCGGTGATCGCGTGCGCCTGGGTGACACGGAACTCTGGTTGCAGGTGGAGAAAGATTTCACCCGCTACGGCGATGAGGTGAAGTTTGGTGGCGGCAAGGTAATTCGCGATGGGATGGGCCAGAGCCAGAAGCCATCTAAAGACACGCCGGATCTGGTGATTACCAATGCGCTGATCCTCGATCACTGGGGCGTGGTGAAGGCGGACGTGGCAGTAAAAGACGGGCGCATTGCCGGTATCGGCAAGGCGGGCAATCCCGATGTACAGGACGGTGTGGATATCGTGATCGGCCCGGGCACGGAAATTATCGCCGGCGAGGGATCGATTCTCACCGCGGGTGCCATCGATGCACATATCCATTTTATCTGTCCACAGCAGGTGGAAGAGGCGTTGATGTCCGGGGTTACCACCATGATCGGTGGCGGCACCGGTCCGGCTACGGGAACCAACGCCACCACCTGTACACCGGGACCGTGGAATATCGGCAAGATGCTGCAGGCCACGGATAGCCTGCCAATGAATTTCGGTTTTCTCGGCAAGGGCAATGCCAGCCTGCCGGAAGCGCTGGAAGAACAGCTTGAGGCCGGTGCCTGCGGCCTGAAGTTACACGAAGACTGGGGCACCACTCCGGCGGCCATCGACTGCTGCCTGACAGTGGCCGACAAGTACGATGTGCAGGTGGCGATTCACACGGACACCCTGAATGAATCCGGTTTTGTCGACGACACCATCGGCGCGTTCAAGGGGCGTGCCATACACACCTATCACACTGAGGGTGCCGGTGGCGGACACGCGCCGGATATTATCAAGGCCTGTGCTTCTTCCAATGTTTTGCCTTCGTCCACCAATCCCACCCGCCCGTACACGGTGAACACCGTGGACGAGCACCTGGATATGCTGATGGTGTGTCACCACCTGGATACCAGTATTCCCGAGGACATCGCGTTTGCGGATTCGCGCATTCGCAAGGAAACCATTGCCGCGGAAGATATTTTCCACGATCTCGGCGCCTTCAGCATGATTGCCTCGGACTCCCAGGCAATGGGGCGCGTCGGCGAAGTGATTACCCGTACCTGGCAGACCGCGCACAAAATGAAAGTGCAGCGCGGTTGCCTGCCGGAGGACTGCCATGGCGAGGCCGAGGGTGCGGACAATTTCCGCGCGCGTCGCTATATCGCCAAGTACACCATCAATCCCGCGATCACCCACGGTGTAGGCCATGAGGTGGGCTCCATCGAAGTCGGCAAGCTCGCCGATCTGGTGCTGTGGAAACCGGCATTTTTCGGTATCAAACCGTCGATGATTATCAAGGGCGGCATGATTGCCGCCGCACCTATGGGGGATCCCAATGCCTCCATTCCCACACCGCAACCGGTGCACTATCGGCCCATGTTCGGTGCCCATGGACTTGCGGCTGCGAAAACCTCGGTGACCTTTGTCTCCCAGGCTGCGGCCATCAACGGCGTGGCAGAAAAGCACGGCCTTCAGCGCGCTCTGGTGCCGTGTAAAAACACCCGCAGCATTACCAAAAAAGACATGCTGCTGAACGACTGGCAACCGGATGTCACTGTGGACCCACAGACCTACGAAGTGCGCGCCGATGGCGATCTGCTTACTTGCGAGCCCGCAGAAGTTTTGCCGCTGGCACAGCGCTACTGCCTGTTCTGAAATTGCACAAGGAGTAATGTGTGACGCTGGATATTTATCAACGCCTCGGCCTGTGCGCCGACATTACCGCCGACGGCTGTGTGGTCCTGGACCATCTACAGCGGGATCGCGGGCGCCTGCGCACCCAAACCCCTGATGGCATCGAAGTTCGGGTTTTCCTCGAGCGCGGCAAGCCGCTGCTGGTGGGGGAAATTTTACAAAGCGAATGCGGCAAACATATCCAGGTCCAGGGCGCCGCAGAGCCGGTCACCACCGCCCGCTGCGACGACTGGCTCACCTTCAGTCGCGCCTGCTATCACCTGGGTAACAGGCATGTGAAATTGCAGGTTGGTAGCGATGCCGGTGCGCCCTGGTTGCGCATTGTGCCGGACCACGTTCTGGAAGAAATGCTCGAATTGCTCGGCCTGGCTTTGACAAAAGAGCAGGCGGTATTCGTGCCGGAATCCGGTGCCTACAGCGGCGGACATTTTCATGCCCACGAGCACGGCCATTCACACGGTCATACCGAAACCCATGCCCACAGCGATCATGAGCATCACCACCACTGACAGCGCGCTGCTGCGATTATTGCAGTTGTCCAGCGCCAGCCTGCCTGTCGGTGGCTACGCGTTTTCCCAGGGATTGGAATACGCCATTGATGCTGGCTGGGTGCGCAATGCGGATGACACCCGTCAGTGGCTTACCCTGCAGTTACAGGAATCCCTCACCCAGGTGGACTGCCCGTTGCTGCTGCGGTGTCACCGCGCGCTGGAAGAGAGGAGCAGTGAACGTCTGCACTACTGGAATCACTATGCGCTGGCCTGCCGTGAGACCAGTGAACTGCGCCTTACCGACACCGCCACCGGTAGCGCGTTGATCCGGCTGCTGAAGCAGCTGCAGGTCGACAGCAAACTGCACTGTGACGAAGTCAGTTTCACCGCAGCTTTTGCTGTCGCCGCCCATCACTGGGGGTTGAGTGCAGACGCCGCTCTGCTCGGCCTGGTCTGGTCCTGGCTGGAAAATCAGGTCGCCGCCGCCACCAAGCTGGTGCCCCTCGGCCAGACCCAGGCACAGCAGCTGATCGGCGAAATCCAGCAACGGGTGCCCTCTGCTATCGAGCGTGCGAAGCGGATCGAAGACTGTGAAATCGGCGCTGGCCTGCCTGCCCTGGCGATCGCCAGCGCGCGCCACGAACACCAGTACACGCGCCTGTTCCGGTCTTGAAGAAAACAAATACCGCGAACGTTAATTGAAAAATCTCATAACAGAGTTCAATGAATATCGGGAGTTATCGATCATGCAAACCGGTAAAAAACAGACACTTCGGGTAGGCGTCGGCGGCCCAGTGGGCTCCGGTAAAACCGCGCTGTTGCGCGAGCTGTGCAGCGCAATACGCGAGCACTACGACATCGCGGTTGTCACCAACGACATCTATACCCAGGAAGATGCCAAGTTCCTCACCAACCACGAAGCGCTGAGTGCAGATCGTATCATCGGCGTGGAAACCGGCGGCTGTCCCCACACCGCCATCCGCGAAGACGCCTCCATGAACCTCGCCGCCATCGACGAACTCGTGGCCCGTCACGGCGAGCTAGATGTCGTGTTTGTGGAAAGCGGTGGCGACAACCTGAGCGCCACCTTCAGCCCGGAACTCTCCGACCTCACCATCTATGTGATCGACGTTTCTGCCGGTGACAAGATTCCCAGAAAGGGCGGCCCGGGTATCACCCGCTCCGATCTACTGATCATCAACAAGATTGACCTGGCCCCACTGGTCGGCGCTTCCCTGGAAGTCATGGACCGCGACGCCAAAAAAATGCGCGGCGAGCGTCCGTTTGTTTTCTCCAACCTGAAAGCGCAGCAGGGTCTGAAAGACATAATTGAATTTATCGTGCGCGAAGGAATGCTGGAAGAAAAAGCCATTCCTGCAATTGCATAAATCAATTCAAGTATTGAGCACAAGAAGTAGAGGAAATCATGAAAATCAAATCACTGTATCCGACCCTGGTCACCTTAATCTCCATGACCGCAGGTGTATTCGCCTATGCCCACGAAGGCCATGCGCCCGCCGGTGTGGTGCACGAAATGCACCATATGCTGTGGATTGTTATGGCGTTATCGGTAAGCACAATCGCCGTATTCCTGTTGCACAAGCGAAGCAACGCGAAGAACAATCAGAAAGACTAAAACGCGGAGAAGCACAAACCCGACGCGAATGCAAAGTGCCGGGCAAGGGGTTTCAAAAGCGTCGGTGACAGGGAAGGGATGTCGCCGACGCAGCTTGCAGGGAAGTATTTACATCGGTTTTGAAGGCTTGCACACGACGCTTTGCCGACAAGCACTCAAGAGTCGGGATTCAACGCCCGAATCGCGATACCCGCCGCCGCAGTGCGGTTTTCTACCCCGAGCTTGGAGAAGATGCCCTCCAGATGTTTGTTCACCGTGCGCGGGCTCACATCAAGAATTTCCCCAATCTCTCGGTTGGTTTTTCCGTTGGCAATCCAGAACAGTACCTCGGATTCCCGCCTGGTCAGTGACAGTTTTTCCCGCAGAATTTCTTCGCCGGCAGGGCCGCCGTCATCTAGCAGCTTTAACAGATAGGTGCCGCCGTCGCGCTGCTCTATAAACACCACCGCCAGGGGTTTGAGCAACCCTTCCAGTTTCAGTTTGTGGCCGCTACCCGGACTGCGCGAGAGCCACAATTTCAGATCGGCAATCATTTTCTGCTGCAGGGCACCTTCCATGGCGCCGGCGCTGCTGAGCAGGGCGTAGGTCTGCGGTGTCGCCCAGTGCATCCGGCCCGCCGCATCCACGGTACACAGGAACTGGCCGGTGGAGTCGAGGGCCTGGTGCGCACTCGAGGTCAGGCGCGCGTTGTTCAGGTGCACCTTCATCCGCGCGAGCAGCTCGTTGGGCTGGATCGGCTTGGTCAGGTAGTCGACGCCACCACTTTCCAGGCCGCGCACGATATCTTCCGAGTCCGTCAGTCCGGTCATGAAGATGACCGGGATCGATACCAGTTCGGGATCTGCCTTGAGCAGGCGGCAGGTCTCAAACCCGTCGAGCCCCGGCATCACCGCATCCAGCAGAATCATGTCCGGTCGCAGTCGTCGCGCAATATTCAGTGCCTGGCTGCCATCCAGTGCTACCAGTACATCGATACCGGCTTGTTCCAGTGTGTCGTTGATCAGGCTCAGGGTATCCGGCGAATCGTCCACCACCAGTACGATATCGCCGGTCGGCGTATCCGCAGTGGCCCGCGCTGGGCCTGCGGTATCGTCGCAGGTATTCATTCACTCTCCTTGATTTCCAGGGCTTCGCTCAACTGCTCGAAGCGCATGGTGTCCGCCAGTTGGCGGAACTCTTCAATACGGTTACTGGGGACCACGGATTCCGAGGCAATCCGGTCCAGTGTCCGGTGTACACCGCTGCGGTAACCAATGCGCGCATAGGCCAGCAACTCCGCCAGCAGTGGATGATCTGGCAGCGCCTCGGGCGATGCGGGTTGCAGTGTCTGGGGTTTACTCGCGGCGGGATTGTCGCTCGCGTAAACCCAGTCCAGCTTGAGCATGCGCGCCATGGTGTCGAACAGTTTCTGGTTCACCAGGGGTTTCACCAGATAGGCATCGTGATGGGCCGGCTCGCTGTCGCCCGGCTTCAGGTGTCGCTCATGTGCGTCGGCGGAGAGCATCACGATTGGCGCCTTGATTCCTCGGGTGCGCAGTTTTTCCGCGAGATCCAGGCCGTTCATTCCGGGCATGGTCACGTCCAGTAAAAACAGGTCCGGAGTCTGCTGTTGTACCAGCGCGAGGCAGTCCTCTGCACTCTGGGCTTCCATCATGGAAAAGCCGAGAGGTGTCAGCAGGTCGCCGATCAGTCCGCGATGTATGGGCTCGTCGTCCACTACCATTACACTGCGCCGCGGTCCTCGGTATCCACTGATACGGCGCACCGGTACTTCGCGGCTATGATCCGACTCCACCCACGACAACAGCAGGGAAACGGTAAAGCGGCTGCCGTTGCCGGGCTCGCTCTCAAGACGCAACTCGCCGCCCATGATTTCTGTCAGCAGGTAGGCGATTGTCAGGCCGAGGCCGGTACCGGTGGCCACCGGGCTGGCCCCGTTGCGCACCCGTTCAAAGGGTTTGAGAATCCGCGCCTGATCCTCCGGGTCGATACCAATCCCGGTATCGACGATGGCAAATTCGGCCACCTGGTTGCGGTAGCGGATATGGAAATCCACCTGTCCCTCGCGGGTATATTTGATCGCGTTGGACAGCAGGTTGATCAGGATCTGACGCAGGCGTTTTTCATCGGCAATCACCGTAGACGGCAGCGGATTGTGGATATGGCAGTAAAAGCGCACGCCTTTGGCTTCCGCCTGTGGGCGGAACATTTCCACCATCTGTTCCAGTAACTCGGGCAGGCGCACCTGGTTGCGGTAGATATCCAGGCGGCCGGCCTCAATCTTGGAAATATCCAGCAGTCCCTCGATCAGGTCGGTCAGGTATTCCCCGCTGCGCTTGATGATGCGCAGGCCGTTGCGATGCTTTTCCGGAATATCCTGCTGCTGGTTGAGCAGTTGTGCGTAACCGAGAATGGATTGCAGTGGGGTGCGCAGCTCGTGACTGATTCCCGAGAGGTAGCGGCTCTTGGCACTGTTGGCACGGTCCGCCTGCTCCTTGGCTTCCTGCAGTGCGCGATCGGTTTCCTTGTGCGCCTCGATCTCATTCAACAGCAGGCGGGTCTGTCGGTTGGATTCCATCTGCGCCACGATACGGCTGTCGTGGGTCAGCAGGAACAGCCAAGCGAGTACCCCGGCGATCAGTAGTAGCAGTACAAACAGAGTCCAGAACGCCTGCTGGAGCAGCTCAGCCTCCGCGGTGGTGGTCGGGCGCAACTGGCCATAGATCAATGACAGCACACCGGCGATACACACACTGGCGCCCAGCAGCAGAATCGCGAAGCGCCCCAGTCGCGAGTCCACCCCGCTGACGATCCTGGCGGGCACCAGTACTTTGATCAATGCGCTGAGCTGCTGGGAGAAGCGTGCATCCGGTTTGCAGGCATCCAGGCAGCGGGAGTCCAGCGAGCAGCACAGCGAGCAGATGGGGCCCTGGTAGGCAGGGCAGTGGCTCATATCGGCGGGCTCGAAATCGTTCTCGCAGATACAGCAGGTCTGGGCGGACAGAATGGTGGTACTGACTGAGCGTTGCCCCGCATCAGCATTCTCCCCCTCGAGAAAATCCCGGTGGCGGGCGAGATAAAAGCGTCCGCGGGTGGCGATCCCCAGGAGCGGCACCATCACAAAACAGATACCGAGACTGATAAAACTGGCAAAGTTTTTCGCCCCGTCGCCGAAATGGCCGAGGTAACACACGATGCCAATCAGCGAGGCGAGCAGCATCGAGCCCACGCCCACCGGGTTGAAGTCGTAGAGGTGCGATCGTTTGAACTCCACATACGACGGACTGATTCCCAGGGGCTTGTTGATCATCAGGTCCGCCGCCAGGCAGCCCAGCCAGCTGATCGCCACCAGCGAGAAAATACCCAGCACCCCTTCGAGTGCGCGATAGATGCCCAGCTCCATCAGGATCAGTGCAATGCTCACATTGAACACCAGCCACACCACGCGGCCCGGGTGACTGCGGGTGAGCCGCGAAAAGAAGTTCGACCAGGCAATGGAGCCTGCGTAGGCGTTGGTGACGTTGATCTTCATCTGCGAGATCACCACCATCACCCCGGCAAGAATCAGCGCCATGGTGGGAGACTGGGTCAGGTAGTTGAACACCATCTGATACATGCGCACCGGGTCTGCAGCCTGTTCTGCGGAAGCGCCGCCGGTAATTGCCAGATAGGCGAGAAACGAGCCGAACAGCATCTTGATGACCCCGATCAGAATCCAGCCCGGTCCGGCAAGGGTGAGCCAGAACCACCAGCGCGCGCGGTTCTCCCGGGTTTTCTCCGGCATAAAGCGCAGGTAGTCCACCTGCTCACCGATCTGCGCCACCATGGCAAAAAACACCGCGCTGGCCGCACCGAACAGCATCCAGTTGAACTGGCCGCTGTCGGGGTTGTGCTGGGGTGCGTAGCGGGTCCAGTCATCCACCCGCGCCAGTTCGAACCAGGCGGCGATGCCGAGGGCGAGGCACTGCAACAGCAGCCACATGGGCTGGGTGCCTATCTGGAATTTGCTTACCGCGCGGATGCCGTGGGTCACGATCGGGATCACGGCGACGGCACACAGGATGTAGCCGATGGCGGGGGGGATTCCGAGCAGGGCGTGCAGGGCGGAGGTGAGGATCGCGGCTTCGATGGCGAAGAAGATGAAGGTGAAGGAGGCGTAGATCAGCGAGGTGATGGTGGAGCCGAGATAGCCAAAACCGGCACCGCGGGTGAGCAGGTCGATATCGAGTCCGTGCTTGGCGGCGTAGTAGGTGATGGGGAAGCCGGTGATGAAGATCACTGCGGCGACGGCGAGCATGGCGGCGACGGTGTTGATAAAGCCGTAGTTGAGGGTGACGGCGGCGGCGATGGCTTCGAGGGCGAGGAAGGCGGTGGCGCCGAGGGCAGTCTTGGCCACCTGTTCGATGGTAAAGCGGCGCCCGCGCACGGCGGTGAATCGCAGTGCGAAGTCTTCGAGGGTCTCGTCTCCTACCCACTTATTGTAGGTCCGTCGTACACGGAATACCTGTTGCGCGGGTCGCATGGCCTGTTGTTCGCTGTTGTTATTGTCGCCCGTAAATATATCTACCACCGGGAACTGCCTTACTGCTGTTGTCTGTTTCTTATTTTCCTGCAACAAGAATACCGGATTCGAAGTGCCACCTCGTTGTTTGATTACTACGCAGGAACTTGATGCGAAGGTGTCAGTGCCGGGAGCTCCCTTGTGGGACCGTCTGCGGCCAGGACGG
>NZ_LZDE01000227.1 GCF_002009015.1 Microbulbifer mangrovi | reverse complement strand
CGTTTTCGAAAACGGATACCCAGTGCTTCACCGCCAGGAGACCACCTTCAAAACCACTTGCCTATTTGCCGGCGATTTCCTGATAACGATTGGCAGCGTGATCGAACTCGCTGTTGATCGTCACCGCTTCCTTTTTACGCAGTGCCAGACGCTCGCTGACCACCTCAACCTCTTTGCGCAGATTCTCAATCCGCTGCAGCAGCTCCGGGGAAACCGTACCGCCATTGCGCTGGGTGCGCGCCGCCGAGGATTCCTCGTTTTCGATCTGTCGGGTGAGGTTCGTCAAATTGGAACGCAGGATCGCCATATCCTGCTGCACGATGGCAAGCTTGCGCTTGCGCGCGGATTCGATGTCGGCAACGCTGTTGTAGCGTTTCAGAAGTTGCAGATCTGCAGCCAGGCGTGCCTCGCGACGCTGCTTCTCGGCCAGTTCCTTGCCGGTCAGCTCGGGGGCCACTACTTCCAGCACACGACCGGTAGCGGTCAAGATTTCATAGCCGCCCGCCACGTAGCGCGGAGGTACCACGTCATCCAGCACCTGAACACCGTGTTCGTTGGTATAGCGGTACAGCTTCTTGCCGTTCCACCCCTGGTTTGCAGCTCCGACATCCATTGTCAGAAAGGCGCCGACTAACGCCAGCGCTATTGCGGTTTTCACGCGTGCCTCTTCTTATATTCTGTGTACATCGTTCAATTTTTGATCCAAAACACCCATCCCTAGTGCCCCGGTACAAACAATTGACGAGGAGGGGTCTTCACCCCTCAGTGCTTACGCCGTATTGCTGCCGGTAGTCGATGATACGCTGCAGCAGTTCTTCACTGGCAGCCTCAGACTTAAGATAGGAAATAATATCGTCTAATTCCACAATACCGATCACAGGAATGCTGTATTCCTGCTCCACCAGCTGGATAGCAGAGAGGTCGGTGTTGTCATTTGCCTTTTCCTGGCGGTTCAGACCGATCACCACACCGGCGGGTTCGGCACCCTCGGCGTTGATGATCTGCATGACCTCACGCACTGCCGTGCCGGCAGTAATAACATCATCAATAATCAAAACCTTGCCTTTAAGCGGCGCACCCACTAAGGTTCCGCCCTCGCCGTGGTCCTTGGCCTCTTTCCGGTTGTAACAGAAGGGTTTATCTACCCCTTTCTGCGCCAGCGCCACCGCGGTCACCGCACCCAGCGGGATGCCCTTGTAGGCCGGCCCGAAGATGACATCAAACTCCACTCCAGAGGCAATAATCGCCTCCGCGTAGGCATTGCCCAGGGCGGCGAGCGCCGCACCGCTGTGGAATCGGCCGGCATTGAAGAAATAGGGGCTCTGGCGCCCGGATTTCAGCGTAAAATCCCCGAAACAGAGCACATCGTGCTCCAGGGCCAGTTGTATAAAGTCGCGCTGGTACTGCTGCATGGCAATTTGATAACTATTGGCTAAGGTGAAGGAAGGTCCCCATGGAATGGGGAGCGGCAATCGAAAAATGTTCAGACGAATAACGACTGCAATTTTACACAGTCCGCTGGTAAGGGGCTAATAATGCGAATAGTGAGTTTGTCCGTTGATGGTGTGCACCAGGCTGCACAGCGCGGACTGTACGATTGGTTGTCAGATCAGGATGCAGACATCATCTGCCTGCAGGATCTGCGCTCACTGGAACCGGAGCTGGATCACCCCATCTTCCATCCGGACGGCTACTACAGCTATTTCTTCGACTCAGGCACCCCCCACGAGAACGGCGTCGCCATCTATACCCGTGCCCAGCCCAAGGCGCTGATTTTCGGCATGGGCTTTGCCAATGGTGTGGATATGTACGGCCGCTACCTGCAGGCGGACTTCGAACGCCTGAGCGTCGGCTCCCTGCTGGCGCCGGTTGCTACCGATGAAGCGTCGCTGGAAACCAAGGTGCAGTTCTTCGACGATATGCAGGCCCACCTGGCCAAGATCAGCCGCAAACGCCGCGACTTCATCTTTTGTGGCAACTGGGGCATGGCGCACCGCCGCGCAGATGTGGAAAACTGGCAGGACCATCAGGATACCCCGGGGTTCATGCGCCACGAACAGCGCTGGCTCGACCAGCTGTTCAATGAAATCGGCTACGTCGATGCCTTCCGCCGGGTGGTGAAGGACGCAGATGAATTTACCTGGTGGCCCAGCGGTGAAATTGGCAAGGGCGATGGCTGGCGCACCGATATGCAGATCGTTTCCCAGACCCTGAAGAACAAGATCGAGTACGGGGCCATCAACAAGAATGTGTCCTTCTCGAGCCACCTGCCGGTGATCATGGATTACGATCTGGAAGTCTGAGGCCGCTCTCGGACAACCGGTTCGCAACACCAGACAAACACAAGGGGCGTACCATCGGGTGCGCCCTTTATGTATCCGGGTCTGTGTATCCGGGTCCGACCGTCCCTACAGTCGCGATGCCGTCAGCTTCACATCCGCATCCCGCCAGGCTTTCCTGAACCGTGCCTCAATCAGCTCCGCCTCATCCGCCTTGTGCTGCTGCTTGAGTGCCTCGGTGAGCCCGAATAGCGCCCATCCATTTTCCGGGTAGCGGCTGAGGTTCTGCCAGTACACGGTTTCCGCCTGCGCGGGCTTACCGGCCTTCAGCAGTACTGCACCCAGCGCCAGTCGCGGCGGGTAGTGCCACTCGGTGGGCTCGGTATACACCAGCCCGTCCTCCATACGCACTGCCCGGTCCAGGTGCATGATCGCGGTGTCGTAATCACCTTTGGCCGCCGCCAGTTCACCGCTCAGCACTTCCGGAGCAATGGCGAGAATCGACGCCGCGGTATTCGGTGAAAACAGGGTGTAATCCAGTGCCGGGCTTGCGGCGATCTTCTGCACCGCTGCCAGTTCTTTCTGCACCTGGTCCAGTTGCCCCTTGCCAATAAATGCCAGGCCGCGCACATAGTGCCAGGCGCCTTTGAGGAACAGGTCTTCACCGGGCTCCGGCAACGCCAGCACCTCGTCCCATTTGCCGAACCGCGCCAGCGCCCAGTAGGGCGTTACCCGGAAGGTCACCAGAATCGGCATCGCCGCCAGGGTCTCATCGTCGATCTGCTCCGCCGTCTTGTTGGCCGCTTCGATGGCGGCGGCACCGCGGCCGCGGGCGCTTTCGGCAAACCACAGGAAATGGATATTGTGCGGGTAATAGGCCATGGGATAGATCCCCTGCGCCCGGCACTGGGTGATGTAATCCTCATCGGCGGCAATTGCGCGCACATTGGTGCTGGCGGAATCCGCATAGCGCCCCACCCGCTGATAAATATGCGCCGGCATATGCACGATATGTCCCGCCCCGGGCATCAGCCCTTTCAGGGTATCCGCGGCTTTTTCGGCGCGGGCTGGATTGTTGGTCGGCTCTATCAGGTGAATGTACAGGTGCAGGGCACCGGGATGCTTCGGGTTTTTCTCCATCACACCTTCCAGCAACGCAACAATTTCCTCGGTGCCCGCGTAGGGCGTACCGTCCCGCATCCAGTAATTCCATGGCCGCAGGTCCATCATCGACTCGGCATACAGGGTGGTGATATCCAGATTATCCGGAAAGCGCTGCGCAACTTTTTTCATCGCCGCGGCATAGTCGCTGTCGCGCTGGCGCCTGTCGGTTGGATCACCGGAATAGCGCGTGGACAGCGCTTCTATCAAAGCGCGCTCGCGGTCATTGGCGGTGTTCCGCAGCGCCATGGCTTTCTGCACCAGCTTCAGGGCCTCAGGCTCCATCTCCTGATCCATGGGGGCGTTGATATTCGGACCCAGCACCAGCGCCTGCCCCCAGTAAGCCATGGCACAGTTCGGCGCGAGACGCGCGGCCTCGCGAAAGGAGCGTCCCGCCTCGGCGTGGTTGAAGGCATAGGCGAGATTCACGCCCTGGGTGATGAACTTCTGCGCGCGCTCGGACTGACAGCTCACCGGAAACTGGTGGTCGCCCAGGTTCTGCAAGCGCGGCGCCAGAGCGCCGGTGGGAGAGGGCTTGTCCTGTTCCGGCGCTCGGTAGTGTTTGTGCTGGGGCCGGGCTTCTTTATCGGTGTCCTGCCCATGCAGGGGGGAATGGATAGTGAGCAGCGTTACAGCGAGTGCCGCAATAATCAGTGTCTGATACATGGCTTTCTCGTCGGTATCAACCGGTAGGAGGTACGGGGTAGGAAGAAAGCCTAATAGACGCGGGAAGGGGTAATCATCAATAGGGCGACAGGGATGTATTTATTGGCACCCAATTGCCGGGGGATTAGAAAGCGGGCGGACAGGGTGCTCCTGTCAGCCCGCCACCGACAGATTATTCCGCCAGTGCTTTTTTCTGCATTGCGATCAGTTCCTTGATGCCCGCCTTGCCCAGCGCCAGCATCTCGGCAAATTGCTGTTCGGTAAACGGTGCGCCTTCCGCGGTACCCTGTACCTCGATCATGCCACCATCTTCAGCCATCACCAGATTCATATCGGTATCGGCGTTGGAATCCTCCGGGTAATCCAGGTCGAGCACCGCTTCACCGTCATAGATACCCACAGAAATGGCCGCCACCATATTGGTCAGCGGATCGGTGGCAATCATTTTCTCCCGCTGCATATAGCGAATCGCGTCCACCAGAGCCACGCACGCACCGGTAATGGAAGCGGTACGGGTACCGCCGTCCGCCTGGATCACATCGCAATCGAGGGTGATCTGATGCTCGCCCAGCAGCTTCAGATCCACCGCCGCGCGCAGGGACCGGCCGATCAGACGCTGGATTTCCACGGTGCGTCCGCCCTGTTTGCCACGTGCAGCCTCGCGCCCCATGCGCGAGCCAGTGGAGCGGGGCAGCATGCCGTACTCCGCAGTGATCCAGCCGCTACCCTGTCCGCGCAGAAAACGCGGTACCTCGGCTGCCACTGACGCATTGCAGAGCACCTTGGTGTCACCAAACTCAACCAGCACAGATCCCTCCGCGTGACGAGTGTATTGACGGGTAATGCGCACATCGCGCAGTTGCTCTGGCTTGCGGCCGCTTGGTCGCTGCATATTGCACCTCTGGTTTGAATTCGAATTAAGCTTGAAAGCGTTCAAGGTCCGGCATTATAGCCATCTAAGCACACATTCACCCTGTGCTATGCTTTGCCGCTCTTTTTTCCACGCAGCATATTTTTCTGGAGCCCCGCAGTATGGCCAAAAACCAAGTGCGCAGTATGACCGCTTTCGGTCGTGCGGAAGTCAACTACTCCACCGGTACCGCCGTGTGGGAGATGCGCTCCGTTAACCATCGCTATCTCGAACCCCACTTCCGTCTGCCGGAGGCTGCCCGCGCACTGGAGTCCAAATTGCGTGAAATCCTGCGCAAGACCCTCAATCGCGGCAAGGTAGAGATGACCCTCAACCTCAAAGCGAACAGTGGTGAAGTCGCAGGTATAGAAGTCAATCAAGCACTCGCCGAGCAGCTGGTCAAAGCCGCCGGGCTGGTCGTACCCGCCAGCGACAGCCTGTCGCTGAACCCCCTGGAAATTCTCAAGTGGCCGGGCGTGATTGCCGAACCGGAAACCGACGCAGACGAGCAGGCCAAGGCCATCGTCGACGGCTTCAAGCAGGCACTGAATCAGGTAGTGGACAACCGCGAGCGCGAGGGCGCGGAACTGGCCGGATTTATCGAAGCGCGACTGATCGGCATCAACGAGCAGGTCACCACCGTGCGCGCGCTACTGCCGCAGATCCTGCAGAAACAGCGCGAAAAACTGAAAAGTCGCCTGGAAGAATTGCTCGAAGAGATCGACAAGGACCGCATCGAGCAGGAAATCGCGCTGCTGGCCCAGAAAGCGGATGTCGATGAAGAGCTCGACCGCCTGGATGCCCATATCACTGAGACCCGTCGCGTGCTGAAAAACGGCGGCCCCATCGGCCGGCGCCTGGATTTCCTGATGCAGGAATTCAACCGCGAGGCGAATACCCTGTCGTCAAAAGCCGTGGTCACCGATACCACCCAGGCCGCGGTGGAACTGAAGGTGCTGATCGAGCAGATGCGGGAGCAGGTGCAGAACATAGAGTAATTAGCGGATGGCCAGCACCACGCCCACCAAGCGCGCACTTTTAATCGCCAAGCAGTGGCCAGAACCTGCCTCCACCGCTGCTGGCCGTCGCACCCTGGATATCCTCGACCTGCTAGCCGAGGCTGGCTACCAGGTGGAGATTGCGAGTCCGGCGCAATCCACGCCGTTCCAGGCAAAGACCGGTTATGGCGAGCACCCGATCGCGGTCAATGACACCAGATTCGATCAATGGATAGCTGCGCTAAACCCCACTCTTGTGATCTACGATCGCTTTATGATGGAGGAGCAGTTCGGCTGGCGGGTGCGCGAACAATGTCCGGGCGCCATGACACTGCTCGACACGAGCGATTTCCACAGCCTGCGCGAGGCGCGCCATCAGGCGCTGAAAACTGGTGAGCCGGTCAACCTGTTTAATGCAAGTGCCGAACGCGAAATAGCGGCCATGGCGCGCTGCGACCTCACCGTGATGATTTCCCAGGTTGAGGTGGAACTGCTCAAACAACACTTCTGCCTGCCGGACTGGCAGCTGCACTATTTGCCGTTTCTGGTACGTGAACTGCCGGATGTTACCAAGCTGCCGGATTTTGACGAACGCGAGCACCTCGTGATGATCGGCGGCTTCAAGCATGCCCCCAACCGCGATGCCACCACTTGGTTTGCACAAACCGTGTGGCCGCGCTTACACACCTTATTACCCGGTGTGGAGTGCCATGTGTACGGCGCCTATTCGGATCACGCCATGCATCGCCTCAGCGACCCGACAACGGGATTGCGAATTCACGGACGTACCGAAGATGCCCTCACCACGCTCTCCCGTTATCGGCTGAACCTTGCACCACTGCGTTTCGGCGCCGGACAAAAAGGCAAGATACTGGAGGGCTGGCTCAGCGGCACGCCCACAGTAACCACACCGGTCGGCGCCGAGTCTATGGCGCCCGAAAATGCATGGGGCTATACGCTCGACAATGACCCCGATCAGTTTGCTGCGACTATCGCACGACTTTACCAAAACAAGTCGGAATGGCTGGCTGTACGTGATGCGGGCATGCAAGCACTTGCCACAGGTTTTTCCTACCAAGATCACGGGGACAAATTTGTTCAGCGCCTTGAGGACGTCACTGCAAACCTGGAAGCGCACCGCAATCGCAATATCTGGGGACGTATTTTGCGGCGCACCGAGCACCGCGCGGAGGAGTTTATGAGCCGCTGGATTGAAGCAAAAAATAAACTCACGGATGGGGACCAATAGAAAGATCGGTCGTGATCACCATCCAACTTCACTCCCCAACCCCGTAAATTCCATGCGTTTTTTTGGCCCAGTTTCGATTATTGCCGCGGCACAACTATTCGGCACATCCCTTTGGTTTAGTGCGAACAGCGCTGTAGACGACCTGGCTTCAACCTGGCAAATATCTGCCACAGATATCGGCTGGCTGACAAATGCAGTTCAGTGCGGGTTTATCCTGGGCACCCTCACAATAGCGCTAGGTGGTATCGCCGACCGTTATCGCGCCAGTAATATTTTTATCCTCAGCGCATGCGCCGGTGCGTTATTCAATGCCTGCTTTGCCTGGGTGGCGGATGGACTTTGTAGCGCGCTGTTCTATCGGTTTCTGGTGGGCTTATCCCTGGCCGGCATTTACCCCATGGGAATGAAGCTGGTAATGAGCTGGGCACCGGACCGCGCTGGTGCTGCCTTGGCTCAACTTGTCGCGATGCTAACGCTGGGAACAGCCCTCCCGCACGGGCTGCGGGAACTAGGCGGGGAGTTACCCTGGCAAACTATAATTAGTGCTTCTTCATTGCTCGCCCTGGTTGCCGCTTTACTGATTTACCAGCTGGGTGACGGGCCATACCTGCAGCAACTGATGAAAAATAATTCAACAAAATTCAAGCTCACCAGGCTTGCCCGGCCAGCGGTGTTTGAAGCTTTTCGAGCTCCCAAATTCCGTGCGGCTGCGTGGGGCTATTTCGGACATATGTGGGAGCTCTACGCATTCTGGGCCGTAGTTCCCCTATTAATTTCCAATACGGCGTTACCGCAAAAATACCCACAGCTTGGAATTTCAGGCCTGTCGTTCTGCATTATTGCAGTTGGCGCTTTGGGCTGTTTGCTGGGAGGGTTTCTGTCACGGACGATCGGAAGCGGTAGGGTAGCAGTTGCTGCACTGGCCAGTTCCGGCTGTTGTGCACTGATATTTTTCCTGTTCTGGGATACGCTGCCGCCAATATGGCTTTTTATTCTGCTAATGCTCTGGGGGGCTACTGTGATTGCAGACTCCCCGCAATTTTCGGCCATGTCCGCTAAAGCCTGCCCCCCGGAATTGATCGGTGCGGCCCTGTCGATTCAAAATTCCCTCGGCTTTGCGATAACCATTATTTCGATAGCTGGCATCAGCGCGCTATTCGAACTAACCGGCCCTGAATCTGTCTGGATTTTGCTGCCGGGTCCGCTGCTGGGTTTGCTCGGGTATTGGCTGACATTGCGACATCGAACAACAGGAATCGAGAAAAAGACTTAAAAACTGCAGGAATTTGCATCTGTTTAGCGCACACCCAAAGAAGCCGCCCAATAAAGCGGTTTTTCTTTTCCTCGCCCTGGCGTTTATTGCTCGGCTTGCTGCGCTCTCTCCACATATCCCTGATAAGCAGGCAGTGCCACAGCCAGCAACATTCCTACGTAGGCAAAGCTAAATAACAGGCTGAAGGCAAACGCCACGACTATACCAACTCCGTTACCGATAGGTTTATCACCATAGCCATTACGACCTTTGTTGCCCCGAAAAAAAACCAGATAAATCATCAACAGTAAATTGACTATCGGCAGCACCGTGAGGAGAGACCACCAGCCGGAGTTACCCAGATCATGCAGTCGGCGCACATTGAGAGAAAGTCCGTAAACGGTGATACAGAGAAAAAACACACCGTAGACATACAGACTCGCTGACAGATCGACCGGCAACAATATTGCCGCAGCGATACCTGCAACAAACATCAAGAAAATGGAAGACAGCACCAGATAGGAAAAATAACGCATCCTGCCGATACGGCCACGGAAGGAAAATAGATTTGGCCGGCTGAAATTTTCCGCATCCGCACTCTCCAGATCGGAAGTTTTGGGGGAGGCGTAGGGATCAGCAGAAGCAGAGGTGGTCATTGAAGCATCCTTGAATGGCAACCCATTTTCATTGAGACGTCCATTTTTATTGATTTCTTTTGAAAAGCCTACAGTGATGCTGGCTGTCCACACTTCCAATTATCTCCGCACCATCAAGGTGCAACAAGCCGTCGGCAAACTTCACGTTTTTTAGTAAAAACATGCTTCGCATAAATCATCCGATTATTGAGATCAAATTCACGTGGATTTTGTAATGGGTTACAAGCGTACCAAATAAGTCCTAATTTTGGCGCGTATTACAAAGAGTTGTCCCTTTTTTTACTTGGGGGAGCAATTCATCTCCTCGTTAAACACAGGCCTTAGGAGAAAGCCCCGCAACAAAATTGTGGGACTTGTTCCGGGTGAAGCGCTGCACAGGGGTACTGCAGTGCGATCGCGGCGGAAGCATCCATTACCGCCGATAAAAATAATCAAGGAGAAATTCGCAACAATGAAATTATCAGCATTATTCAAACGAGGTCCGAGTACCGTGCTCGGCGCGGCGACACTGATCGCCAGCGCCACCATCGGTATCAGCTTTACGGCACAAGCGGTTGAGCCGGAGCTGTCCTCTATGGCGGTAGCACCAGATGAAGTGGTGACGGATCGGATCATCGTCAAATACAAGAGCACCATGGCCGGCGCCAACGCCTCTGCCATGTCGCAAACAGCGATCGATCGCCTGGCCCAGACCGCAGGCCATCGCTTCAAGCATATGCGTCGCCTTGCCACGGGTGCACAGCTGATGAAGCTGGAAAAGCGCGCAAGCAAAGCAGAACTCGATGCGATCGTTGCACGTCTGCAGCAGGATCCGCAGGTGGATTACGCCGAGCCGGACCGCCTGATGCAGCCCATGGCCACCCCCAACGACACCAACTATAGCCAGCAGTGGCACTATTTCGAATCCACTGGCGGCCTGAACCTGCCGACTGCGTGGGACATCACCCAGGGTGAAGGTGTAGTGGTAGGTGTGATTGATACCGGATACCGTCCCCATGCGGATCTGAATGCGAACATTCTGCCCGGTTACGACATGATCTCTGACACCACCGTTGCCCAGGACGGTAACGGTCGAGATTCCGATGCCAGCGATCCTGGCGATTGGTCTCCGGCCGGTGCCTGTGGTTCAGGCCAGCCCGCGCGCAACAGTAGCTGGCACGGCACCCACGTTGCCGGCACCATCGCGGCGGTAACCAACAACGGCACCGGTGTGGCCGGTGTCGCCTACAAAGCCAAAGTCGTGCCGATTCGCGTACTCGGCCGTTGCGGCGGCTACACCTCGGATATCGCCGACGGCATCATCTGGGGCGCCGGTGGCAATGTCAGCGGTGTACCGTCCAACCCCAATCCGGCGCAGGTGCTGAACCTCAGCCTCGGCGGCGGCGGCAGCTGTGACAATACCACCCAGAACGCGATCAATACTGCACGCAGCCTGGGCACTACCGTTGTCGTCGCAGCGGGCAACTCCAACGCCAACGCGGCGAACTACAGCCCGGCTAGCTGTTCCGGCGTAGTGACCGTTGCTTCTACCAACCGCGCCGGCAGCCGCGCCTATTACTCGAACTACGGCAGCGTGGTGGATGTGGCAGCGCCAGGCGGGGAGACCTCGACCAATTCCAACGGTGTACTGTCGACACTCAATAGCGGCACCCAGGGACCCGGTAGCGACAACTACGCCTTCTACCAGGGCACCAGTATGGCGG
>NZ_LZDE01000226.1 GCF_002009015.1 Microbulbifer mangrovi | reverse complement strand
TCCTGAAAATCCGCACCCGGTACCCGTCCTTCGCACGAGGCTTTTTTACTTCCGTAAGTAACCGCGGAATATTAATTGGCGACGATGTTGACCAGTTTGCCAGGCACCACGATCACTTTGCGTACGGTTTTACCATCGGTAAATTTCAGTACGTTTTCGTCTTCCAATGCCATTTTTTCCAGGGTGTCCTTGTCGGCATCTGCTGGCACTTCAAGTTTTGCACGCAGCTTGCCGTTCACCTGAACGACCAGAGTGATACTGGAACGCACCAGGGCATTTTCGTCGACCTGCGGCCACTGGGCATCGACCAGTTCACCGCTGTTGCCCAGCACATTCCACAATTCGTGGCTGATGTGCGGGGTAACCGGGGCCAGTAGCATGACAGCGGCTTGCAGCGCTTCACGCTCGACTGCGAGGCCATTGGCGGAGTCGCGCTCTGCGATCTTGCCCACTTCGTTCAGTAATTCCATTACCGCGGCAACGGCGGTGTTGAAGGTCTGGCGGCGGCCGTAGTCGTCGCTGACTTTCTGGATGGTTTCGTGGGTCTTGCGGCGCAGTTGCTGCTGTTTGTCACTGAGGTTGTCAACGTCGATCGCAGCGCTGCCGTCGCCGGCTTCGATATGGCCGTGGACGGTTTTCCACAGTTTGCGCAGGAAGCGGCTGGCGCCTTCTACACCGGAGTCGTGCCACTCGAGGGTCTGCTCGGGGGGCGCGGCGAACATGGTGAACAGGCGCACGGTGTCGGCGCCGTATTCCTGTACTGCAGCGTGGGGGTCGATGCCGTTGTTCTTGGACTTGGACATTTTGACCACGCCGCCGGCGACCACTTCTTCGCCAGTGGCGCGCTCGATGGCTTTGATCGGTTTGCCCTTGTCGTCGCGCTCTACGTCGACGGCGGTGGGGGCGATCCAGGTTTTGTGGCCGTTCTCTTCTTTGTAGAAGGATTCGGCGAGCACCATGCCCTGGCATAGCAGGCGTTTGAAGGGTTCGTCGCTGCTGACCAGACCTTCGTCACGCATCAGTTTGTGGAAGAAGCGCGCGTACAGCAGGTGCAGGATGGCGTGTTCGATACCGCCCACATACTGGTCCACCGGCAGCCAGTAGTTGGCGCGGTCCGGGTCGAGCATGCCTTCTTCGAAATCGGGGCAGGTGTAGCGGGCGTAGTACCAGCTGGATTCCATGAAGGTGTCGAAGGTGTCGGTTTCGCGCTCGACCGCCTCGCCGTTGTATTCGTCTTTACACCATTCCGGATCTGCCTTGATCGGGGAGGTGACGCCGTCCAGCTCCACGTCTTCCGGCAACAGGATCGGCAGTTTCTCCGCGGGGACCGGGATTTCACTGCCGTCGGCCAGGTTGAACATGGGGATCGGGGCTCCCCAGTAGCGTTGACGGGACACACCCCAATCGCGCAGGCGGTAGTTGGTGGTGACGCGCCCCTTGCCGGCCGCTTCCAGGCCGTCGGCGATGGCGTTAAACGCAGCTTCGAAGTCGAGGCCGTCGAATCCGCCAGAATTCACCAGCGCGCCTTTTTCGGTGAAGGCTTCTTTGTCGAGGTCGATGGATTCGTCGCCTGCGGGCGCGACTACCTGCTTGATCGGCAGGTCGTATTTCTTGGCAAATTCCCAGTCGCGCTGGTCGTGGGCGGGGACCGCCATCACGGCACCGCTGCCGTAATCCATCAGCACGTAGTTGGCGACCCACACCGGCACTTCTTCGCCGGTGAGCGGGTGGATGGCCTTGAGGCCGGTGTCCATGCCTTTCTTGTCCATGGTGGCCATATCGGCCTCGGACATGGATTGCTTTTTGCACTCGGCAATGAAGGCCTTCAGTTCCGGGTTGCTCTCGGCCAGTTCCAGGGCGATCGGGTGCTCCGCGGCGAGGGACACGTAGGTGACGCCCATCAGTGTGTCTGGACGGGTGGTGTACACGTCGAAGTGGTCGACACCGGCAATGGTCTTCGGCAGTGCGAAGGCCAGCTCGACACCCTTGGACTTGCCGATCCAGTTGCGCTGCATGGTGCGCACCTGCTCCGGCCAGTCCGGCAGCTGATCCAGGTCTTTCAGCAGTTCTTCGGCATAGTCGGTGATCTTGATAAACCACTGGGCCAGCTCGCGGCGCTCCACGGTGGTGCCGCAGCGCCAGCAGCAGCCGTCTTCAACCTGCTCGTTGGCGAGTACGGTGGCGTCGTGAGGACACCAGTTCACCGCAGAGTTCTTTTTGTACACCAGGCCTTTCTTGTACAGGCGGGTGAAGAACCACTGCTCCCAGCGGTAGTAGGAGGGCTGGCAGGTGGCCAGCTCGCGGGACCAGTCAAAACCGAAGCCGAGGGCTTTCAACTGGCCCTTCATGTAATCAATATTGGAGTAGGTCCACTTGGCCGGTGCGGTCTTGTTCTGGATTGCGGCGTTTTCCGCCGGCAGGCCGAAGGCGTCCCAGCCCATGGGGTGCAGGACGTTTTTGCCCTGCATGCGCTGGTAGCGGGAGATCACATCGGTGATGGTGTAGTTGCGCACGTGCCCCATATGCAGCTTGCCGCTGGGGTAGGGGAACATGGATAGGCAGTAGAACTTGTCCTTGGCGGGGTCTTCCTTTACCTCGAAGCTTTTCTGCTCGGCCCAGTGCTCCTGGGCGGCGGCTTCGACTGCGGAGGGGTTGTACTGCTCTTCCATCTGTGGGGAACCTATACTCTGTGACTCGATCTATTGGGAAATTCTGACCAGAAGACGCGCTCGCGGTTCGGTCGGAAAACGGCGAATTATAGGAGGGATGGGGTGAGTAAGAAACCTAAAGCGGGGTCGAAAGCGGATCCAAAAGCCGCTCAACCGGTGGATAACCCCGATCTGCTGCTGGAAGACGAGAAAGTGGCCGCCGGGATGCGGCAGGATCTGGCAAAGTTGGTCGAGGATGAATTGGCGGTGGAAAAGCTCACCGCCAGCAAAGCGGCCTTCCTGCGCGCCTGGCTTAAGGATGATGTGCACCGGGCGGAGGAGTACCTTGAGGATCTGGGGGGGGAATTGAAAACCCTGGAGGAGCGTACTGGCGACTGGTTGCTGGATGCCGCGGATCCGACCAAGTCCGCCTGGCCCGCACTGATGTACTGTATCCGCCACGGCGAGCCCTGGGCGCTTGCGGGGGAAGACGTGGGGGAGGGAGAGGAGTTGCAGTGTCTGGGCTGTGGCTACCGCGCATTGCCCGATACCGGCACTCAGATTACGCCCTGTCACCGCTGTGGATTCGGATGTTTTCGGCAGGTCAGCGGCGGCCTCGAAGAGAGTTGAGTTAGGGTATCTCAGGCTGACGCCCTTTATCGTTGTGCACCAGTTTGGTGCGGCGATGTGCTTCCCAACAATAATATCTCATTCTGAAAACAGGACCGTTGCCAAAAATGGAACTGCAAACTGCCCTGGCCACACTCATCATGCCGCCATTCGCCCCGCTGGTCGGGCTGCTGATGGCGTTCGTGTTCTGGTTTTTCCCAGCCTCTACCCCTGTCGCCAAACTGTCACTGCCACTGGCTATTCTGTGCTTCATCACGTTGTGGATTTGCGCGACACCTGCCTTCTCCGGTTGGCTGGGGCAGCGCCTGGTCCATTCGCTTCCAGAGGCGCCGGATATGGAGCCGACGGCGGTTGTGGTGCTCGGCGGCGGTCGCTATCGGGATGCGCAGAGCGGGGCCGAAAGACTCTCTGCCGCAAGCCTGGAGCGGGTCGCGTGGGCGGCGGGACAGGGCCCGGAGAAACTGCCGATCCTGGTCTCGGGAGGGCGGGTTTACAGTGAGGAGAAGGCGCCGGAGGCGGATCTGATGGCAGATGCGCTGGAAAATCTTTTCCAGCGCCCGGTGACTTGGCGTGAGAATTGCAGCCGTACGACGGCGGAAAACGCGACCAACTCCGCGGCACTTCTGCACGATTCGGGAGTCGAAGGAGTCCTGCTGGTGACACACTGGTGGCACATGCCCAGAGCCGCGGAGAGTTTTGCCCGCGCCGGGATTCAGGTGCGCCCCCTCCCGGTCGGGAGTGCTGGCGAGCTGGTACCGCGGGCCGAGAACGGACTGTTGCGCTGGCTGCCCAGTGCGGCGGCCCTGTTGCGCAGCCAGGTGTACTGGCGTGAGCTGGTAGCGGATCAATGGTATCGCTGGCGGCCGCTGCCCTCTCGACGTACTTGCTGAGCGCATCGCGAGACCTCTCGCCGCACGGCAAGTTGACCGATGGGCCGGTTTGATTCCGGATATGCGCTTGATGCCCCCGGTATGAATAACTAGTATGGGCGCCTTGAAAGACGGTTACTCCTGAAACCATCGGGCGCCCGGTCGTATCGCCAAGCAGCGATCGACCTGGATACGTGGATCGACGCGGAAGTCCAAAATAATAGGTAATGGAGTAAGTTTCGGATGATGGAGCATCTACGCGGCGGCTTCGGCCAGATCGCGCACAATAACAACATAAAAATCGAGGTAACCTCCAGATGACGGGTATCCCAGCATCCTTCTCCCCCATTCAGTTGCACAATCGCCTGAACCGTCCGGTATGGATCGGTCTAAAAATGGCCCGCCGCGGCACGCGTCAGCTGGTGATGTTGTCTGCGGGTGAGGAAAGTGCCGCCAGGCTGAGCAAAAACTTCGAAACCTTTGTCGGGCAGATCGTTCGCGAGTTCAAACTGGACCCGGAGCAGACCGATTTTGTGGAACTGCGTCAGGAATCCAGCGATAGCCGCGATAGCGAAGCCGAAGTCCATAACTGGTACCGCTGGCACGCACACTGGGTCGGGTCGGCTCCGGTGGAGTGCAAGGCCGAGCCCGTGACCTCCGATGGCGCATGCAGCTATCTGGAGACGATTCTGGCACGTAATACCGCTGCCGCCTGATCCAATCGGTTTAGCCGACTGCCCCAATACATATACAATGCCTCGAGCCCGCCCAGTGCGGGCTCGCTTGCATTTCGAGTTTGTGTTTTCTGGGGATGTTACGCGGGTGCAGTGATTTGTTAGGGGGTATCCCGTTGGTCGTCGCTCAGCGGGACCTGGATGAAGCGTGGGCCTCGCCGTTTTGAGGTGTGCTGCCGAGCAGGTCGGCGAGGGCTTTCTCCAGCGTCGGATACTGAAAACTGTAGCCACTGTCCAGTGCCACACGCGGCTCCATTCTCTGGCTGGCGAGGAGCAATTCCTCCGCCATCTCACCGAACATCAACCGCAGTACCCAGGCCGGGGAACGCATCAGGCAGGGGCGATGCAACTGTCTCGCCAGCAGACGGGAGAAACTGTTATTGGTGACCGGTTCCGGGGCGCTCGCGTTGAAGGGGGTGCAGAGGCGCCGATCAATGGTGTGCAGCATCAGGCCGACAATGTCTTCCTCGTGAATCCAGCTCATCCAGTGTTCGCCACTGCTCATGGGGCCACCGAAGCCGAGTCGGAAAGCGGGTAGCATCTGCGGCAGGGCGCCGCCGCGGGTGGAAAGTACGATGGCGGTACGCATGGTGCCCACGCACAGTCCCGCCTGTTGCAGGGGCTGGGTCGCGGCTTCCCAGTCCCGACACAGTTCCGCAGCGAATCCGCCGCCGGGCCCGCTGGTTTCTTTAAGCAGATCGCCGCCGCGGTCACCGTAATAGCCCACGGCCGAGCCGGAAAGAATGTATTCGGGGCGCTGCTCCCGGGAGAGGATCCACTGCACCAGCTGGTTGGTGGTCTCCAGCCGTGAGCGGCGAATTTCCTGTTTGCGCGCGCTGGTCCAGCGCTTGGAAATAGTCTCTCCCGCCAGATTGACGACCACATCTACCGGGCCTTCCACCTGTTGTAGCTCGCGCACCCCGTGGGCCGCTTCGCCACAGAGTTTGTGCACTTTCTCGGGAGAGCGGCTGAGTACCGTGAGGCTGTGGCCTCGCGCCAACCATTGCGCACAAAATAGACGGCCTATCAATCCAGTGCCGCCAGTAATTAAGCAATGCATAAATCTGGCATCCGTGCCGCACATTGTCTGGTCTGTGCATGAAAAACGATTGCCCGGTCTATTTGGCGCATCTTCAGCGCGCGGAACCGGGAGCAGGCTCGACTGCCTGCCGGGCGAATTGACCGGGTCAATACTGCACAGGGGTCTTTTTCGCCGGATGAATATCTCACGATAATAGCAGCCAGCGGGCCGCTTGCAGGAAATGCCGGGCAAGAAAACCCGGTGATAGTGAAAGGCGTGTGAAAGCAGGCGGCAAATCGGGGCAATCACCGCCCCGGTTTGCCTGTGCAATCAGTCTGCTGCTTCGCCGCCAAATACCGCAGTATTTTCAGGGGCGGGACGACGTTGCAACAGGGCCGCAATTACCAGCATCAGCGCCGCCAATGCTACCAGTCCCCACACACCCATCAGCATGAAAGGAGTGTAGCCACTGCGGCCTTGCACTCTGCCGGTAAGGGTCGCCTGTTCGAACTGAGGCAGCTGCTCACTGATGTTCCCGTCCGGCGCAACAATGGCGGTTACCCCGGTATTGGTGGCACGTACCAGGTAGCGCTGGGTTTCCAGCGCCCGCATCTGTGCCATCTGCATATGCTGTAGTGGACCGATGGAGCGACCAAACCAGGCGTCATTACTCAGGGTAAGTAGTACCTGCGCGTCACCGCTGCTCTGGGATACCAGCTGCGGGTAAACGATTTCGTAGCAGATCAGTGGTGCCCAGCTTGCGCCACCAGCCTGGAGTGGCTGCTGGCCTTCAGGTCCCGGGCGGATGAAGGACGTGGGCAAATTGAAGAATTCGATGGTGCCGCGAATCCAGTCCTCTAGCGGTACATACTCGCCGAAAGGTACCAGGTGACGCTTGTGGTACAACTGGGATTCACTGCCGAAAACCACTGCGGAATTGTGTACCACGCGCCGGTAATCTTCCTCAGTGTCGTAGAGAATGCCGGTAATCAGGTCGATGCCGGTTTCCTGTGCATTGTTCTGCAGGGCATCCATCAGGTTGGGGGCGTGGTGGTACAGCAGTGGCAGCGCTGCCTCGGGCCAGATAACCAGGTCCACCTTGTCGCCATGGAGTGACTCGGTGGCGCTCTGGTAGCGTCTGATCGTCTCGCCGCGGAATTCCGGCAGCCACTTTTTGTCCTGGGGAATATTGGCCTGCACCAGGCCAACGGTCAGTTCTTTGCCCGTATTTTCCGTCCAATCCACGTTTGAAAGCAGCAGGCCGGCCGGCCAGGTCAGCAGGGCGATAGCCAGTAGCGACAGCGCACTGGTGGACTTCCAGGAGGTGAAGGCGCGGCGCATAAACAGTGCCAGCACCGCGGCGGTAAAGGCCAGCAACAGGCCAATACCGTAAACACTGACTACGGGTGCCCAGCCGGCAAGCCAGGTGTGAATATGGCCGTAGCCAGCAAACAACCAGGGGAAGCCGGTAAACAGCCAGGTGCGAACCCACTCGCTGACAAACCAGAGTGCCGCGAACCCCAGGGCAAATGACATCGGGTTTGCACGCACGCGCGCCAGCAATGGGAAGGGCAGGGCAAATGCCAGTGCCAGCACACCCACAAAAGCGCCGGTGAGGATGACCCCCAGTACAGGGGAGGAATTGCCGAAATCGGTAATCGAGACGTACACCCAGGAGCCGCCGGTGGCGAACAGGCCGATACCGTAGCTGAGGGCGATCAGGAAGGTTCCTTTCCCACTGCCGGCATCTTCCAGTTGATTGCGACCGGGTGCCAGCAGCCAGGCAAGTAGCGCGAGGGATAGCAGTCCCATCGGCCACAGGTTATAGGGAGCAAAAGAGAGTGTCAGAAGGCCGCCCGCGAACAGGGCGGCCAAAAAAGGCACAAATTTACGCATCAGCCATCTTCTTCAGCGGGCCTGTCAAATCGACTTACACGCAGCAGATGAATCTGCCGGTTGTCGGCGTAGAGGACGCGGAATTTGAAGTCTCCGAGTTTGGTCATCTCGTCGCGTCCCGGCAAGTGGCCAAAGGACTGCATGATCAGACCGCCGATGGTATCGAACTCTTCATCGCTGAATTCACACTCGAAGTACTCGTTGAAGTCCTCGATGGGGGTGAGCGCTTTCACCACAAAATCGTTGTCGCTCACTTTGCGGATAAAGCTATCCGCTTCTTCCTCATCGGTCTCGTCTTCGATCTCGCCGACGATCTCCTCGAGAATATCTTCAATGGTCACCACGCCCGAGACACCACCGTACTCGTCGATTACGACAGCCATGTGATAGCGGTTCTCGCGGAATTCCCGCAGCAGGATATTCAGGCGTTTGCTTTCGGGAATGATATTGGCGGGCCGGATATGGTCTTCGAGGCGGAAATCGTCCACGCCTTTCAGTACCAGCGGCAGCAGGTCCTTGGCCAGGAGTATGCCGCGGATATCATCGATGCTTTCACCCACCACCGGGAAGCGGGAGTGGCCGGATTCGATGATCTTGGGCAGGAATTCTTTGGGATGGTCTTCGATACTGACCACCACCATCTGCGAGCGCGGAATCATGATTTCCCGCACCTGTTGGCTGGATACATCCAGCGCGCCCTCGATGATGGATAGCGCTTCCGCGTCTACCACCTTGTTTTCGGCGGCATCCTTGATGATGTCCAGCAGCTCATCGCGGGATTTGGGTTCTTGTGAGAAGGCACCCAGTATTTTCTCCAACCAGTTCTTTTCACCCGATCGCGGGCGGTTGGAGGAGGAGCTACTTGGGGGTTCGTCGGTGGTCATGGATGTGGCCATACTCCGCGTTACTCGTCGGTTCCGTCTGAAATTTTTTCGGCCGGCACACCTTGCGCCGGCTCATCTATGGGGCGGTAGGGATCGTCGATGCCCAGACCTGCCAGTATACGGGTTTCGAGATTTTCCATAATCTCGGCTTCATCGTCCTCGATATGGTCGTAACCCAAAAGATGCAGTGTGCCATGGACCACCATGTGTGCCCAGTGTGCGGAGAGGGCTTTGTGCTGCTGTTCCGCTTCTCTGGCCACCACTTGGGCGCAGATCACCAGGTCGCCGAGCAGGGGCAAGCCCAGCTCTTCCGGGATATCGGCGGGGAAGGAGAGCACGTTGGTGGGCTTTTGCTTGCCGCGGTACTGGCTGTTGAGCGCCTCGCTCTCGTCTTCATCGACAATGCGCAGGGAAATCTCGGCCTCGGACCGGTGCCCACCTACGGCGGCTGCCGCCCAATGGGCGAGCTCGTCGTCGCCGGGGAGTTCGGGATAGGAGGAAGCCCGCTGAACATCGAGGGCGATGACAGCGGGTTCGAGCGGCCCGGATTGGGCCCCGCTCTCGGATTGGCTGGTGTTCATGGGCGCGGCATCAGGCCGCATTTTCCCCGGCGGTTTTACCGGCGGCAGCTTCCAGCGCTGCGGCCTTGCGCGCTTCGCGCTCGGCTTCCACTTCCGCTTCGTGCACATCGTAGGCCTCTACAATGCGCTGGACCAGCGGGTGGCGGACCACGTCTTTGGCGCCAAAGTGGGTAAAGCTGATGCCGTTGACCTTATCCAGTACCTCGATGGCGTGGCGCAGGCCTGACGCCTGTCCGCGAGGCAGGTCGATCTGGCTGGGGTCGCCGGTGATCACCGCGGTAGAGCCGAACCCGATACGGGTCAGGAACATCTTCATCTGTTCGCGGGTGGTGTTCTGGCTCTCGTCCAGAATCACGAAGGCGTTGTTCAGGGTACGCCCGCGCATATACGCCAGTGGCGCTACCTCGATCACATTGCGTTCGATGAGTTTGCCCACGGTCTCGAAACCGAGCATTTCAAACAGGGCGTCGTACAGGGGGCGCAGGTAGGGGTCTACCTTCTGGCTCAGGTCACCGGGCAGAAAGCCCAGCTTCTCGCCCGCTTCTACCGCCGGGCGTACCAGCAGGATGCGCTCTACAGAGTCTTTGAGCAGGGCTTCCACGGCGCAGGCTACGGCGAGGTAGGTTTTACCGGTACCGGCGGGGCCGATGCCGAAGTTGATATCGTTGCTCTGTACCGCGCGTACATATTTGCGCTGGTTGATCCCCCGGGGCCGTACGGAACACTTCTTGGTGCGGATCAGCACTACCTGGTCGCCCTCACCTTCCTCTGCCTTCTGACCGCCTTTTACCAGCTCGACATCTGACTGTTGCAGGGCGAGGTGGATTTCGTCCGGGGTCAGGTCATTGTTGGATCCGGTTTCCTTGTACAGGTTACTCAGGATCTCACCGGCGGCGCGGGCGGAATTGGCATCGCCGTAGAATGCGAACTGATTGCCGCGATTGCGGATCTCAATTTCCAGTCGCTGTTCTATCTGGCGCAGGTGTTGATCAAATTGGCCACAGAGGTTGGCCAGGCGGCGGGCGTCGTTTGGCTCAAGAGTGATGCTGTGAGCGAGGGCTTGTGTTTCCAAATTGGTTTCCATGCACCTTTAGTCTGGGGGTTCAGTCTGTAGGTTATACCCATTTACCTGATAGGGGAAAGGTCGGTTTGTGACGAATGGGTTCTAAACAGTCTCGGGGCTTATAACAGGGGAGTATGACAGTTTGTGGTCACTGACTCTCAATCCCCGCACCGTTCCCGTAGGAGCTTGCCCGCGGGCGAGCTCTGCGACGATACATCGGGACGTCGTAGAGGGCTCCGGGGCGGCCCTGCTACCGGTATTCGTTTCCGGGACACGCTACAAGCACATCCCTGTGCGCTCGGACGCGGCCATCCATGGCCGCGTACGGTCCCGGAAACGAATCCCGGCATCAGGACCTTAAATTTGGACTTCTTAGCAATGACTGACCTATTCGTCGATCGAACATATCCAGGCTTGATGCGAAGGTTCTGATACCGAGATCCCTTTGCGAGACTGTCGAAAAGAGGGAC
>NZ_LZDE01000225.1 GCF_002009015.1 Microbulbifer mangrovi | reverse complement strand
CAAATCCGGCCACTCCGACCATATCTAAAAAGCCCGCTTGATGCGGGCTTTTTTGTTTCTGAAACCATCTACTCTGCGCTGTCTATCCGGTGCTGCTTCATGTAGCGGTCATGGGGATCACGTGCCTTCTCGCAGCTGACGTGCAGTACAAGGCTGCCATTCACCAGCGTTTGGTTATCCGCTTTATTTTCTCATCTGCCTCGATTAACAAAAGGTCGTAACCCTTTCCGTATGCTGTGGTCATTGTCCAGTCAAGTCGCAGCAAGAGGTCCTCAATTCCATCACCATTGAAATCGCCCTTTGCCAGTGTGGTGAAATTGATATCCATGTCATCGAGTTGTACTTGTAATACTGAGGGGCTTATCTCTTGGGTTTTCAGGTTAGGGTAGGCCTTTTCCATCGTTTCACTACTTTCGGCAGGTTTTTCTCCACCCAGGTAGGGGATGGATGTGGCGGGGAGATTGCGAATGAACTCCGATGAGAGCGTGTTTGGTAAGAAGGTCGCGGATGAATTTTGGCCTTTGAAGAATACGTTTAGTGCTTGGCAATTCCGCACTAGCATTATAAATAGTGGAAACTGATCCTCTTTTACGGATTCCTTATGCGTGTTTTCGACATCTGAACAAGATGTAAAATTTATTAGTGAACCGTCCTTTGCGTCCAATTCATAGTTTAGTGCGGTGGATTCATAGCTATCCCCGATAGTTTCCAATCCTGCAAATTCTTCTTCATTTAAAGACTTATTGATGTCTGGAGCATTTTGGGGGGAGCATGCGGCCAGAAAAATCGTAGCTAGCAGGGCTAAATATCTCATAGTGTTTTTCAGGGTTGTGTAGTCGCTGATTTTGAGTTGGCGCTAAGAAATAGTTGATTCACATAGTTGTTTCGACCTGGGCTTACGTGAGGGCGATAGGATTCTATTCCGGCAGTTTTCCAATCTTCACTTTTAATAGCAGCGTTGAATTTAATAAATTGCCCTTTAAGTTTCGTGGCGCCCAGATTGAAGATCATATCAAAAAGCGCTATTTGGGCTGCTGCTGGGAACTGGTCGAACTCTTTCTGGAACCCTCGTCTTGTACTGTACAATGCGATCAGCTCTTTGTAGAACGAGTCTATGTGGTGATCTCTTTGCCGATCGATATCGGCTTCTTGCATAACAAGCTTGCAGAACTGTTTGTACCAACCGGCGCGATAGTTGCGCTTTTGTTTTGCGATCTGGTCAAACTCTGCTTGTTTCTGTGCGGCAGTGGCCGGGGTGGCAGGCAGGTTGTTTAAAACAGTAAATAGCGGCACCGAGCTAATGGCAAATCTGTTTGGGATCATGTGCCCAATACCTACGGTAACCTTACCCACGGTGTCCAAGTATAGGTGGTTATATCGCCCTTCGTATTCTTCTAGTTTCTTTGCGACAGCGCTTTTGATTGCTGGGGCTAACGGCATTTTATATGTCCATTTCTGTCCGTTTGGGTGCCTTTGTCTTATAGAGGTGGCTATATATCGTGGCAAGGGAATTGATTCTACCGCGTAGAATTTTGGTTTGAAAATGAAGGTTGGAGTACGTTGGTACTATGTTTCTTCGGCAGTTCTTGGTGCTGCGAGTTTTGTCGAAAGGTTATGGCTGCTGCGTGCCAATTGGACTTTGATCACTGCGTGAGAGAAAGCCCGGCTGGCGAATTCCGTCAACCGGGCATTTTATGGTGGGTGCGATCTGAAGATCGTCATTCAGATAGAGGGCTGTGCCTGCCCAAGGCAGGCATGCCTATTCGGCAAAGCTTATTTTTTCTTGGGAGAAATCCGCATGGTGATGTCAGCGTGGAAGACTTCCTCGCCATTGGTATCAAACACGCTGACGGGCATCACCACATCCTGCGCAGAATCCCAATGGAAGTCGTCTACATTGCATACGGCGCGCAAGTCGGTTTTGGCCATCTTCAGGTATTGCACGGTCATACCCACTGGAATCCAGCGGAAGTTGGCGTCCAGGGATACGTCCAGGCACACGCCGCCCGCCAGTTCCGCGGCGTTACACATGGCGATGGCGTGCACGGTTTTGATGTGGTTTTGCACCGCGCGGCGTTTTTTTAATTTTACCTCAACCAGACCCGGCTTTATCTGAGTGAAGCGCGGTTTGATCGAGCTGAAGTAAGGTGCATCGAAGCAGACAATTTTGCTCACCAGCCAGCGGCCGAAGCCGTTACCGCCGAGAGTTTTCCAGAGTTTCAGGACCGGACTTTTGGAGGGGGCGTAAGTCATTTGCTATCTCGTGCCTGTCTGCATCAATAAGTGCCTCATTCTTGCATCTTTGTCACGCGCAGATTAAGTATCAAACTGCCCGATAGGCTTGTCCGTATCGCTTATTGTTCCCCTGTCTGCGTGTCCTGAACCTCCTGTTGCTCTCACTTTCGCTCTGCAGCTTTCGCGTCCCAGGCGGCAACCCTGGCGCGTGTGTCGGCGAGCAGGCGGTCCAGCGCCGTGCGGTCCTGAACTTCGCCGCGCAATAGCACGGTGTGGATCGCGCGTGTGGCTTCAATATCCTCCAGCGGGTTGCGCTCCAGCAGCACTAGGTCCGCGACTTTACCCTCATCAATAGAGCCGTATTGGTCCAGCTGGCCGAACCACGCGGGTCCCGCGCGGGTTGCGGCGGACAGCGCCTGCGTCGGGGTCAGTCCCAGCTCGACAAAAAGTGCCAGCTCATCGTGCAGGCCGACGCCCGGATAGTTGAAAGAATTCAGGAAGCCGGCATCGGTACCGGCCATGATGGTGACGCCCGCTTGCTGGAGCATCGGAATAATGGACGCGACGCGCTGGTAGCGGGCGTGTCTCTGTTCAATCTGTGTCGGCGTGGCGCCGGCGGCGCGCTGTACGCGCCACTCGTAGGTTTTTCTCAGTTTCGGGCCGATATATGCGAGGTACTCGTCGTCCTTGTGATCGTCCTGGTCGAGATAGGCGATTATCCGTGAGCCGTTCAGCGTCGGGGTCACGAAGACACCTTTTTGCGCCAGATCGCGGTACGCGGCCATGGCGGTGTCGCGGTCGAAGCCGGTGTTCAGGCGCGCGCGGGCTTCTTCGCGGGTGAGGCGACCTGCGGCGAATTCGGCGGCGATGGTGGCTTCATCTTTTACCCCGGCGTTGTAGGCGTAGCCCAGGTGCTCGATGGAACTGAGGCCTGCATCCACCACTTGGCGCATGGGGATCTGCAGCGGAATATGGCCGGAGGTGCGCAGTCCGGCGGCCCGTGCCTGCTTTACCGCGTATAGAAAAAGTTCCGGTGTGAGGGTGCTGTCCGTGATCTTCACAAAGTCGACGTCGAGGGACTTTAACTGGGCGATGGCCTTGTCGACGTCGGCCTCCGAGCCGGTCTCGATGGTGCCTTTCCACACCGGCTTGATGCCTTCGATCTTCGGTCCCGAACTCAGCAACCGCGGGCCAAACAGGGATCCCTCGGCAATTTCGCGGCGCCAGTTCAGCACGTCCAGGGGGAGGTCCCCTGAGGCGTCGCGGATCGTGGTGACGCCGTTGGCCACGTACAGCGGCAGTAGCGCCCGGTTTTCTTCGATCAGGGCCTCACCGCCGCCGAAGTGTACGTGCATGTCCCACAGGCCGGGGATCAGGTAGCGGTTGCGGCCGTTGACCGTCTGCTCGGCGCGCCAGCGCCTGGCCACATCCGCGTCGTGCCCCACCGCAACGATACGGTTGCCCCGGGTGGCGACAGCCTGGTCGGGTAGCAGCTGCCCATGTTCGACGTCGACGATGGTGGCGTGGCGGATGATGACATCGGCCTGGTCCCGGGTGGCAGCCTGTAGAGGGCTGAAGGAAACGGCCGTGAGCACGGCCAGGGCGGCATTGAGCAATGTTTTCATCGTGGGACATCCCTGATTAATTGGGGGGCAGGGATGTATATCGCGCTGGCAGGTCATTATCAAATTAGATATCGTTATTCAAATCATCCATTTTCTTAATGGCTCTATGCTCGATCCCCGTCTTCTCCGCGCCTTTGTCACCATCGTCGACGTCGGCAGTTTTACCGCTGCGGCCGACCGGCTACACATGACGCAATCCACCATCAGCCAGCAACTCAGCCGGCTTGAGCAGGCAGTGGGGCGGGAGTTGATCGATCGCGCTGCGCGTCCGGTGGGGCCGACCGCATCCGGCGAGCGGCTCCTCGGCCATGCGCGGCGGATTCTTGCTCTGGAGGCGGAAGCTGTGGCGCTGCTCTCCGACCCGGCCGGGACTTCCGCCATCCGTATCGGGCTGCCGGACGATATTGCGACTTCGCGGCTGAGCCGGGAGTTTGCCACTTTCTCCGAACAGCATCGCGAGGTGCGGCTGGATGTGACAACCGGGTTGAGTCGCGATCTCAGCAGACGCTTTCGCGCCGGTGAATTTGATGTGGTGGTGGTAAAGGAGTCGACGGCCAGCGTTGATTGCCGCGCGAGCTTTCCCGAAGCCGTTGGCTGGTTTGAAGGTGCGGATACCAGCGGGGAGTGGCCGGACCCGATGCCCCTGGTGACCTTTCCGGTCGGCGGCCTCTACCGCGAAACCATGTTCGAGCGAATCGAGCGCGAACGACGGAATTGGTATATCGCGTTTACCGGCAGCAGTCTGAACAGCGTGCTGGTCGCGGTGGAAGCCGGGTTGGGCCTTTCGCTGCTTCCGCTGGGTGCAGTGGGCAACTCCCGCGTTCGGCTAAATGCGTCCCTCGGCCTGGAGCCCGCGATGGTGTTGTCGGTCTATGCCTGGGAGGGTAGGGGCAATGTGGGTGAGCTGGTCGAGCAAATCACGCAGGTTCTCGCGGACCGGTTCGAATCACAGGGGCGGCAGTAAATCCAGTGTACTCGTGTGTGCTTAGCCGGAGGCAAGTCGAAGTTATCTACGACAGATTCTCGTTCTTCTACAAATTGGCGGTTGCAAAGTTTATTCGGCGCCCTAGAATTTCCGCATCACTCAGGAGAGTACCGTGACCAGATTACCCAGCGTTTTAAACCTTATAGATTGCGCCGCCCCACAGGGGACGCGGGCGTGGTTTGTTCGTGTGGAGAAAAATCTGCCCTGACTGCCTCCTGTGACCCGGGAGGCGCGAGCCTTTCGGAAACGGCCTTCAATAGCCCCCGTAGGTTCGCCTCCGGGGGTTTTTTATTGTTTCGTTGAACACGCTATAGCGGTTTTGGTGACACAGGTTTCGTTGTAAAGCATGGAAATACGATGCACAAAAGATTGAATACGAGAAAGCGCTAGGCGTATGAATTTACGCTGCTACCGGCTTCTATACCCAGCTTTTTATGCCGAAATAACGGTAGGGTATCCATCGCTCTAAATTAACGTAAGTTATTGAAAAATATAGATAAAAGAAGAATAAATTCTTGCAAATGGCTTTTTTCGTGTTAGCTTTAAATAAGAACTTGATCAGCAAGTTCATTGAATTTTTAGTTGGAATTGTTAATCGCATTTACGCCGCAGCGCGGCAACAACGACTGGTAACTGAAATGTTAAACCTCGACTGTCACAAGGCCATGTTCGGAACGCCCAGGAGTATTGGGCGGGAGCAGGGTACCTGTGCCTTGCCGGGGGCAGCTTTGTGCTGGCCACCGTTGAGTCTACAGATAAATGCAGAGAACTCTTTCGGTGAACGCATGAAAGCGTAGTTCGGCCTGTCCGGTCGGCTGCGCGCCAATCGGACTTTTGAACACTACGTGTGAGAAACCCGGTTGGCGATGTCCGTCAACCGGGTTTTTTTATGGCGGGTGCGATTTGTATCTCGCCCTATATATGCAGCGGTCAAATCCTTCTCCCGAATCGTTGCCTGGGGGCTGCCGCAGGGTAGTCATGTTTATCGCGTTGGTTGGGGCGGTAAAAAAATTCCTTTGGTTACCGGCTCGAACACAGCCGGGATCGTGACATAGCGAGGTCCCTTTATGCGCTTGATTATCGGTGCCCGAGACTACGGTGCGGGCCTTTCTGTAACAAATTATGTGAACGCCAAGCGCTTTATGCGCGAATACCCGGTTTCCGTCTTGCAGGTAATACAACCGGTGCCGAGCCGCGAGAACCTGGTCGGGTTTCTGGCCTGGTGTAGTGGCCGTCGTCGATTACCCATGCAGGTGGTAATCAACCAGGTGGCGCCCATGGAGCGGCAGATGGCCATGCATTACTTATTGAACCGTGGATACCGGACGGCAGACCGCGTGACGTTTATAAAAATGTAATACACCCGTAGCTCAACGAGTCTGGCAGGCTGCCTGAATAGCGTCTTTGTCAATGAGTAACTAGATTTAAGGGAGCGGGGGTTAACCGCGGCACGGGATTCTTTGTGTAGCGCTTCCAGGGAGAATAGCAATGGAAATGGAGAGTCAAAAGAGCACTAAGCGGATGCGGGCTGACAAGATCAAGCCCTATCAGTGTAAGTACCTGATTGCAGTGATCGAGGACCCACACGACGTCAAGAATATCGGCACGATCATCAGAAACGTGAATGCCCTTGGAGTAGAAAAGGTCTATGTGGTGGATCCGGGAAAACGCCTGCCGGATGACTGGCAAGCAATGCGGGAAAGAAAATCCCTGTCGGGTACCTCTGTTTCCGCGATCAAGTGGACCTTTGTGAAGCGGTTTGACAGCACGGATGATTGCTTTGATCACCTGGAAAGAAACAACTACCAGTCCATAGTGACGTCTCCGCATACGAAGGGTAGAGAAAACGTGGTACTGCACGAAGGGGAGTACACTCAGTTCTCGAAACTTGCTGTCTGGTTTGGCAGTGAGTCACGAGGGATCAGTGAGCAGGCAATCAAGCGTAGTGTGCTTTGTGTAAATATCCCGATGCTTGGGATGATAGAAAGCCTCAACCTGGGAACCACCTCCGGGATCGTGCTGTACGAGATTACCCGACAGAGACGGGAATATCAGCGCATGTACAAATACAAAAACAAGCGGGGAAGGAAGTATATCGCATGAGAAAATGGCAGCTCCGATGAAAAAATGTTGACAATGTCGTCACAGACAATATCCTTGCCGCAATTAATTAACGCACTCAACAGGAGCCATGAAATGTCATATCGGAGCAACAAACCAAGTTCTTATTGAACAGCCTTTCATGTGCTCGCGCTTGAAAGGTGATACCGCCTTTCAAGCCAGATCTCTCTGAAGCCCTGGCGATCGCCGGGGCTTTTTATTTTCCGGTTTCTGAAAGGCATTTGAATAAATACGTGGAGAAATCCAGGGACGAGTTATGCCTGTAAAAATGGTACTTAACAGCAATGCGAGCGCCGGTACAGTGCCGGTAAAGATTTACACGCAGGACGTTGAAAACGCCGCATTGCAACAACTTAAAAATATTGCCCAGTTGCCCATCATCCACTCCCATGTGGCGGCGATGCCGGATGTACATATGGGGATCGGTGCGACGGTGGGGTCTGTTATCCCGACCGTGGGTGCGATTATTCCAGCGGCGGTGGGCGTGGACATTGGCTGTGGTATGAATGCGGTGCGCACATCGCTGCATGCCAATCAGCTCCCGGATAACCTCAAGCCACTGCGGGATGCCATCGAGCGTCGCGTGCCGGTGGGGTTTGGTCGTCACAAGCGGGTCAGTGCCCGGGAGGCGGCGGCCAGCAAGCTGGCATCTGGTGCGGATCTGTTGTTCGCGAAGCACCCGCAGTTGCTGAAAAAACTGCGTAGTTCGCAGGAAACCTGGGTGACCCAGCTGGGGACCCTGGGTGGCGGCAACCACTTTATCGAGATCTGTCTCGATGAGAACAACCGGGTATGGATCATGTTGCACTCCGGCAGCCGGGGTATCGGCAATGCCATCGGACAGCACTTTATCCAGTTGGCCAAGCGGGATATGGAAGGGCATATGCATAACCTTCCGGACCGTGACCTGGCGTACTTCAGTGAAGGCAATGGACACTTCGATGACTATATCGAAGCAGTGCACTGGGCCCAGGAGTACGCGAGAGTCAACCGGCAGGAGATGATGAAGCTGGTTGTGGGGGTACTGCAGCAAGAGCTGCCGCCGTTTACGCTTGAGTCCGAGGCGATCAACTGTCACCACAATTATGTGGTGCGGGAACAGCACTTCGGCCGCGATGTATTCGTTACCCGCAAGGGGGCCATCAGCGCGCAGAAAGACCAGCTGGGTATCATCCCCGGATCTATGGGTGCGCGCTCCTACATCGTGCGCGGTCTGGGCAATACCGAGTCATTCTGTTCCTGTGCCCACGGGGCAGGGCGGCGCATGAGTCGTACTGCGGCGCGCAAGCGCTTTACGCGGGAGGACCTGGAAGCCCAGACCCGTGGGGTGCAGTGCCGCAAGGACAAAGGTGTTATCGATGAAATTCCTGCGGCTTACAAAGATATCGATCAGGTCATGGAGAACCAGCGCGACCTGGTGGATGTGGTACATACCCTGAAGCAGGTCATCTGTATCAAGGGCTGAAGTTGGATTTAAGGAGGCTTTATTGATGAGAAAACCTGAGCGGAAAATATCTATCCAAATTTCCGCAAAAGAACAGCGCGCGCCGGGCAATCCGGTCGCGCAAAATCCGCTGTTGCGCAAAGGCGGTGCCCATATCCGGGCCAAATCTGCCGATCGTTTTGACAGCAAACAACAAACCAGAAAAGCAGCGCGGGAGTGGGACAACTCCCGCGGCTGAATCTACTGGTTAGCCCACTGGTTTACACTTCCTGCCTTGGGCCTATGTATTCCGTTGCGGTCGCCCGGGTTACCGGTTGAACGTTCAGCCGCGCACCACCAATCTGTTTATCTGCATGTAAATACGGCTCAAAGGGCATTGTGTCCTCATCCGGTCCTAGCCACCGCGCAATAAATTCTTCGTTATCCGGCGCGATCATCGGAAAGCTCTTTTCGTGATACCTGGCGGTGTCCGGATGCGCATCCAGGGTGATGATGCTGCAACTCAGTGTCTCTCCCCAGGTTTTATATAACCCGCAGAAAAAGAATGGCTTGTGATCTCCAAAGGTGAATTCAACGGGATTTTTACCGTTCTGGCTCTCTACCCAGGCGGTGGCGGGAATCAGGCAGCGGGATTTTCGGTATTCCGGGCGCTGACCAAGCTTTTTCCAGTTACTGTTGATGGACCAGTATTTCTTGTGGGGTTTCCAGCCATCGCCATCGCGCTGCAGGTAGAGATGCCAAATGGCATTTTCCACCACGGGTTCTCCGTGGCGGGCGGTGACGATACTGATTTTGGACGTAGGGCGTCTCCGCCGGCCAAATATCATCTGCTGCGGGTGATGGATGCCGTGCTCTGCGATAAATCGTTCCAGACCTGCATCGTCATCTGCGTCAAATAGGCTGCACATGCGTCGTTATCTGAATACTTGGTTGGGAATACAGCTTAATCGCTCCCGGTGCTCTTTGCATATTGCTGGTAGGCCTGCAGTAGCGGTTTGATGAGGCTGGGTCGGTTGCGGAATCACCGTGAACATGACCGCTAATGCAGTCACATTCTTGATAACTCCCGGTGATCAGCATAGAACGCAATGGTCTCGAAAGCGCAGGATTCCAGGATTTTCATAGGATTAGGCAAGGATTTTTAAGCTTTCTGATACCGTTGAAATTGCCGTAAGCGCAGAATTCACTGGCCGGAAAGAAGTGGCTGGCCTTAAAAATAGAGCCGCCAGCGATCTTTCATGGCGGCCAAAAGTGGAGGTCAAGAAATGAATGAATTTAGCGCGAAAGTCGGAAAGGTCATCAGCTGTCCTACAGATGCCCTGCGTTCCGCAGTAATTGAACTGAGTCTGATGCGCGCCCGCCAGATGCGGGCCGAAGATGGGCAAGGACAAAGCAGATCACCCTCACTGCGAGGTACTGACAATGTGTAAACGCGTGTTGATCACCACTTTGATGATGTTCGTTACCGCATTGGCCTTTACCGGACCGGCGGTATCCGAGCAGGACTTCCTGACAGAATTGCACAGCAGTCAGCTGTAACTTGTCGGGCTTCTACCCCAACCATCCCCTTGGGCCCTGAATTCTTTTCGTTAGTGACCACCCCAAACTAACGGAAAGCAGGGCCCTTTTTTTTCTGTAGTGCGAAGTCCTGGAGCGTTTAGTCTGAGACGATACTGACTTTGGATGTGGGGCGGCGTCGACGTCCAAAGATCATTTGTTGCGGATGCTGAATCCCGTGTTCTTCAATATTCCAAAAATCAAAAAAATGGCGGCCACAGGCCGCCATTTCAGTTCTACCAACAGTTAAGGTTACGGACTAGCCTGTGCCTCAAGGGTTACGCCGGAATAGGCGCGATAGCCCCGGACACTGATATACCAGGTGCCTGCCTGAGGGTTGTTGAAGTTGCAGTTTTCACTGTTGCCCGAGGTGTAGGGGCGGCAGTCGTAGCTGCTGGT
>NZ_LZDE01000224.1 GCF_002009015.1 Microbulbifer mangrovi | reverse complement strand
CAAGGGCGCCGGCCAGCAGAACCGCCACAGCACCAGTAAACGGCATCGCGAACCTTCAGGTAAATTTTAAGATTCGGACTTCAACAGCTTGTACATCTCAACGCCGGAAGTAATAAACGGCGCAGTACCTTTGGGGTCGTCGTCGTAGATCGGCTCGCTCATGTAGTACTCGTAGCTGCCGTCGCGGCCAAAGCCCAGGCCAGCCACCTGACACATATCGGTGATGCTGATGGTGCCGTCGGCGTGTACCTGAACAAACTCATCCAGCAGGCCCTGATAGGCTTTTTTCGCGGTAGCCAGGTACTTGTCCTTGGGCAGGTAGCCCTGGTTCAGCGCCTTGGCATAGAAGTAGGTAAACATGGTGCTGGCAGTGGACTCGCGGTAGTTACCGCGCTCACCGGGCTTGTCGATAATCTGCCACCAGGTACCGGTCTCCGGGTCCTGGTACTTTTCGATGACCGGCGCGATCTCGGCAATCATGTCCAGCAGGTACTGACGCTGTTCGGCGTTTTCCTCTGGAATAAAGTCCAGTACGTCCACCAGCGCCATGGCCAGCCAGCCCATACCGCGCGCCCAGTGATATCCGGATAGACCGCTTTCCTTGTTGGCCCACTCCTGCTGACGTTTTTCATCCCAGGCGTGGTAGAACAGACCGGTCTCCGGGTCTTTCAGTACTTCGTTGACCAGTTTGAACTCGGCCAGCACCTCGTCAACATTCGGTTTTTCGTGCATCAACTGTTCGTAGTGGGCGAGGAACGGAATCCCCATGTAGACCCCGTCGAGCCACACCTGGTAGGGGTAGCGCTTCTTGTGCCAGAAAGCACCGGCGGAAGTGCGCGGATGATGTTCCAGTTGTTCGAACAGGGTATCGACCGCCTTCTTGTAGCTTGCATCGTTGTTGCGCTCGTACATGCGCAGCAGCATGGTACCGGCGCGAATACTGTCGATATTGTACTTTTCCTGCACGTAACCATTGATGGAGCCGTCTTCATTGACGAAGGAACCCATCACGGTCTGAACGGCATCGGCGTAGCGCGCTTCCGGCGCCACCTGATTCAGTTCGTCGTAGGCCTGCATGACCATGCCGGTGGTGTATTCAAAGTAAGACGGGCGCTTGCGGATATGGTCGTAACCGCCAAAGCGGTAATCCAGGGTTTTGCGCTCCAGCTCGGAATCCGCCAGGCGCTTGCTCCAGTCCAGTGCTACATCAGCAGATAATGGTTGCTCCGTTTCTGCTGCGCTCGCTGCAGTAGTCAGGCGCTGACGCAGGGGCATGGTGAGCTTTTCTGCTTCCTGCTCCAGATAGGTTTCGAATTCGGCCTTGGTCGTAATCGGGCCGTGGCGGCTCTCGACTTCATTGGCCCAGGCGGCAACAAAGTAGTACTGAACTTCTTTGTCCGCCGGCTTCAGGATGGCCACCTGATTGTGCTCGTCGCTGGTGGTTTCCTTGATCGCCTTGCGCTTGGCCAGCACCGCCATACCCAGGTTGGCACCGTCGAGGCTCTGCGGGCCGTAGGTACCGATATAGGTGTAGGCGTGGCCGGTAATATCCATGTCGCCCACAATCAGCTCGGTACCCTTGTGATTCACGATACCGGCAATCAGGTTGTCCAGCTCTTCGCTGGTTTTCGCGTTCACTTCCACCAGGCGGCTGCCCGCATGCATGGAAAGCTGTGCGCTCAGGTCGGTCGCGACACCTTCAACCGGTTTCCAGCCGAGATAGTCGATCTTGAAGGCGGAATACAGGTCACCGTTTTCGGTAATCTCCGCGCGCCAGTCCTGCACATCGCTCACGCGAATGACTTTTTCGCCATCCCAGTAGCCGTAGCCACCAACACCGACGGCGCTGCCCACTTTCAGGATATCCATGCCCCAGTCTGCGGGCTCGTGGTAGGAATCAAAACCGTCCTGGCCCACGCCCTGCAGTACAGGCTCCTGGGTCGACTTGCCGAAAATGTCAAAGCCGTTGCGCCAGTCCAGGTACACGCGGTAGCCGACCAGATCGGATTCGATACCCGGTCCTTCGTAGCGGATATACCAGGAGTGGTCAGTGTGCTCTTTGGGCACATCCAGGTTACTGACGTTCTGGAAACTGCCGCCGAGATATTCGCGCTCTTTCCACTCACCGCCCACCTTGTGGGAGATTTCTGCCTGGGTGCGCTTGGCCACGGAATCTGCGGGCGCATCGGCTTTGGCAATGCGCAGCTTGAGCGTTTCATCAACGGCCACATCTACGGTGAAGATGATGCCGTCCTTGCTGCCATCGGTGTCTTTGTCGATGGCCTGTACGGGAATCTGCTCAGCCTGGTTCCACACCGCGATGGGTGAAGCAAAACCGGCTTTCAATCCGAGTTCGTAGTAGCTGAGGTAAACCGCTTCGTCCAGGCGCGGGAAGGCTGAGGGATTGGAAAGCTCAAGGGTTGCGATGGCGCTGGGCTTTCCCGCTTCTGCTGCAGGTGCAGCCGTTTCTTCCGGGGACTGAGCGGCTTTTTCACCACATGCGGCCAGGGTAGCCGCAGTCAGCGCAAATGCGATGGCATTCAGGCCCAGCTTGCTTTTGGACTGGTCAAACAGTTTCACAGAGGTCTCCACGAAGTCGGGTTTTATTCTGTTTTTCTGGCAATCAAATTTTGACTGCCGATAAATCGAAAAACGGCCGGGTGCGAATTCGAATCCCTGTGCCGGTGTTTCCACCAGCAGATCCCTGCACCCGGCCGCTTACTTCAGCTCTTAATCATCCTGTGAGATCAGAACTTGTACTGAGCACCTACGTAGTACTGACGACCGTAAGTGTGATCAACCACGATACGACCAGCGCTATCGATCATCTGACGGTTAGGCTCGTTGGTGAGGTTGATCGCCTCCAGGCTCAACTTCCAGTTATCGTTCAGGTTGTAACCGGCTACGAAGTCCACGTTGGAAGTACCTTCGGTGTATTCAATATCGTTGCCGTTACGCCCTTTGTCCTGCGCCCTGGTGTTGTAATCATCTCGCGCTGCGTAAGACAGACGCGCACTCCAATCTTCGTTCTCGTAGTAAACGGTAGCGTTGTACGAGTTCTTGGACTGGTTGTTCAGCGGGCCGTAGCTCGGATCTTCTGCTGTACCGTGGTTCATCTCTGAATCTACGTAGGTGTAGTTCAAGATCAAGCCGTAGTTATCGAAGAACACTTGCTGGTACTGCAGCTCAATGCCGGAGATGTCACCACCTTCGCCATTGAAGTTGCGATTGATAGACCACTGGTCGGTCTCGTCGTAGGTGCCTTCATCGGTCAACAGGGAGGCGTCCAGACCGGTATCCGCCCAAGACTGATTTTCAAAGGTATCTTTTTTGACAAAGGTATCTACATCTTTGAAGAAATAAGCTGCCGCGAACACCGCGTCGTCGCTGAAGTACCACTCGTAGGACAGGTCGTAAGCGCGCGCACGGAACGGATCCAGTTTCGGGTTACCGTAGCTCACAACACCGTTGTACTGATCGATAGAACCACCGGGTGTCAGATCAGTCAGCCCAGGGCGGGACATGACATCACCCGCAGAGAAGCGCACAACCATGTCTTCATGCACGTCCAGCGCCAGATTCAGAGACGGCAGAGTATCGGTGTACTTGTTGGTAACAACTACTTTTACAACGTCATCGCCCAGCTCCTGGAAGCCAGTTGATGCCACTTCAGTGGTTACCTGACGCACACCAAAGTTACCGCGCAGCGGCAGGCCAGCGACTTCAGTGTCCCAACCCAGCTGAGCGTAATAGCCAGTATCATCTTCCTGTACGTTACGAATATCGCGAAGGCGGGGTGACATACTCGCATCAACTTCAGCGCGATATGTGTCCAGTGTTGATTGCACGTCAGGAGAGAACCAGGTGATGCCGTTCATACTGGTAGTGCTGCCTTGGAGAGCGGTCGCACGGATATCCTGGAACTTGGGTCCGGCGCGGTTTTCTGCGACGTCAAACTCAAAGCTCTTCTGAGACGCACCGCCCTTCAGGGTCAAAGTGTCGGTCAGGTCGAATTCCAGATTGAACGCAACGGTGTCGAAAGTGTTATCGACGGAATTCGGACGGTGACGCAGCTCTACAAAATCATAGTTTGCCGGGTTAGCGGTATCGAAATCGGCGAAATCGATGGTACCGGCGGAAGTGGTAGCGTTGTAGGTAAACTCATTCTGCACATCGATGGCATCAACGATGGCAGTGGTCTGAATCGGGTTATTAAAGTTGGACTCGGACGCCCCCCAGACCATGTCGCCGCGCAGACGATCGGTGAAGTCGTGGGAAGCGCGGATGGAGAACTGGTCAAATTTGGTTTCCAGCTCATCAAAACGGTGCTCAACACGCAGATCGTAGTTATTTACGGTCATCGAAGTGATGGTGCCATTGCTGTCCATCACATAGTCGGTTACGTCAAACTCAGGAAAGTTACCCTTGTCTTTAAGGCTAACAGATACAAATTCTTCTTCGCGAGTAGCATCGTAGGTGGAAGTGAGGTAATCCACCAGAATTTCGGTGCGATCGGTCGGACGGAACTGCAGGGTACCAGTAAAGCCCTGACGATCCTGCTCATGGGTGAACTTGCCATAGCGCGGAATACGCGGGAAGAAGCCCTCGTTCAGAGCAGCAAGCTCAGCGTCGTCGGCACAGGCCGAGCAGTTGGCAATTTCTTCGCTCGCGGTCCAACGTACACTGGAGAAACCCTGCTCCAGAACATTACGCTTGGACTGGGAATAAGTGGCCAACCAGCCGATGGTCCCCGCTTCGTTCTGGCCGGCAACCAGAAAAGAGGTACGCGGATCGGCTTCTTTGGACTGACTGTTGTAGCCTGCCTGAACATTTGCCGCGAAAGTGAAATCTTCGGCCATATCCAGCGGGCGGCCGGTGTTCAGGTCGACGGTCGCACCCAGGGAGCCTTCATCCAGATCAGCAGAAGAAGTCTTGTGCACGGTCAGGTTGGAGAACAGCTCAGAAGCGAAGGTATTGAAGTCGAACGAGCGACTGCGGTTGGTGCTTCCGGAGGAGTCGGCACCACCGGTGGTGGATACAGCTTCCAGACCATTGATACGAACGCGGGTGAACTGTGCACCCAGGCCACGTACAGAAATATTACGACCTTCACCGGCATCACGGGTAATGGCTACACCCGGGATACGCTGCAGGGATTCTGCCAGGTTGAGGTCGGGGAAGTCGGCAATGTCTTCCGCCAGGATGGCGTCTTTACTACCTACGGCATCACGCTTCTGGTCCAGCGCCTTGGACAGGCTGTCACGGTAACTACCGGTTACAGTGATTTCTTCCAGAGCGGCATCGCCGACTTGATTGGATTCTTGGGCAAAGGCCGGTACCGCAACAATGGCCATCGCAAGAGTGAGTGGTTTCAGCTCGAAGGTCTTCATGACTCTCATCTCCGCTTATCGTCTTTTATATTTGGTAAAACCTTTTTTGGTATTACCGCTTATTATCAAAGCATGCCGATATTCGCACACGGATTACCAACTGGCAACTTTTGGCAGACCAATTCCGCGATCATTCCGGCTTATTTTTCGTCGATTTGTAGAATAGCGCGCCAATCGGCGCAGAGCCAGCGCGCTTCGGCAGACGCTGGCCGTCTTAACGGGGGCTTTTCAGCCCCACCTGATCAGCTCGGTTTGAAGGCCTCACCATTGATAGAGACATTGGATACGGTCAGGCCAGTCACCTCCTCAATCACACCAAGAGAGGCAGCCTGGTCAATGCGGCTGTCGGAAATCTGCAGACCGCGAATGGGGGCCCGTTCGAATCCGCGAATATGGAAGGCGCGATTGGCCTCCTTACAGATCAGGTTCTCGACCTGGATGTTGTACACATTCGGATCGAAGTCGCCCTTGTCACCTTCCTCGTAGTAGAAGTTGATCACAATGACGTCTTTCACCTGGCCGATGGTGAGGTTACGCACATAGATATCGTGGATATTGCCGCCACGCATGGCGTTGGTCTTGATGCGCAGGCCGCGCTCGAGGTGCGGACTGCTCATCACGCAGTCCTCAAGGAACACGTTGTGCACACCACCGGAAATCTCACTGCCAAGCACCAGCCCGCCGTGACCGTCGCGCATCTGGCAATTCCGTACGACCACGTTTTCGGTGGGCACATTGACCCGGCGACCGTCGGCGTTGCGGCCGGACTTGATTGCGATGCAGTCGTCGCCGTTATCGAACAGGCAATCTTCGATCAGCACGTTCTTGCAGGATTCCGGGTCACAGCCATCGGAATTGGGGCCGTGGCTTCTTGTCGTCACCCCGCGTACGGTCAAACCTTCACACAGCACCGGATGAATCACCCAGAACGGGGAGTTCTCCAGGGTGACCCCCTCAATCAGCACATTGTTGCACTCGTAAAACTGCACCAGCGGCGGACGCAGGAAAGAGCCCTCGGCATAGTGACGGTCGGCTACGGGAACCCCGGCCTCCATCTCTTCCATTAATCTGGCGCGGGCCGGGTGCTGGGTATCCCCTTCGTTGGAACTGTTGTCGCACTTGCCATTTTTGCCCTTCCACGGCCACCAGGTGTCGCAGTCGGCACCGCCATCGATGAGCCCCTTGCCGGTAAGGGCGACGTTTTCACACTGGTGGGCGTAGATCAGCGGCGAGTAGCCCATCATCTCCATCCCTTCCCAGCGGGTCTTGACCGCGGGCAGGTAGCGCTCGGGATCCGGAATAAAGTGGATTTCCGCCCCCTCTTCCACATGCAACTCGGTGTTGGAAACCAGGTGGATGGGCCCGGTGCGGTATTTACCCGCCGGGACCACGATACGACCACCGCCCGCCTTGCGACTGGCTTCAACAGCAGCGGCGAAGAACTCGCTGGCATCCTCGCCCTCGCCCTTGGCGCCGAGTTCTTTCAGATTGAAGTCGCGTGCCGGAATAGCCGGCAGCTTGATCGCGGAAAGGATCTTGGGCACCCGTGCCCAGGGGCCGTTGTACTGAGCTTTGGGCGGACGGCTCATGGCTACCGCATTGGGCAGCAAACCGGTGAAAGCTGGCACCGCGGCTGCGGCCGCCATGGATTGCAGGAATACTCGCCGGTTGAGTCCAGTCATAAATACCTCCCAAGGCTTATTGTTGTACTGGCTTATGGGGACAGAAATCATCGCTATGGTCCCACCCAAGGCTGCGGCAAGACCAGTCAAAAAAATCTTGCCAATACTGTCATACCAATTTTTTAAGGGCAACAACCAGCTGGTCACACCGGGGGCGTAAATAGTACGTAGGTACCGCAGCAATTCGATTCACCGCGACCAAAAAGAAGGCACAAAAAAGCCGGCGCAGTGGCCGGCTTCAGAAAATGCAGAGCAATCAAAGGGGTCAGGGCAGGGCAAATCTCTGCCGGGCGGCGCTCATTTCGCGACGGGCCTGTTCCAGGGCCTCCGCTTCGGTGGCATCCAGAAGCTGCTGCACCACGCGCTGCAGGTGATCGCGCATGGCATTGCGCGCCGCATCGGGGTCGCGATCCTGAATCGCCTCGAGAATACGACGGTGCTCCTCGATACGCGGCTTGGAGCCGGCCTGACGCACCTTCTCCAGAATGCGCGCGGAGACAGAAGAGTGGTTACGCAGCTTCCACAGATGTTCACACACAGACACCACGGCGTCGTTGTGGGTACAACGGGCAATATGCAGGTGGAATTTCTCATCCGCCACTTCGGCAGTCGATTCAGAAGCGTTTTCCGCCACCATTTCATCCAGGATGGCCGCGAGCTCTGTGACCTCAGCGTCACTCATCTCGCGCGCAGCGAGGCCAGCAGCCTCACCTTCAAACATCATGCGCGCCTGCAGAATCTCGAATGCGCCGATATCACTTTCACCGGCAGAAAAGGCACTGGCTTCGGTGTCGGTCACGTACACGCCGGAACCACCTTTCACTTCCACGCAGCCCGCCAACTCGAGGGCGATAATGGCTTCACGTACGGTGGGACGGCTCACCTCGAACCGCTCGGCGAGCTTGCGCTCAGCCGGCAAACGCGTACCGGCCGGATAGTCACCGGCGGCAATGGCGGCAGCCAATTTCTCGGCTACCTGTTGATAAAGTCTGGCACCCTGCATTGAGGCACTCTCCTGCATTTGTAACAGCATCTGTTCTTCTGTAATTCGCTATCGCTCCGCGCACGGGGGTCATGCAACCCGAGACTGACGCTCGAACCAGACCACCAGGACCACCGCTCCTGCACCGGCCCCGCGCTACCCTCAGGGATCCCCGCAACCTGACCACATCCCCTTGGTCAGTACTCATCTATATATGTACCGGCGCCAAAACAGGCTCCCTATATAGATCTCCTATGCGAAAACCGATCGTGCAGTCTAACAGAACGGGTTTAACCACCACAACACGGAACTTGCCACTACAGTCTTACCAAATTCTACTATCCTTACGATTGCGGCCTTACCAATATAGTGTTAGATTGCAACCAATCATAACGACAACTGACCGCGAGTCCGAATTTAGCGGAGTCAGGACAAGATGGATCTCATTCATATACATACCGACGATAACGTCGCCGTGAGCAAGGTGCCCCTACCCGCCGGTACGCTGGTTAACTGGGGCGGCAGCATGATGCCGCTGGTGACTGATGTCCCGGCGATGCACAAGGTCTGCGTGCGCGCAATCCGAGCCGGTGAAGCGGTCATCAAGTACGGCCAGGTTATCGGCTTTGCACGGGAGGATATTGCTCCCGGCACACATGTGCACGAATTCAATATGGAAGCGGGCAACCACACGGTGGAGCACGACTTCTGTCGGGATTATGTTCCCACCGAGCTGGTGGCACCGGAAGAACGCGCCACTTTTATGGGTTACCGCCGACCGAACGGTAAAGCGGGCACCCGTAACTACCTGGCCGTTGTCTCCACTGTAAATTGTTCGGTTACCGTTTCCCGGGCCATTGCTTCCCATTTCCGCGATAGCGGAAAACTGCGTGACTTCCCCAATATCGACGGCATCGTGGCACTGGGCCACGACAGCGGCTGTGGCATGTCCACTTCCGGTGAAGGCTACCAGACTCTGCTACGCACCCTGCACGGTTATATTGCCCACCCGAACTTTGCCGGTGTTCTGCTGATCGGCCTCGGTTGTGAAGCCATGCAGATCACCAGCCTGATGCGCGAAACCGGATTACAGGAAGACGACAACTTTCAGGTAATGACGATTCAACAGCAGGGCGGTACCCGCGCTGCGATTGAATCCGGCATCGAACGACTGACAGAAATGCTGCCCACGGCCAACGCTTGTGAGCGCGAGCCAGTTCCGGCTTCCGAACTCACGCTGGCGGTACAGTGTGGCGGTAGCGATGCCTACTCCGGCATTACCGCGAATGCGGGCTTGGGTGCAGCAGCAGATATCTTGGTGCGCAACGGCGGCACCGTTATTTATTCCGAAACCCCGGAAATTTACGGTGCGGAGCACCTGCTGACACGCCGTGCCGCTTCTCCGGAAGTTGCACAGAAGCTGGTTGATCGTATCGAATGGTGGGAAAACTACACCCGGATGAATGGTGTCGAGTTGAACAACAACCCTTCACCAGGCAACAAGGCCGGCGGCCTGACAACGATTGCCGAAAAGTCTCTGGGCGCCCAAGCCAAGGGCGGCACCACTGCGCTGCAAGATGTTTACATGTACGCGGAGCAGGTGCGCAAGAAAGGCCTGGTGTTTATGGACAGCCCCGGGTTCGACCCGGTGTCTGTGACGGGCCAGGTAGCCAGCGGTGCGAATGTGGTGTGCTTCACTACCGGCCGCGGTTCCGCCTTCGGCGGTAAGCCGGTACCCAGTATCAAGCTGGCAAGTAATTCCAATCTGTTCGAGCGTATGCGCGAGGATATGGATATCGACTGCGGCGGCATCCTGGACAAGCGCTACACCGTCGCGGAATGTGGTGAGATGATTTTCAAACACATTCTGGCGATTGCTTCTGGAGAGCAGAGTGCCAGTGAAAAACTCGATTACGGTGATAACGAGTTTGCGCCTTGGCATATTGGGGCGGTTGTTTAAAAACCCGCTCGTCAATGTAAAAAACCGGCTTTGTGCCGGTTTTTTCGTTTAGTGGTATGGGTGCATTGAAGCGAGCTCTGTGGCGGCAAGGCACCGGGAATCTGTTTTCAAAACCGCCGTGA
>NZ_LZDE01000223.1 GCF_002009015.1 Microbulbifer mangrovi | reverse complement strand
TGGAACGTTCAAACTTTTCTTTTGCCATTGCGGGCCTCCCAATATAAGTGTGAGCCGAACTAGCGACCTTCACCCAAGAACAGTCCCGGGCACCTCACAAGGAGGCAAACCGGGAACCGATGCACCCAGGCCCGCCTGACGGCAAATAAGCCGGATACAAATAGCCGCGGAGACACAAGTCACCGCGGCTACGAATAATGGAGCTCATGGGCGGATTTGAACCGCCGACCTCACCCTTACCAAGGGTGTGCTCTACCCCTGAGCTACATGAGCAAACTCCGGACATCGACAGAAACTGTCGACACGCAGGCGGGGCTGCCTGCGCTCTCACCCGATCCAAAAACCAGGCAAGCTACCAACCAAGCTCCGCACTAAAGAATGGAGCGGGCAGCGGGAATCGAACCCGCATCATCAGCTTGGAAGGCTGAGGTTCTACCATTGAACTATGCCCGCGCTATCGCGTGCGAAAACCTCCAGGATAGAAGAACAAACAACTTCTTCTAACCTTCGATGCCAGCACACAGGCATCTAAATAATGGTGCAGGGGGGTGGATTCGAACCACCGAAGCTTGCGCGTCAGATTTACAGTCTGATCCCTTTGGCCACTCGGGAACCCCTGCTCGAAAGCGGTGCGTATTTTCTACAGCGACCGCCTCGCTGTCAACAATTTTTTTCCTTAATTTTCACAGACTTAGCTGCTTTCTTTGCCCCTCGGCAAAACCGACACGAAGCCGGAGGAAATGGAGCTGGCGAGAGGAGTCGAACCCCCGACCGGCTGATTACAAGTCAGCTGCTCTACCAACTGAGCTACGCCAGCATCTCCACAAACAAGCCCTAAAAGAGCTTACCACTTCGGCGTTGTTGACACCCCCTGAAGTGGAGGCGGGATTCTAGGGGAACTGTTCGCGACAAGCAACAGGGGATTGTCGCTTTTCTTCACCTAGACAAAACACACCCGCCAATTATTGATCCTGCGCGGTGCGAATCTCGCTACACAGGTTCTGGCGACGGCCAATATCCGGGTAGTCCAGCTGCAGCTGATCCCAGAAATCATCCGCCAGGGACGCCGCCCCGGCAGTGCCCTCCCCCTCCGCAAGCACAACCCAGCGCTCCAGGTATGTCTGCGGCTCTTCGCGGAACTGGGCCTCGAAGCCGCGATTCTGCAGCTCGCCTGTCAGGGTCTCAGCGCGATCCTTCTCAGAAAAAATACCGAACGAGATACCGTTTTCCAGCGACCCCTTGGGTATCACATAGCTGTCGATACCCGCCGCCTGCAACTCCCTGAGCTTGCGGAAAGCCTCCTGCGAGGAATTTAGCGGTGCCAGAAACACCCAGTACCGCATCTGTCCCTGCATTTCTATTTCGCGCATGGCCGCGTCTATTTCCAGCGCCTGCAGACGCCGCGCGACATCGTCCCCCTGATAGGCTTCGGCGAAGGGCCCCACCATTGTGCACAGGGCTTCCGCGCCCGGACGTACGTTCCGTGTCGGCGCAGCGGGCCGCGCCGGTTTCGGCTGCGGCTGCGATTCGGTCAACGCGGCGGGATCGGCCTCGGTAACCAGCGAGATACCATTGCCCTCTTCCACCGCTATCACCGGCGCCACGCGTGCGGCAGCGGGCCTGTCGTTGGACAGGAACCAGGCAAACAGAGCGAGATTGGCAACCACCAACAAAATAAAGATCCAGCGCATAATGTATTCAGGCAATTAGTACTTTAGATGCCGACAACGGCGTCAGAACGTTGAACAGTGCGCATTCTAACCAACCCGGGCACCCCCGGGGCAGCCACTGGCGCACACTATGTCTCTCAGGCGCTTTCGCCGCCATGATCAGGGATTGGTGAGCGCAAGCCCCTCCATCACCAGATCCTCGGCCCACTCCCCGGGACGATCGCACAGCGGCGCCAGCATTTCACCGTCGCCACCGCAAAACAGTAATCTTGGATTCGCGTACCCGGACAGGGCACAGCGGTGCGCGAGATCGTCGTAGACGCGCTCGACCGCCCCCAGAACCATCACCAGCAATCCCCGATCCACTGCATCCTGCGTGCTGCATCCCGGATCGAGGGAAGCAGGCGGGCTGTCCGGCGGCGCCACTTTCACCGCATCGGTATCGCTATACAGGGCGCGGCGCATCAGGCCAAGTCCGGGAACGATATAGCCCCCCAGGTGCCCACCCTCGCCACCCAGCATATCGAGGGTGACAGCGCTGCCGCAGTCGACCACCAGCGCTGGCGCCGGGCGCCGCCGAAACGCTGCCAGCACCGCCAGCCATCGATCAACCCCGAGCCTCGACTCGTCCTGGTAGGCGCAGCGCACCCCGCCACATTCCCGCGCAACCCGGGCAAACTCCGCCTGCACCCCCAGCAGTTGCTGAACGCGCGACTGGATGCTGCGCTCGACCGCGGCGCCGGCAACATTCGCGACGCGGACCCGTTGTGGGGAAAACTCCCCCCAGGCCGGCGGCATCACTCCGGCTTCCCACCAGGGCCCTGGAGCAAAAGCGCCACGCGCCAGAACCACTGGATCAGCAACTTGCGCACTAGTATCGATGAGGCGCCACTTTGCACGGGTATTACCCTGATCCAGCTCCAGAATATTCACACTCACACCTTCCGCTCATCGGCCCCGCGGGCAGGACGCAGCGACACCTCGCCGCCGTGGAAGACCTTGCGCTCGCCGGCGCACTCCAGCACCAGTGCGCCGCTGTCGTCGACCCCGCGCTCGATACCGCACCAGCGCTGCTGGGCGGACTGCAGGCAGACCTCGGCATCGGCAAACTGGTCCAGCGCCAGCCACTCGTCGCGCCAGCGGGCAAACCCTTCCTCTGGATAAGCGTCAAGCATCGGCAACAGTTCATCTAGCATGGCCGCGACCAACTGATTGCGCGGGATACCCGGACACACTTCTGCGAGGTCGATCCACGGCTGGCCGATAGCCTCGGCAGCGGCAGCGGGCAGGCGCATATTCAGGCCAATCCCCACCACCACCGCACAGCGATCGGTCAGGTCGCCACTCAATTCGAGCAGCACGCCAGCCAGCTTACGGCCGCGACACCAGACATCATTGGGCCACTTCAAGCGCACATCCGGCACCTCGAAGCGCGCCAGGGCCCGGGCCAGGGCGACACCCACCGCGAGACTCAGGCCTTCGAGTAACTGCACTCCGCCATTGAACTGCCAGCCGATAGAGAGACTGATACCCGAGGCAAAGGGGCTCGCCCAGGTGCGGCCACGGCGTCCGCGCCCCGCGGACTGCAGTTCGGCGAGCACCGCGCGCGCGTGCCCCACACCCTGCTCCAGACTCGCAAGCACCCACGCATTGGTAGAGTCCACCTGGTCAAACACCTGCAGTTCATTCAGCAGCGAGGCGCCTCCCTTACCCAGGGACGAGAGGATCGACTCCGGATCCAGCAGATCGAGCCCGCCCGCGAGGCGATATCCCCGCCCCTTGACCGACTCCACCTGCAACCCCAGGGGCTCCAGTTTCTGCAACTGCTTCCACACCGCCGCGCGGCTCACACCCAGCACCTCTCCGAGGGATTCGCCGGAATGAACCTCACCGTCAGCGAGCAGCAGCAACAGCGGGCGCAGTGCGGCCAGCGGGCTTGCGGGCACTTCGTTGGAATTACGCGAGACCAAGTTAAATTCTCCGATATTTCGGGTACTGCGAACCGTTTCGAGCGGCGCCGCGGTTCAGCGATACTGGCGGCAGTAGCGGTGGCCGAGAGAGGTCAGGATTTCGTAGCCGATAGTGCCCGCGGCGGCCCCCATATGGTCCACCGTCAGAGACTCCCCCAGCACCTCAATCAATGACAGTTGCGCACGTTGCCCCTCACTCAGGGCAGTGACATCAAACACGGTAGTATCCATCGACACACGCCCCAGCATGGGCACGGGAACCCGATCCCCTCCGGCGATTGCCACGCCACTGCCGCGACCACTCTGGGCACGCAGTATACCGTCGGCATATCCGCCCCTCACCACTGCCAGCCAGCTACCCGCCACCGCGGTCTGGGTGGCACCGTAGCCGACCGCACTGTCGCTACTCACCTGGCGCAGCTGCAATACCGGCAGGCGCAAATTGACCACCGGTCGCATGGGATTGGCCTGGGCAGGTGTCGGATTGACCCCGTACAGGGCACACCCCGGACGCACTACCTCAAACTGGAATTTCTCACCGAGACAAATACCCGCGGAATTCGCCAGGCTCGCCGGCACTTTCGGGCAAACGTGACGCAGACGCGCCACCATATCGGCAAAGGCAGTCTGCTGATGGGAATTTTGCGCGTGGCCGACCTCATCCGCACAGGCCAGGTGGCTGAGGATCAGCTGCAGGTTTGCCCGCTGTAACAACGCGGGTTGTTGCAACAGGCGGGTAAACTCATCCTCACCCATCCCCAGGCGGGTCATCCCGGAATCCACTTTCAGCGCGGCCGGCGCGGCCAGCGCCTCATCGCCGGTAACGCCGAGCGTTTCGTCACACCAGCGCTGTAACTGCGCGGTCGTCACCAGCACCGGGATCAAACCGGACTCGGCACAGGCGCGCTCGCAACCCGGGCGCACACCGGTCAGCACAAAGATGCTTGCGGGCCCATCGAGAATCGAGCGCAATTGCACGCCCTCGCCCTGGGTGGCGACAAAAAAAGTCCGGCAGCCGGCCTCGTAGAGAGCCGGCGCCACCTGCGCCACTCCCAGCCCATACGCATCCGCCTTGACCACAGCCCCGCACTCGCAAGCGTCGTGCAGGCGTTCACGCAGCCAGGTGTAGTTGTGGACAATGGCGCCCAGATCGATGGTGAGCAGCCCTTCGCGCTCCTGATCGGAAATCGTCACTCTCGATGCCTTCCTCAAAGCCGGTTTCAACTGGCGGACAACAAACCTTCGCGGCGCAGAGCACGTGCGCCCACCATGACCGCGGCCAATACTAAACCGAGGGTAACCAGAGACCCGGCGATCATCCACACGGGAGAAACCGCACCGCCCACCAGCAAGCCCTTGAGCCACTGCTGGTGCCCCACCAGCGGCAGTAGCTGCCAGCTATCGGACAGTTTGATCTGCGCGATATCCAGCGCCATCAGCACCACCAGCGGCGCTATCTGGAAAATACTCAACTGGGTCTGTGCATCCTTGAACGACTGCGAGCGCAGCGCCAGCAGAATCTGCAATACCGCCACCAGCAGCGCCAGCGGCAACATGATCAGCCCCATGGCAATCACACCACCGGTGGTGGTGGCGCGCTGGATACCCAACTCGGTAAGCGGCATCACCGGCATCAGCAGCAACAATGTGGCAATGGCCAACAGTGAACCCAGCCACCCCAGGCTGGCGACGGCGATGGTTTTGGCGGTAATAATCTGCCAGCCCGCCATCGGCTGCAGCAATAGCGGCTCTAGGCTGAGACGCTCCCGCTCACCGGCAGACGTATCCACTGCGGTGGCGAGGCAGGCCACAAACAGGGTCATGATCAGCAACCCGGGTACCGTGGCCAGAATCAACGCGCCGCGGCTGGATGGGGTACTGACATCACGGGTTTCGATACGCCAGGGCGCCAGCAGGCGCGGCGCCACACCCCGCGCGGCAAGACGCTGGGTGACCACCAACTGTTGCAGGGCTCCGAGGCGCTCTTGTATGTCCCGCTGGGCGCGACCGCTGCCAGTATCAGAACTGTTGATATAGAGATACAGGGGCGGCGCGCGGAATGCCTGGTAGCGCTGCGCAAAGTCCTCGCCGAACTCCAGCACAATATCGTAATCCCCGGCGAGCAGCTCCCGCGGCGAACCGCTGTCCAGCGATGACACTTCCAGGTTCGGGGACCGCAGTCGCTGCTGGATCAGCGGCGCGCGCTCGGCGCCCAGCAACGCGACACGGGTGACGTCTTCGCTCTGTTTCTTGATCATGAAGATGGTGCCGCCCGCCAGCGCCGCGGGAAACATCAGGGAAAAGCACACGGCCATCACCAGGGCGCGACGGTCCCGCCACGCCTCGAGTAACTCTTTGCGCAACAGCGGCGCCATCTGTTTCACGCCGCGGATCACATTCGAAATATTCACGCTGGCTCTCCTTGCGTCTGCGCAACGGCCGGCCGCTGCCCGTAGGCCAGCGCCACAAAACTGTCTTCGAGATTCGTGCAGCCGGTTTCCGTCGCGAGCTGTTCCGGCGTGCCGGCACCGACAATCTTCCCGGCCGCCATAACCAGTACCCGGTCGGATAATTCCGCCACTTCCGGCATGACATGACTGGAAAACAGGATGGTGGTACCTGCAGCGCGCAAGCGCAGCAGGGTTTTGCGCAACAGCCGCACCGCCAGCACATCCAGGCCGCGGGTAGGCTCGTCCAGAATGAGGTGACGGGGACGGTGGACCAGGGCCCGAGCGAGGGAGACCTTCATGCGCTCCCCCTGGGAAAATCCCTTGGTGCGCCGGTCCCACAGGGCATCCAGTTCCAGTTCCTCGCGCACCGCCTGCAGGGCCTCCTGCAGCGCCGCGCCGGAGAGCCCCTGCATACGCGCGAATACCGACAGGTACTCGCGTACGGTGAGTCGCTCGTAGAGCCCTTCGCGGTCGCCCACCACACCCAGCTGGCGACGGACCGCCATGGGATCCGAGGCGGGGTCTGCATCGCCCACCAGCACGCGACCGGAGTCCGCCTGCAGCAGCCCACAGACGATACGCAAGCAGCTGGTCTTGCCCGCGCCATTGGCACCGAGCAACGCGGTGATACGGCCATCCGGCACATCAAAACTCAGGTTGTGCAGCACCTGCTGCCCCTCGAAAGACTTGCATATCTTGTCGACACGAATCATGGCTGGTCACCTCCTGCGACTTCTTCCGTAGGGATAGCCCGCTGCTCCAGCTTTTCGGGATTCTCGCCTGCGCCTCCGGCAGAATGCTCTTGCGCAAGCAGGGAATCCGCTTCCGGAATTGCCTGTTCCGGCATCAGTGCGGGGCCGAATGCACCGGCCGCAAATGGCGGTCGGCGGATATCGGCGATGCAGCCATCGTCCAGTGTCGCATCCGGCTGATCCAGGAACTGCAGGATCAGGTCCGGAACGCAACCGCGGGGCGAATTGATATGTCCCCCGCCCCGCACTATCAGGTGCTGCTGGTTGGGCAGATAGGCAAGCTGTTCGTTCGCATACTTCGGTGGCGTAATGGGATCGGCAGAGCCGGAAATCAGCAAGACCGGATGATCGCGGGGCTCCGGCGCATCGTAGGGACGGGGCGGCACCGGCCAGACCTTGCAGCCCTCTACGAAGATGCGGATAAACATATCGCCAATGAAGGTATCGTCGGCGTCGCGGTCGATATCCGCCGCGTCGATCCGGTTCATTTCCTCAGCACAGGCCACGGAATAGGTTAGCCCCAGGGACATGGCACCTTCCATATCTGCAAACAGCCCGAGGATGCCGGACAGCGGCGCATAGTTGCCGCGACTGGCTTCGCTCACCGCATAAGGCAGCTGTGCCGCTGCGGCGGGGTCGTACAGCGCGGTGCGCACGGCGCCGGCCAGCATCCAGGTTTCCACCGGTTCTTCGGCAGGACGCCCGGTAAACGGATCCGGGAAGTTACTCGCCTGGGCATGGCTCCAGTTCGCCAGCAGGTTATCCAGCTGACTGCGCCAGTTTACAAATCCCGCACATACGGGATCTTCACTGCACGCCTGCTCCAGTTCCTGCAGTGCAGACTCCGCCGCGGACGCGGCCAGGAACACCTTGGTATCAATGGGGGCAACGCCATCCAGCACCAGGCTCTGCAGGGCATCCGGATACCACTGCTGGTAAAGCAGCGCGGTGCGGGTACCCCAGGAGCCTCCCCACAGGGAAATGCGCTCGTGTCCCAGCGCACGGCGCACGGACTCCAGGTCTTCCACGGTCTGGCGACTGTTGATCGTCAGCGGGCGCTCGCCGGCATTGATATAGCAGGCGGCCAGCTGGGCGGTCATGAGTTCGATATTGTTGGGAATCTCGGCACCAAAGCCGCAATCGAAGGCATCGGAACGCCCTCCACCACGGCGATCCACCATCACGATATCGCGCCCGCGGTTCAACTTGCGCAGCGGATTCAGCAGTCGCACCAGGTCACTGGCGGCCTGCCCCGGGCCGCCCGCGAGCAGGTAGAGAGGCTCGTGCTGCCCACCGTTTACCGCCGGTGCCACCAGCACCGACAGCTTGACCAGATCATCTGCGTTCGCGCTGTCGGTACCCACCGGGATCCGGTAACAGCGCAGTGACTCCGACCAGCCATCCGCGTAACAGGTTTCGCTGACGGGAGCAGCCATTTCCGCCGCGCCCTGCTCGGCCATCGCGCCAACACCGAACAGCCCCGCAAATAATGTGATCCCCAGGCTGTATCGCAGCCGGTGTGGGATAAGTCGCTTCCTTGAGTCCAATGCACACTCCAGTATTCGTAAGCGTTGATCGTAATCCGTTAACTGACCTCGCCAGCCTTGTGAGCCGGCGGGCAAACCCAGCCAGTCTACCGGACTTTCCCACCGCCCGCCCAAGGTTTGCGGGCCGTGGCGGTATTAGTCGTGGCACCCCGGGGCGCGCGATGGTATCGTTTGCGGTCGTTTTTATATCGAATAATTAATAGACACCGATACCCCGCCGAAAAAATGAGCTTTTCAGACAGAGAAAAACAACTGGTACGGGCCGCTTTTGCCTGGGGGCAGATCACCCAGAAAGAAGGCTACACCCTGTCCGATCTGGAAATCGAAAAGTCGGTGCTTTTCCGCCGCCTGCTGGCTGGCCGCCCACCTCTCGCCTTCCCTCCTCCCCTGCGCCACGGATTCCCCTGGTACGAGGTCATCGAGGGCCGCAGTGAACATGTGGTAAACGCATCGGAAGCGTCCCCGGAACACAGCATCATCGCGCCCGGTAGCAAACCCGGAGATACCTGCATTCTGATCGACGGCGCTTTCTGGCGTGTGGCGGAGACGATTCGCGAGCGCGAGGAATACCTGGTGGAATGGGGCGAGTACCCGATGCAGTGGCGACTGTGCAAGCACTGGGAGGTCAATTACGAGATGACCCAGCAGCTACACAATTTCCGCAAGGACAACCCGGAGGCGAACGTGACCCTCGCCAGCCGCGGCGGGCAGAAGGAGTACAGTGAATTCCGTGTGGACGACGACCAAACCGTATGGCTGTCGGAATGGCATCTGACCCGCATCGGCCTGCCGGGCTGGGTGTGGGTGGGCAACGAGGTAGATGCGGAGCCTTGCGTACACGATCTGACACCTCTGTGCCAGGATCAGCAGGGGGCATTGGTACTTGGCGTTGCCGGCGCGGACCGCGGCCCGGGCTGGCTGCGAATCGAAACCAGCGCAGCCGATGCCCGCTTTATCAAGCTGGGCGACGAGCTGGAATACAAGTCCGTTATTGCTTCCGCGGTAACCGAATTCGACCGTCTGCTGCACAGCATCGCCGGGGAAGACCTCGAGGTGATGGATTGCCGCAACGGCGATGTACTGCGCTGCTACCGCGTGCCCATGCAACTGGCTCCGCTCGAGCAGTTTGACCTTGGCGATGTGAATTACGACCTGGTGCCTGAAAACGCCTACGCTGGATAACGTTTTCCACGGTCGTTTGAGCTTCGCAGGGCCTCCAGTGGCGGCACTGCCGCCGGGAAAGGTTTACGAGACACGCCGTGAACCCATCC
>NZ_LZDE01000222.1 GCF_002009015.1 Microbulbifer mangrovi | reverse complement strand
TCACGGCGGTTTTGAAAACAGATCCCCAGAGCTCCACCGCCACCAAACCTACTTAGCGGCTACCCGGAAACCAAATCAGTTATCCATTAAGAAGCGGGCAATGGTACGGAACCCGTGTCCTTTGGCTCCCTGTGCCCACTGATCATTTGGCGCAGGCAGGTAGGAACCGGAAAGGTCCATGTGTACCCAGCCGCGCCCTTCATCGCGCACAAACTTGGCCAGAAAAGCTGCCGCAGTAGAAGCGCCGGGCGTGCCATCCATACCCACATTGGCAATTTCCGCAAACCCGGAAGGAATCTGCTCCAGATGGAATTTCTCCAGCGGCAGGCGCCAGGCTTTTTCGTTTTCCTGCTGGGCCGCACTCAACACTTTATCGGCCATCTCGTCTTCCAGGCTCAATACCGAATTGTAATCCCGGCCAACCGCCATTTTTGCAGCGCCAGTCAACGTCGCAGCATCCAGGATATAACGCGGACTTTCCTCGCTCGCTGCGATCAAGCCATCCGCCAGTACCAGACGCCCCTCCGCATCCGTATTCAGGATTTCCGCCGTCACACCGTTTTTGTAGGTAATCACATCGCCCAGCTTGAACGCGTGACCAGAAATCAGGTTTTCCGCGCAGCACAGGTAAAGCTTTACGCGCTTGCTCAAGCCGCGCGCGATCGCCAGTGCCAGGCCACCGGCAACCATCGCCGCACCGCCCATATCGGACTTCATGTGTGTCATGCCGGCCGAGGGCTTGATGCTGTAGCCACCGGAATCAAAAGTAATGCCCTTGCCCACCAGACAGATATCCACAGGCGCAGCGTCATCTCCCGCGGGGTTGTAATCCAGCTGCAGCATGGCACCGCCGCGCACGCTGCCGCGGCCCACGTTGTGGATTCCCATAAAGCCCTCGTCCAGTAGCTCGTCGCCGGAGACGATACGGTAGCTCACCGCATCCGGGGCCAGCTGTTGCAGCATATCCGCTGCACTTTCCGCCAGTGCACGGGGATAGACGTTTTCCGGGGAGCCATTGGTGATTTCCCGCACCCACAAACTCGCCGCCTTGCGCGCCTCCAGCTCCTTGAACTCATCGCCCTCGGCAATACCCCAGTCCAGAGTGCTCTTGCGATTCGGGTTGTAATAGCCGGCCCAGAAGCTCCAGCGGCTCTCCAGGTCCCAGTTGTCACCGGTCAGGACGACATCCGTCACCCCCATGCCGTCGAGCCGGCGCGCGGCACGCTGCACGGCGACCAAAGTGCCGCCGGTGGCCTCGGTGGCGTGGATACAGGCCTCGCTGTCGCTGAAGCTCAACAGAGCATTTTTACCCCAGTGATCTGCCGCCGCGGCGCTGTCCAGCCGTACCTGCATCGCTGTTGTCATGTGTACACCTTGATTTTGTGATGGATAGGAAGTGTCTGACACACAATATTGGGTCAGTCTAGCAGGCTGCAAGAGGTGGTTTGCGCCGCCGGGGAAACTGCCGATACACTGCATGGGCTAAAAAGAACAACAGGGATCGTTACCATGGGAACAGCCTGCCACTACCACTCCGGGGCATCCGCCGTCTGGCAATGTACCGGCTGCAGCAAGGATTACTGCAGCGATTGCGTACCCGGTGCGGCGGATAATTACTACCAGTCCACCCCCAAATGTGTGCTGTGTAACAAGCGCCTGGAGAATGTCGGCGCCAGCAACAAGGCCAAGCCGTTCTGGCAAATGGCTCCCTTCTACTTCCGTTATGCCTTCGCCGCGGGACCGCTGACCATTTCCGCCATCTGTGCGGTAGCCGCCCTCGCCATGACCGGCCTTGGGTTCCTGTCGATCTTTGTGTTTGTCGCAACACTCGCGGTAGTGATGCGTTACAACCTGCTGGTGATTGAAAAACTGGCCAGCGGCCAGCTACAGGCGCCCAGTTTCGGCGATGCGCAGGACGGCCGCAGCGCGGCAGTATTCGCCAAGGTCATCGGCATGATCCTGGTGGCCGGGGGTGTCGGAGTGCTATTTGCGATGCTCGGCGAGGGCGCGGTGCAGGTGTATTCCATTGCCCTGTCACTGCTGGCACCGGCGGCGATGATCGTGCTGGCGCTGGAGCACAGCATGCGCGCCGCGGTAAACCCGCTCAAGCTACTGCATTTCACCCTGATTATCGGCTGGCCCTACTGGCTGCTGTGGCTGTCCACCAGTGCGGTGTCGGCCGCACCCGCCCTGCTGCTGCCGGCGGTGGTGGGCAAGCTTTCCGTATGGCTGCTGTTGCCCCTGGTGGCGTTCGTCACCAGCTATTTCTCCATCGTCACCAGCGCCATGATGGGCTACATCTGTCTTACTCGGCAGCGCAAGCTGGGCGTGGCAGCACAGTTGGAGGACGAGGAGTTTCTCGAGGCCCTGGAGTTCGATCGCCTGAAGGCACTGGCGGATGCCGGGATTCTGTTGCGCGAGGGCCGCCACGAGGAAGCGCGCAAGACGCTGGTCACGGTACTGCGCCAGCAACCGGATGATATCGCGCTGAATGAACGCTATTTCCGTCTGCTTCTGGCCACAGATGACAAAAAAGCATTGCGTGAACTGGGGCCGCATCTGCTGGAGCGGTTCGTGAAATTGAACCAGGCGCACAAGGCGGCGGAGCTGTACCTGGCTACTACACGCAGCCACGGCGCTCCGACGATCGACAAATCACTGCTGCGCCACCAGCTTGCTGAAGCGCTGTATCGCCAGCGCCATTTCAAACCGGCGCTGGCACTGATCAACAACCTGCACAAGGAAGACCCGCACTACACGCGGCTCGACAGCGCCTACCTGCTGCTGGCAAAAATCTACATGGATGGCTTCAATCGCACCGATAACAGCCGCAAGCTGCTGGCGTTTGTGCAGAACAAGTACCCCGACAGCAAGGTGATCAGTGAAGTGCGCCAGCTGCAGGGTATCCTCGCCGCGGAGCAGAGTGCACAGCCGGCGTGATGCCGGAATAAACCGGCAACGGATTTAGAGCGCGGTAGGCTGCAAGGCGCGGGCAAAATCCAGAGCCCTGCGCGCGCGCTCCTCGTCGCCACAGCGACGGTAGTGCTCTACCAGACCATTGGCCAAACGCGCCATTACCGGGTGGCGCTGGTCTTTCTGCTGCAGACGCTGCAACAGGCTCTCCACCAATCCCCAGTGCTTTTCCTTGGCCGCCCGCTGCGCCAGCAGCAGACACACCCGCACATTGAGCGCCCGCGGCTCACTTACCCGCTGCATATATTCCTCAACACCTCTGGCAATCGGCCCAAACGCCTGCGCCGGGGAGCGCGCGAGGGCGAACAGGGCCAGCCAGGCCCGGTGGTGCGCCTCGCTTTCCGGTGCCAGGGCGGTGAGCTCGATGGACTTGCGGATCAGGGGCAGAGATTCCGGGTGCTGCCGCTGGGCGCTGGCCGCGGCCTCGCTCGCTTCCAGCAGCTTGCCGCTGTTCTGCAGGGACTCGATACGCGCGAGGGCCAATTGTTCCGGCGTGGGGGGCAGATCCTCTTCCACGTGGATTTCCCGGCTGGGGCGCAGCCGGATCAACACCATAGTGCAAACGAAGCCCGCCACCAGTCCGCCAAAGTGCGCCCAGTAGGCAATGTTGTCGTTGCCAAAGAAGTATCCGAAGACCTCCTTGCCCAGCCATAGAGGTAATACCAGCAGCGCCGGTGCGGTGAACTCACCGAAAGCAAAACCGAGGGTGTAAAAAAATCGCAGACGGCGCACGCCATACACCGCCACAAACATCCCCATCACCGCAGAAACCGCACCGGAGGCGCCGATAACCGGCATCAGGCTTCCCGCTTCCACCCCCATATGCAGGCCGGCCGCGGCCAGTCCACCCAGCAGGTAAAGGCCGATAAACCAGGCGGCGCCCAGCGCCAGCTCCACCGACAGGCCAAACAGCAGCAAAAAGATCATGTTACCCAGCAGGTGCTCCCAGCCACCGTGCAGGAACATATGCCCGAACAATCCTTCCAGGGTCGGCTCTGCCGGTATCAGCCCGTAGGCAAAGCTGGACAGGCGATCGCGCAGCTCCGCGAACTCTTGACGCTGCTGCAGCCACTGCTGTTTGCCTTCCTGCTGCAGCTGCGGCACTAGCCAGTGGTGGAACTCGCGGCTCCACAACAACTGCTCGTAAATAAACTCTTCCCCTGCGCCCTGCGCCAGGGATCGCCACTCGGGCTTTTCCGCCCCCACAAACTCATAGAATCGCTGCTCTTCCAGGACCGGTAACTCGCTGGAGAAGTAATAGTCCTCCGCTGCCTGCCAGCGGGACTCATCGCCGCTCTGGTAGAGCACAAACACCAGCAGATTGGCGAGGATCAGGGCAAAGCACACCAGCGGCGGGCGGCGCCAGTCGGGCTTATTCTGAATGGGGATGATCAGCAAGGGCGGACCTGCAACTCGAGTGACAGTAAGGGTTCTGGGTTAATTCTCCCCAGAATACAGTGGCTGGCGATTATGAACAGCCCCCGCCGGGCCATACTGGGCCAGAATTCGAAAAAAGACGTCAGTGACTGGGCGATCCGCCATCGTCGCCCCCGCCCGAACCCTCGCTGCCGCCGCTCTCGGCGTCCCCGTCACTGCTGGACCAGTCTTCGATTCCCGCGGAGCCGCGGCGCTCCGCAGTCGGGTTGTGCGTGGATACCTGAGCACTGCTTTCCCCGGACGGATCCTGAGGCTTATCCCCGAGTGCAGCCTCCGCATCTCCCCAGCTGCGCACATGGAGGTCCCGTTGCGGAAAGGGAATCTCGATTCCCCGCTGGTTGAATTCGCGCAGCAGCTCAATGTTGTACAGCGCATTGAGGTCTCCGAGAGACGACACCGCGTTGCTGTTGACCCACACCACCAGTTTGAAATCCAGAGAACTGTCACCGAACCCGGTGAGCCATACCTCGGTCTTGCGCTGCCAGTTGCTGAAAGTCACCGGTACACGTTCCGCCGCCGCCATGGCCGCCTCCCGTACCACTTCCGGGTTGGTGCCGTAGGCCACTCCGAACATCACATGGATTCGGCGCACCGGGTCTTCCAGCGTGTGGTTTGTCACCCGGCCGGTCACAAATTCGGAGTTAGGTACCAGGATATCCACATTGTCGCGGGTGGTGATCCGGGTGGAGCGCACGTTGATATCGCGAATCCGCCCGAATACCCCCGATTCCAGCTCTACCAGGTCCCCCACCCGCAGTGGCTGTTCAAACAGCAGAATAATGCCGGAGATAAAATTGGAAAATATTGCCTGCATGCCAAAGCCGATACCCACAGACAGGGCACCCGCGATCAGTGTCAGCTTGGAAGTATCCAGCCCCACCATGGTGAGGATGATCACGAAAGTGATCAGCACAATGCAGTAATTGAGGATCCGCCACAGGGTGTAGGCCCCCTGCTCGCTGGTGCGGTTTTTGCGCACCATGCGCCGAAGGACCCAGTTCAGCAGGCGCGAACAGGCCCAGGCCGCGATGATCACCAGGATCATTTTGGCAATGTCCTTTAGCGTGATCGGCTGCTGACTGACGGCGAAGAGTTCGTAATTGGCGAGGTTGCGCCAGCTGGTGCGCAAATTCTGGAATTGCAGCAGCAGCCGGTCCCCCATGGTCTGCCACCACCCCTGCTGGCGCTGGTAGACAAACAATTGGGCGTTCTCGTAGCGTTTTACATCATCCAGCAGGTCGCGCACCCGGCCAAGTCCGCTGGCAACCTTTTCAAACTGACTCCACCACTTGCCCATCGCCTTGCTGTCTTCTCCCACCCAGGCGACGATCTGGCGCTGGCGCACGTTGAGCTGACGGGTGAGGTTGTCGCGCACGGTTTCGGCATTGTTCACCAGATCCTTATTAACCGTGAGCTTCTGCTTGTCACCGGCGGGATCCAGCACACTATTGATCGCCAGCAGCAATTCCTGCTTGCGCAGCTGCAGGCGGTTTTCCAGTGCCTCCACACTGTAATTCATCAACCGGATCTGTTGCTCCATAGTGACGGTGGCATCGGAGCTTTCAAATATCAGGTTGCGGGAGTCATTGCGCTCCCGTGTCAGCTCTTCCAGAGTGGATTTTTCTTTGGTGCGGGCTTCCGCCAGTTTCTGCGCTGCCTCCTCGCTGTACTGCAGCTGCTTCAACATTCGCGTCAGCTCTGCATCGGCGTATTTCAGCTCTTCATCCCAAACCGCAATCTGCTCATTAACCATGGTCTGCTCTTCAAGCACCTGCAGGTGACTGAGCTGAGCCAGAAACACATCCACGGTGGCCTTGAGATGCTTGGCGTCCGCACGATTCTTGTCACGCAGTTTTCCCACCGTATCCCGCAGGTGGGTCAGTGACAGGCTCACCCCCTCGTCCATCTGCGACTTTTCCAGCCGCATACCGGCAAAACGCTGCCTGCCGCGGGTTACTGCCGCATCGGAATCGGCCCACTGCAGTACGGTGGGGTTTTTCGGAAAAGTGACATCCGGCAGTACGCTGACTTTTTTCAGTTCATCGCGCTTTTCCCAGATCTTGCGAATGCTGTTGAAACGCCCGTCGATGGTTTTGACTTCCTCGGCGAGCTTCGCCTCCTCCGGCAAGGTAGTGCGCCAGTCCTGCCAAGCCTTTTCCACCTCTTCGAGCCACGCCGTGCGCTGCTCATGGGTGGCCTCCGGCCACTGTGTCCACCAGTCCGCGGCGAGCTGGTTGAAATCGGGGATGACCGGGGTGAATTCTTTCGGCTTTTGGGTGGGGAGTTGCGCGCTCCCCAGGGTGGGGAACAAACAGCACAACAGGCACAGGCATGCAAGAAACGCGCGCAGAGCTATTGCCGCAGAACGGGGAAATTGCGAGAAACGCAGAAAAAAAACGGCGCCGATAGCTCCCATGCCCGAGACAGTCCCTGTACCTCTGGATCGCAGGCGATGCCGATATGCACCGCAGCGGACAACCTGCGCAGAACGCGCATTTGTATCAGTGTAGATGACAGGAAAACGACCTCAGCGCCGCCGGTCGTAGCGCTGGATACAGTCGCGATACTCGCGCTGATAAATGCGCAGCCTCTGGTCCTGCAAACTGCTGCCCCGGCGTGCGGCATCCGATGCATCCTGACGGCAGGCGGACTCCGCCAGCGCGCGATTATCGTAGCGCTCACCGCTGGCATCGTAGGGTGGGCGCACATTGGCATAGGGGCGGCGGCGGTCGCGATACCCTTCGGCCTCAAACAGCGGCACACCCTGACCATCCAGCGCGTCAGGGTCGACGGCATCCGGTGGATAAGCGCGGGGAATACCGGAGCGGTCGCGCAGGTCATCAAGGTCTTCGTCAGGATAGCCATAGAGGCGATCCTCGTAAGCACCGACGATATCCCCGTTGTAGTAGCGGCGCCATTCGTAGGGCGGCGTTGTCACGATATAGCTGCGGCGCTTCGGTTCATACCGATAAAAGGTGCCGGTACCGCTGAGAAAAAAGCGCCGGCCGTCAATTTCAAACCCGGTACTGCCGTAGGGAAGAAACGTCAGTTCCGCGCCCAGCGGCGGCTCCACCCGCAGATAGCCATCGTCCTCCTTGCGATAGAAATATCCGCCCTGGTAATAGTAAATATTGCCGCTCAGGGTAATACGGCGGGCTCCGGCCGGGAGCTGACGCTGACGATTGGGGTCTCGCTGGTAGTCCTCTGGTGACTCACCGCTCGACTGCCCCGTATCCTGTGCGCTCCCCCCGACAGGTAATAACAGCAGCAAGGCGCAACAAGCGCCGCACAGCAGCTGCACGGCGTAGTGGCGGGGAAAGGGAAGGGTGGGGAGTTGCCGGGACAAGGGCGAGCGGGATCGGGACATGGGCTACCTCGCAAGATACAAGATCCAGCGCACCTCTGCGCTGAATGCCCCACCCGATTAACCAAGATTCATACAGGATTCTAAAATAGCTGCACACGGCCCCCGCCGCCGCAACAAAAAGGCGAGACGGACGGAGGCCGCGCGCGCTGGGTAGCCGGCTGCGCCGCTCTCCCATAATGACCGGCGAACACAGCAGAGCGCACAGGCCATCACAGCCCCGCGCTTTTGCTACTCGGCCGACTACCCCCTAATTGTAGGGTGCAAGCGGTAATTTCCCACACTAAGCGAGACAATGACCGCCCCGTCTCTAATCTCCCACAGGGCCCGGAAGCCCTGTGGGGCTGCCTTCAACGCATGAGTCAGCGCAGGCTGGAAATCACCTCACGCAGGGTGTTCACGATGGTATCGATCTCGTGGGTTTCGATAATCAGCGGCGGCGACATGCACAGCGCATCGCCAATGCCGCGCGCCATCACACCCGCCTCCCAGGCCATCGCCGACGCCTTGCCGCCGAACTTGCCCTTGAGACCTTCCGGCGCCCGCAGCTCAATGGCACCGACCAGACCGTAATTGCGCACATCGATCACATTGTCGAGATCCGCCAGTGAATGCAGGGCATTCTCCCAGTAGCTGCCGATATCGCCAGACGCGCGGGTCAACAGACCCTCGCGATCGTAGATATCCAGCGTCGCCATACCCGCCGCACAGGCCACCGGATGCGCGGAATAGGTGTAGCCGTGGAAAAACTCCACCATGCCCTCACCGGCAGCATCCACCACCGTGTTGTAGATCTTGTCATTCACAAACACCGCGCCCAGGGGCACGGTGGCATTGGTAATGCCCTTGGCAGACGTGATCATATCCGGCGTTACATCGAATTCCTGAGACGCGAACGGAGAACCGGTGCGGCCCCAGCCGGAAATTACCTCGTCAAAAATCAGCAGCAGATCGTGCTGGTCACAGATCTCGCGCAGACGCTTCAGGTAACCCTTGGGCGGCAACACTACACCACCGGCACCGGAGAACGGCTCTACAATCACCGCCGCAATCTGATCCGCCCCGTGGAAAGCCACAAGACGCTCCAGATCCTCCGCCAGCTCCACACCGTGCTCCGGCAAGCCCTTACTGAACGCATTGCGTTCGATATCCAGGGTGTGGCGCATGTGATTGGCCTTAACCGGCTGGCCAAAGGACTGGTAATTCGGCGCAATACCACCGACGGAGATACCACCGAAGTTCACCCCGTGGTAACCCTTCTCACGACCGATAAACATCGTGCGCGATCCCTTGCCGCGCGCGCGCTGATACTGCAGCGCAATCTTCAACGCCGACTCCACCGCTTCGGAACCGGAGTTACCGAAAAACACCTTGTTCAGCCCATCCGGCGTGTACTGCACCAGACGTTCCGCATATTCAAAGCTCAGCTCGTGGCCGAAATTAAAAATAGAGCTGTAATCCAGCTTCTGCGCCTGCTGGTGAATTGCATCGGCAATTTCCGTGCGACAGTGTCCCGCATTGGAACACCAGAGTCCGGCGGTGGCATCGATGATTTTGCGCCCGGATTTATCGAACAGATAAATCCCTTCTGCGCGTTCGACAATACGCGGCGCTGCCTTGAAGCTGCGGTTGGGGGTAAAGGGCATCCAGAATGCGTTGGTGTTCAGTTCGGACATGGTTTTCTCCAAAATTCCGCAAATTTCTTTATTTCAGTAGTTTCTAACGTAGTAAATATGTTGAAGCGAAGGCGAAGTACCGGGGTTCTGTTTTCAG
>NZ_LZDE01000221.1 GCF_002009015.1 Microbulbifer mangrovi | reverse complement strand
TTTCTCACCCCGTTTCTCACCCCCGTTTCTCACCCCGCTTTCCATCCCACCTTTCGCTGGCTGGCATACGCTTCCAGCTCCGCATGACTCTCTCCCCGCTCGAGTAAGTAACAGTCCCGGTTCACCAGATGTGGAGATAGAGCATCACAAAATAGAATTTGTGCTCGACAATTAAGAGGCTGCAATCAAGGCGTGTTTACAACGGTCGATGTCTGCTCCAACTCACGCTGGTGCAGCAGGCGATAAAAAGCCGGCAGTACGATTAGTGTCAACAGAGTCGAGGAAATAATGCCACCGATCACGACCGTCGCCAGTGGACGTTGCACCTCTGAGCCAATGCCGGTATTGAATGCCATGGGTACAAATCCCAGTGAGGCCACCAGCGCAGTGGTAATCACCGGGCGCAGACGGATCAGAGCGCCTTCAATGATCGCATCATGGAGACTGTATCCCTGGTGCCGCAGGTCGCGGAAAAAGGACACCATCACCAGCCCGTTGAGAATGGCAATTCCCGACAGCGCGATAAAGCCGACCGCCGCGGAGATTGAAAACGGGATGTCGCGCAACAGCAAGGAAAGGATGCCCCCGGTAAGAGCCAGGGGAACGCCGGTAAAGATTACCAGCGCATCCCGGACAGAACCTAGCGCGATTAACAACAGTCCCAGAATAAGGAGCAGCGTAACCGGCACCACCACCCCAAGTCGCTGGGCAGCGGACTGTAACGACTGGTAAGTGCCACCGTACTCCAGCCAGTAGCCCGCAGGAATCTCTACATTACTGGCTATTGCTTGCTGCACATCCGCAACAAAACTGCCCAGATCACGCCCGCGAACGTTCGCGGTCACCACTACGCGGCGCTTACCATTTTCGCGGTTTACCTGATTCAGTCCGCTCACCAGCTGCACAGTGGCTATTTCCTCCAGCGGCACATAGTCCCCATTACTACGGAGCACCGGCAACCTGGCCAGTGCGTCCACATCTTTGCGAAGGCCTTCGGGCAAGCGCACCACGATGTCCGTACGCCGGTCACCCTGGTAAAAGCGGCCTGCCACCGTTCCACCCAAGGCGGTGGCCAGCTGATCCTGTAACTCGCCCACGCTCAGACCATACTGCGTCAGCGCGGCCCGATCGGGAATAATACTGAGCATGGGCAGACCGGCGGTCTGCTCCATCTGGCTGTCTGCAACGCCTTCCACTTTGCCGATGGCGTTTTCAATGGCATTACCCAGTTGCTCGAGTTGGGTGAAGTCATCGCCGAACACCTTGATCGCCAGCTCGGCACGCACCCCGGCGAGCAGCTCGTTAAAGCGCATCTGGATTGGCTGCAAGAATTCATAGCGATTGCCGGGAACTGGCTCCACCAGCGCTGTCAGCTCACGAACCAGTGCGGCCTTGGGTTTATCCGGATCCGGCCATTGTTCACGTGGTTTCAGGATAATGAAGTTGTCTGCCACACTTGGTGGCACGGCATCGGTGGCCACTTCGGCGGTGCCGATTTTGGTAAATACCCGTTCCACCTCCGGCAGCTCCTTGATACGGGCCTCGAGGGATTCCTGCAGGGCGATGGCCTGCTCCAGCGAAGTGCCGGGAATACGCAGCGCATGCATCGCGATATCGCCCTCATCCAGGGTCGGCACAAATTCACTGCCGAGGCGAGTCGCGGCAAAAGCAGACACCAGCACAAGAACCGCGGCCATGGCCATAATCAATACGCGGCCGCGTACGGCAAACTCCAGCAGCGGACGGTACCAGTCGCGGAGCTTGTTCAGCGCGCGGTTTTCCCGCTCCACCACCGGCGAGCGAAATAACAGTGCGATACAGGCGGGCACGAAAGTCACCGACAATACCATCGCCGATAATAGAGCGATCACTACAGTGGTCGCCATCGGGTGAAACATTTTGCCTTCCACCCCGGACAGCGCGAAGATCGGCAGATATACGGCTGTGATGATGAACACCCCGAACATGGCAGGGCGTATCACCTCGCGGGTCGACTGATACACGAGCTCCAACCGCTCCTTCACATCCAGCGTACCGCTATCGCGTGTGGCCTGGCTGAGGCGGCGCAGACAGTTCTCCACGATGATGATGGCCCCGTCCACCAGCAGGCCAAAATCCAGTGCACCCAGGCTCATCAGGTTGGCGCTGACACGGGTCTGAACCATACCGGTGACGGTCATCAGCATGGCGATGGGAATGACCAGCGCGGTGAGGATAGCCGCGCGCACATTACCCAGCAGCAGAAACAGGATGACGACAACCAGCAGCGCACCTTCCAGCAAATTGGTGCGTACCGTGCGCAGGGTCTTGTCCACCAATCCGGTGCGGTCGTAGACCGCAGTCACGGTAATCCCCGGTGGCAAGCTGGCCTTTATCTCTTCCAGCTTTTCACCCACAGCGTGCGCAACGGTGCGGCTGTTCTCGCCCACCAGCATGAACACCGTGCTCATAACCACTTCGCGACCGTTTTGGGTGGCGGCACCGGTGCGCATCTCACGGCCCTCTCCGATTTCAGCCACGTCGCCCAGGCGTACCGGTACACCGTCGATTTTTGCTAACAGAAAATCCTTCAGGGAATTTACGGTATCCGCCTGACCAGGCACCCGCAGTAGCCACTGGGCACCGCGGTGTTCGATAAAACCAATACCCCGATTCTGGTTATTGCGCTCGATCGCGTGAATCAGATCTGTTTGCGTGAGTCCGAACGCCAACAGGTTTTCCGGCTCGATGGCGACGAGGATTTCCCGCTTGAACCCGCCCACCGGATTGACCTCAACTACCCCGGGTACGCGCAGCAATTGTGGCCGAATGATCCAGTCGTGCACGGTACGCAGGTCCGTCGGGGTCACAGCGGAGCCATCGGCATTGGTCGCACCGGGCTCCGCATCCACGGTAAACATGAAGATCTCGCCGAGGCCGGTGGCGATCGGCCCGAGTTCAGGTTCCAGTCCCACTGGCAGCGCGCTGCGCGCATTGGCGAGGCGCTCACTGACCTGCTGGCGGGCAAAATAGATATCGGTGCCGTCTGCAAAAATGACCGTCACCTGGGATAGGCCATAGCGGGACAAGGAGCGGGTGTAGGACAAGCCAGGCAGCCCCGCCATCGCCGTTTCCACCGGATAGCTCACCCGCTGTTCCACTTCCAGGGGGGTATAGCCCGGTGCTTCGGTATTGATCATCACCTGCACGTTGGTGATATCCGGCACGGCGTCGATCGGCAACCGGGTAAAGTTCCATAACCCCAAACCACACAGCAGAGCGACTAATGCCAGTACCAGCATACGGTTGTTGATTGAAGCCCTGATCAGGTAATCAAGCATAAGGCGCTCTCAGTGGTCGTGGGCGGCGCCAGACTTCTCGATATCCGCCTTGATGATGTAGCTGTTCTCGGTGACATATTCGGTACCGGGGGCCAGTCCACCAAGCACTTCCACCCACTCACCCGCTTCGCGACCGAGCTCCAGCATACGCACCTCGTACTGATCGCCCACCTTGGCGTAAACCACAGTGAAATCACGGTATGCCTGTAGTCCGGAGCGTTTAACCGCAAGTGGCACTTCGAATTCCCGTATCTGAATATCACCGGCGACGAACGCGCCGGGAGCCAGCGATGCCGGGGGGTTCTTGAGCACCACACGCACCACGCTGGACTGATTGGAACGGATCATGGTGTCGATCTGCCGCACCTCACCTTCCAGCTGCGTATCGATACCACGTACTTTCAGTGACACCGGTGCGCCGTACTTAACGCGGGCGCGCATGGCTGGGAACACGTCCAGCTCGGCGAGCAGTGCATTGCTGTCGGCTATGGTCAGTAGTGTGCGGCCCTCGGTCTGCTCTCCGGGATTGGCCTGGCGCTGCAGCACAACACCTGTGATCGGCGAATTGATGGTGTAGGTTTTCAGATTTTCGTTGCTGTTGATCGCAAGCAAAGGCTGCCCCTTGTCGACCGGCTCCCCGAGGGCCACCTTGACGGATTCCACGGTGCCGTCAAACCGGGCACTAACCAGCCGAACCCGCTCGGGATTCATCACCAGGCGGCCGTAGGCTTTGCCGGTTTCCTTCAGCAGCGCAGGGCCAGCGATACCGGTACCGATATCCATCGCTTCTGCAATACTCGGTGCAATGCGGGTACGGCCCTCAAAGTTGTCGTACTGCCAGCGATAATTCTTGCCGTTGTAGCGGGCGAGAAGAGTGACCACAAAGGAGTGTGGTTCGTAAATTACCGTATCCCCACGCAGGAAGTCCGACTGCGGTGCGAAGCGCACCTGCTCCTCGGCACTGCCCAGCCGGGTGAGCACCATCTTGAGCGTAACCTTGCCCGGATCGACAGGCTTGCCGTCGTCGCTGACCCAGGCGCGGAATTCCGGCGGCACCCCGGTTTCGAAAATACGAAGCTCCACCGCAAACCCGTTCTCACGCAACAGGCGGCCGCCATGGGGCCCCTTCTCCGGCTCTGCCTCCCCGCCCTGTGCTGACGCACCGCTTGCCTGCAGGCCAGTGCCATAGCCCACGGCAAGGGTCGCAATCAGAAACAGGCAAAAGACGATCGTCGATTTCATTTTGCGGTCTCGCTTATCGCCGACAGAGACAGTCCAGTGAGCTTTTCGATTTCAATCAGATTAAGGTGTGCCCGGTACTGGGCTTCCAGGTAGGAAAGGCGCGCATCGATCAGGTCCTGTTGGGCCGCGGCCAGCGCGTAATAACTGTATTTCCCTTGGCGGTATGCCACTCGGGTATCCGACAGTGCCCGCTCCATGCTGGGAATAATCTTCAGTAACAGGGCCTCAGCAACGTGTTGCGCGTGCAGCAATTGCTGGGCCATGACATAGACCCGTGTTTCCAGCTCGATGGTTTTCGCCTCCATCTGCGACCGGTAGCGATTCCGCTCCGCCGTCAAAGCATCGATTTGGTCGCGATTGCGGCTGCGACGGCCAATTGGGATAGAGACCCCGGCCACCAGGCTGTAGTCGTCCGTTGCTTCCAGCCGCCGAATCCCTGCATCAATCTTCCACTGGATACCAGCCTCCGCACGCGCTACGGCGATCTCAGCTTCGGCCACCCGTTCGCGACTGAGAAAAACTGAAAGGTTCGGGTTGCCCGCAACCTGGGCGCGTAATTGCTCGATATCGATCGACGGAACCGGGGCAGAAAGCGAGCCCACAATAGTGGTAAACACTGGTGTGCGATCCCCCCACTGGGCAGACAACTGGTGCTTGGCGACTTCCAGCTCATGCTGGATATCCTCGACCGCCAGCGTACGTCGCGCCAGTTCCGCCTCGGCCCGCGAGGCGTCGGCCTGGGGGACTTTTCCGGCGACCACCTGGCGACGAATATCCGCCAGTGCCTGCCGCGCCTGCTCCATTGCCTGCTGCGCCAGAAGCTTTCGCTCCTGCTGAGCCATGGCCTGGAGAAAATAACGCGCCGTGTCCGCCGCGACTTCCAGTTGCAGTATCTGGCGCTGGGCCTCGATGACAGAAATTTTACTGTGGGCGGCCGCCACCCGCTGCTCGATCACATCGCCCTGCAGCAGCCAGCTGATCCCCAGGGTAGACTGTGCACTTTCGACGTCGCTGAAGTCGCCGGATCCGGCTACATCCTCGATCTCCAGCCACAGCTGGGGTCGCGGCCCCACCCCAGCGTACGCCACGCGCGCGTCGGCCGCTTCGAGCTGGTAAACGTAATCCGCCAACTCCGGGTGCTTCTGCAGGCTTTGCAGGATCGCATGCTCGAACGTGAGGCCTCGGTAGGGAGGTACTTCCTGGCTCCAGCCTACAGCAGCCGCGAAACAGAGCGCGACAATAGCCCCAGTGCAAGCGGGAAAAAATCGGTTGCCAGCGGTTTTTCCACTTGTTTCTATCCGCATGCTTTCGCGCACATTGCTTATCTGGTGGAACCGCCAGGCTTCCCTGGCGTGATTGAAAACATCCACCGGAAACGGCAACTGTCGGCGACAGCCCAATCAGCGACGGCGGAGACGAGCGCCTTTTATTATAGGTCAGCCGCTTCCAGCTCATCCCTCGGCACGAATATCCCCCTCTGGCACCAGTGCACACAGCAGCACATCGACATGTATTACGATTTCAGGCGTCGCAAGTAACGGTGACTCTCGCCCTCTTCGATATCGCAACACCCGCGGGTTGCAAGATAGTGCTGGTTAAACACAGAAAAATAGTGCCGCAGAGTTTCCGCCGGCTGTGTCTCCTGCGCAAGCAACAGACAGCTGATGGCCGCCTCCGCGGTTGAGAAACGGTGACTCTTACCAGAATCCCGCACGGAATAGGATCGCACCAGAATCTCGGGCAGGCTCAGGCAGGGCACACGGTCCAGCCAGCGGCTGAGGCCAATCATACGGCTGCACTGTTTCCAGGTACCGTCGAGCAGAATCAGCGTTATTTTTTTGCCACTCGCAGGCGGCAGTGCGCGGGTCACCTCTCGCGAACAATTTTCGGTACCGTCGGCCGGGAACACCACAAAGCACTGCCGCTGCGGATCATTCAGCAGGCTCTCCAGTCCCTCCGGTGCTTCAAGCCGGTTCCACAGGAATACATTGGTTTGGGGAAAAACGTCGACGATCAGGCGGCCGGTATTGGTGGGTTTGAACAGCTCCTTGCGGTGTACCAGCAGCGCGAAGTCTACCGGGCTCTCGCTTTGCGGCCGCCACGCGCACATACACGCAAAGTCACCCATCTGGCAGTCGGGGCAGCGCTTTACACTTTTGCCTTTGGCCTGAAAGGGTTTGGTGGACTTGGCAAGTTCCTGCTCGCGCAGGCGGGTGAAGGTGGTGGAATACATGGTAATAGTTTGAAAGCTATTAGGAGGACCCGTGCATTCGAAAGCGCACGGTTCCTCCCGGGTATTTAATACAAAGACGAGGGCTATCAGCTCGCGGAAAGTTTCATCAGCACCAACCCCGACACGATCAGAATCGCCGCAACAATTCGCATCGTATTCACCGGCTCCGCCAAAAACATAATGCCCACCAGAAAAGCGCCGATAGCACCGATACCTGTCCAGATGGTGTATGCCGTGCCAAGCGGGATGGTCCTCAGGGCGACGGCCAACAGCCAGAAGCTGCCGACCATGGTGACTAGCGTAATCAGGGAAGGCGTAAGCCGGGTGAAGCCTTGGGATTGCTTCATGGAGAAGGCCCAAACAACTTCAAGGGCACCGGCAACGAGAAGATAGATCCAGGACATGGACTGCACCTTTTACAACAGGCCAGGTCGTCCTCGGCATCAGTTCCCAGATTGGGGGAGGTCGTCCTCCTTCAACGGTCGAGACAATAACCCATGGATGGATTTTGGGCAACTGACCGCCCCCAGGGTGACTGACCAATGAGTCTCCGCTGTTCGCAAAAGCGCAGGGACAGGCGCTACACGCCTTAAACCACCTGTCGCTTGTAATTGGCACTCAACTCTGCCCCTGCGCTCCCCCACTCAACTATTACTAAGCTACCCGAATTTTCATTTTTCCCCTGTTGAACAGTGAGTGCCCCATGCGATTCCCCAGCTATTTCCTGTTACTTGCGTTCCTGCTTCCCGCCTGCAGCAACGAAACAGATAGCAAGGCGTCGCCAGATGCCGCCGACAGGCCGGATTCATCCATGCCTGAAAACAACACTGCAGCTGAGACGGCAAGCGAAACCGAGGCACAGCCAGTCGAAGAAACAACGACGGTCACCGAGGTACAGCGAAACCCGAACCGCGACGTCTACTTCGGCAATCTGCACGTGCACACCCGCTGGTCTTTCGACGCTTACATCAACGAGGCCTGGGTGGACCCCGATGCCGCCTACCGCTGGGCGAAGGGTGAAGAAATTCCGCCGGGTGAAAGCGGCAAGCCCCTGAAAATAGGCGTGCCCCTGGACTGGTATATCGTTTCTGACCACGCGGAGTACCTCGGTGCGCTGCCGCGAATGGAAGACCCCGACAGCCCGATCAGCAAGCACCCGCTGGCGGCAGATATCACCGGCGACGACCCCAAGAAATCTTTCGATGCTTACGGTGAAATCCTCGATGGCATCTCAAATAGGCGAGTGGACCCGATTCTCGGCGACAAAGAACTGTCAAGGTCACTCTGGTCAGAGGTGGTTAAAATTGCCGACGCGCACTACGAGCCGGGCAAGTTCACCACCATGGCGGGATATGAGTGGACTTCAAACCCCGACTGGAGGAACCTGCATCGCGTTGTCTTTTTCCGTGACACAGCCAAGGTGCCAGAGGCCCCATTTTCTGCACTAGACTCCAGCACACCGGAGGATTTGTGGCGCTGGATGGATGGTCAGCGCGAAGCCGGTAACGACCTTCTTGCCATTGCACACAACGGCAATGCCAGCGACGGGCTCATGTTCCCGGTGGATCAATCGTACGGCGGCAGCACATTGAATCGGGAATACGCTGAGGCGCGCATGCGCAACGAGCCGGTGTATGAACTCACCCAGATCAAGGGCACTTCCGAAACCCACCCGACACTGTTTCCCAATGATGAGTTCGGCAGTTTCGAGCTCTGGGACTACACCCTCGCGCCCACCGCAACCCCGCCCGAGCACAAGAAGGGCGGCTACGCGCGGGAAGCCCTGATCCGCGGCCTCAAGCTTGCAAGCGAGGGCAATGGCAACCCGTTCAAGTTCGGTTTTATCGGCGACTCGGACACCCACAACGGGGCGTCGGCAATCGAGGAAGACAACTACACCGGAAAGTTCGGTTTTGAAATCGATCCCAAGCACAGACTGGAAGGCCCGCCCGGGGTCGATGCGGCTGGCGCGAAACAGGTGCGGAGTTTCAGCTCTGGTGGCGTGGCCGCGGTGTGGGCGGAAGCCAACACCCGTGACGGTATCTTTGAGGCGATCAAACGCAAGGAAACCTTTGCCACTTCCGGGCCGCGACTCAAGGTGCGTTTCTTTGGCGGCTTCGACATGGCAGGCGTTTCGCTTGGCACAGAGGATGGGTTAAAGCAGGCCTATACGAAAGGCGTGCCGATGGGCGGCGATTTACCGGCCGCCAGTGACAAGGCCCCGACCTTTATCGTGCAGGCGCTCAAGGAAGCGGAAGGAGCCAATCTCGACCGTATCCAGATTGTCAAAGGCTGGGTGGATAAGTCGGGAGAACAGCAGTCAAAAATTTATGACATCGCCCTGTCCGGCGACCGCAAACCCGACGCGGACGGCAAGATTCCTCCGGTGGGCAATACCGTCAACGAAAAGGACGCAACCTATAAAAATACCATTGGCGACAACCAGTTAATGGCCACCTGGACAGATCCCGACTTTGATCCCTCGCAGCACGCCTTCTACTACGCGCGCGTACTACAGATTCCCACCCCGCGCTGGTCCACCTACGATGC
>NZ_LZDE01000220.1 GCF_002009015.1 Microbulbifer mangrovi | reverse complement strand
ATTCACAGCGGTTTCAAAAACCAGTACCCGGTGCCCCGCCGCCACCGAACCAGCTTCAAAGCAACCGAAGCCGGAACGAAGCGACAAAGAATCCGAGTAAAGACCATGTCCATGACCCCCAGAGAAATCGTCCACGAACTCGATCGCCATATCGTCGGCCAGAACGACGCCAAGCGCGCCGTCGCCATCGCACTGCGCAACCGCTGGCGCCGCATGCAGGTCAACGAAGAGCTGCGCGCGGAAATCACCCCGAAAAACATCCTTATGATCGGCCCCACCGGCGTCGGTAAGACCGAAATCGCCCGTCGCCTCGCCAAACTGGCCGGTGCCCCGTTTATCAAAGTCGAAGCCACAAAATTCACCGAAGTCGGCTACGTCGGCCGCGACGTCGAATCCATCGTGCGTGACCTCGTAGAAATGGCCATCAAACTCGAGCGCGAGCGCGCCACCGAAGGCGTCAAACAGCGCGCCATGGACGCCGCCGAAGACCGCGTCCTAGATGCCCTGCTGCCCCCCGCACGCAACACCGACCCGAGCGAAAAAGACTCCAGCACCCGCCAGGTCTTCCGCAAAAAACTGCGCGAAGGCGAACTGGACGACAAGGAAATCGAAATCGACGTTTCCGCCAGCCCCATGGGTGTCGAAATCATGGCGCCTCCCGGTATGGAAGAAATGACCAACCAGCTGCAGGGCATGTTCTCCAATATGTCCAAGGGTAAAACCCAGAAGCGCAAGCTCACCGTCAAACAGGCACTCCAGCAACTGACCGACGACGAAGCCGCCAAGCTGATCAACGACGAAGAAATCAAAACCAAAGCCATCCGCTCCGCCGAGCAGAACGGCATCGTATTTCTCGACGAGATCGACAAGGTCGCCAAGCGTCAGGAAAGCGGCGGTGCCGACGTGTCCCGCGAAGGCGTGCAGCGCGACCTGTTGCCGCTGATCGAAGGCTGCACCGTCACCACCAAATACGGCATGATCAAAACAGACCATATCCTGTTTATCGCCTCCGGTGCCTTCCACCTGTCGAAACCCTCGGACCTGATTCCCGAGTTGCAGGGGCGCCTGCCAATTCGCGTGGAACTCAGCTCGCTGACGTCGCAGGACTTCCAGCGCATTCTCACCGAACCCAGTGCCTCGCTCACCGAGCAGCAGAAAGCACTGCTGGGCACCGAGGGCGTCAAGCTGGAATTTTCTGAAGATGGTATCCGCCGTATTGCGGAAGTAGCATTTGAAGTAAACGAGACTACGGAAAATATCGGTGCACGCCGTTTGCATACAGTGCTGGAAAGACTGCTCGAGGAAATTTCCTTTGCTGGCGGCGACGGCGATACTACCGTCACCATCGATGCGGCATACGTGGACGCGCAGCTCGGTGAATTGAGCAAGGATGAAGATCTGTCGCGCTTTATTCTTTGATTATTACTCTTTACTAACAGCAAAGAATAGCCCGACCAGGAAAGAGGGGCCGCAGTGCCCCTCTGTCATTAGTATGAAAGCATCAGTAAACAGCCAGCAAAAACCGCCACAAAAAATCCGTCTGGATAAAGCAGCTCGAAAGCTGATCCTGCAATATCCCGACGGCGAGTTTTCCCTGCCGGCGGAATACCTGCGAGTCTATTCTCCGAGTGCGGAAGTGCGCGGCCACGGCGCCAGTGATGGCACCCTGGTGACGGGGAAAATACATGTGGGTATTGAAAAGGTGGCCGCCGCTGGCCGCTATGCGCTGCAGATCTTTTTTGACGATGGCCACGATAGCGGAATTTATACCTGGGCTTACCTGCGTGAACTGTGTGACGAACAAGAAATAAAGTGGCAGAGTTATCTCGCACAACTGGAGGCTGCCGGTAACGGTCGCGACCCGGATGAAAGTGCAGTGAAATTTATCCAGTAAACGGATAAGCCTGCGGCAGAGTACGTTTTCTGGCTGTTATTGCATTCCGTTTGTGAACAGATTCCGTATTAATAAAAAGTTCACCAATACTTCACGGGTCATGTCACGACCCTGTCATTTCGAATCGTTTCAATCCCCCGCTCGAAAATAATTTTGATGGGGGTACATAATGATTCCGTTTTCAAAGACACCGCTGGCCCTGAAACTGGGAGTAGTGCTCGCCGCTATTGCCCTGCTTCCCGCCTGTAGCGACGACAACAACAATCGCAACAATCCACCGGTGGTCACGCCGGATCCGAATCCCGGTGACGGTGGTGATGAAACGCCCGAGCGCTCCCTGAGCTTTACCGGGGTCGCCGCCCCCGCTACCGACAGCGAAAAACGCCAGATCCTGGCATCGCCGAAGGTCGAAGTGGACGGTGCAGAGTACGATATCGGCTTCCACACCCTGCTGCGCTCCGGCGACTCGGTAAATGGCAATGTGGTGTTCGGCCAGCTGGTAGATGCCGCGGGCCAGCCCCTGTATGGCGAAGACGGCATGCTCAAGGTTACCGATGCCAACGAGCACACCTCCCTGTTGCCCATCGGCGACCGCCTGTTCTCCGTATCCCAGATGGAAACCCGGCCCGGTGCCATGTTCCTGATGGAACTGAATCAGGACCCGGAAAACGGTGAGCTTTCTACCAAAGACCTGTGGCAGATAGACCAGTCCGGTGTGGACGGGGGCTGGGTGCACTGCGCCGCTTCCGTCACGCCGTGGAACGCCCACCTGGCATCAGAAGAGTACGAGCCGGATGCACGCAGCCTGCCTACACACCTTGAGGCCGCAGAGGACGGTTATTCCGCCGGTATGCTGGATTACTACGCAGATCCCAGCAAGTGGAACCCCTATTTCTACGGCTGGAATATCGAGATCACTGTCAATGTGGAAGGCGATGGCGAGCCCACATCTGACCTGGTCAAACACTACGCCATGGGTCGTATCGCTTTCGAACTTTCCTACGTGATGCCCGACAGCAAGACGGTATACATGACCGATGACGGCACCAATGTGGGCCTGTACATGTTCGTCGCGGATACCGCCGGTGACCTGAGTGCGGGTACCGTGTACGCCGCCAAGTGGAACCAGACTTCTGCCGAGGGTCTGGGCAGTGCCGACCTCGAGTGGGTTTCCCTGGGCCACGCCAGCAATGACGAGATCGACACGGCGGTACACGGCGCCGATGGCCAGCCCGCGGTTACCTTCGACGATATATTCACGGTGGATGGCGAAGGCTGTGTCGACACCGCCACCAACGGCAACAGCGAGTGCCTTAGCGTCAAGCCGGGTATGGAAAAAGTTGCCTCGCGCCTGGAGACCCGTCGCTACGCTGCACTGATGGGTGCGTCCACGGAATTCCGCAAGGAAGAAGGGGTTACCTTCGATCCGGACGGCAGCAAGCTGTACGTGGCCATGAGCTCTGTGGGTCGTGGCATGACCGACGATGTTGGCCATATCCAGATTGCCGAGGGCAATTCCTGCGGCGCGGTCTACCAGCTGGATGTGGCGGCGGATACTGACATCGGTTCCGATTACGTGGCTACCAATATGAGCGGCCTGATCGGCGGTATAGAAGCGGAGTACCCGGCGGACAGCCCGTTTGCCACCTACAGCTGTGACGCAGACGCTATTGCCAACCCGGATAACGTTACCTTTATCACCGGCTACAACACGCTGATCATCGGTGAGGACACCGGCTCCGGTCACCAGAACGATGTGATCTGGTCGCTCAATCTGGATGAAGTGGATGCTGCAGACTCCACCGCGGGCCTCACCCGTATCCAGACCACGCCCTACGGCTCCGAGACCACCTCGCCCTACTGGTACCCGAACATCAATGGCTTTGGTTACCTGATGAGTGTGATCCAGCATCCCTACGGCGAGTCCGACGGCGACAAGCTGGCCCCGGGTTCTTTGGAGCACCGCGCCTACACCGGCTACGTGGGGCCCTTCCCGGCCATGGATGTTACCGACGAGTAAGCGGCACTGGCGCCCATTACCGGTAAAGCCATTCAGGCTGAAAACCCCGGCAGGTAACTGTCGGGGTTTTGTCTTATCCGCTGATTGAGCGGGCTTTTGAAAAAGTTTTGAGTGAACCCCATGCGTACAATCATTCTGGCAATCACCGCAGCACTGTTCGGTTCCGGTGCTGTATCCGCCGAGCCGGAAAATCTTGGCCGGCTGTATCTGTCCAACCCGGCGGCGGTGACGCCGCCGCAGTGTTATACCAAGACCGAAAACAAAAGCGCCCCGGCGAGCAATCCCTGCTATGTCTGCCACACCGACAGCCGCGCACCCAACTTTACCAATGATCTCGACCTGCAGCTGCTGTACGACTTCGCGGAGCCCGCGCGTACCAACCGCTGGCACAACCTGTTCAAGGACCGCTCCGGTTACCTGGCCGAGGTCAGTGACGAGCAGATTCTCGGCTATGTGCGCGAAAGTAATTACCGCGCGCAGGACGGCAGTGTGCCGCTGCGGAAAAAGTTGCGCGAGGACCTGCCGAAACACTGGGACGGCAATGGCAACGGCCGCTGGGATGGCTATGTGCCGGACGTGCAGTTCAATTTCGACGGTGCTGGTTTTGACCGCGATGCCGACGGCGGGTACAGCGGCTGGCGCGCGCTGGCTTACACCCCTTTCCCGGGGACTTTCTTTCCCACCAACGGATCCACCGACGACGTGCTGATCCGCCTGCCGGCGATTTACCGCAACAATGAGCAGGGGGAATTTAATACCGAGGTGTACCGGATCAACCTGGCGATTGTAGAAGCGCTGATCAAGCGCGCGGATATTGCGATCGATCCGGTAGACGAGCAAAAATTCAAGGTGGACCTGGACAAAAACGGCGAGCTGGCTATCGCCGCACAGATTGCCTACGACTGGGCACCGCTGGAGCAGCGCCATATGTCCTATGTGGGCCAGGCGCGGCTGGCGCAGCGATCTGGAGAGGCCCCCCTGTCTGCCGGTTCCTATCCTCTGGGCACCGAATTCCTACACAGCGTGCGCTACCTGGATGTGGATACCAGTGGTGAGGTCTCGATGGCCGCGCGTATGAAAGAGCTGCGCTACGCGCGCAAGGTGCGCTGGGTCACTTATTTTCAGCATCGCGAACTGGCTGCGGATGAACTCAAGGACGCGCACGATTTTCCCGACCGTCTGGAGCCGGTCATCGGGGATATCGAGCGCGGTGTCAGCAATCGTCGCGGCTGGCGCTACAGCGGATTTATCGAGGATCGCCACGGTGCACTGCGCCCGCAGTCCTACGAGGAGCTGGCCACCTGCAGTGGCTGTCACGGGGCCATCGGGGCCAACGTCGATGGCGGTTTTGCCATGACCCGCAAACTGGATGCGGACAAAAGTTTCCAGCGCGGCTGGTATCACTGGAACCAGAAGTCCCTGGTCGGAACACCGGAGCCACTGCGTGCCAATGGAGAGGGCGAGTATGCCTATTACCTCAGGCAGGTAGGCAATGCAGACGAGTACCGCTCCAACAGCGAGGTGCGCGCGCGTTTCTTTGATGACAAGGGCGGACTCAAGGCTGCGATGCTCGACAGACTCGCCGGGGATATCAACGTGCTGATCATGCCCACACCGCGCCGGGCGCTGGATTTAAACAAGGCCTACCGCGCGATTGTCGAGGAGCAGAGCTTCCGCGAGGGCCGCGACGCGGTGCTGTCCCCGCGCGACAACCTGCTGCGAGAGGTTGCCGAGGGACAGGAAACCGGCGTGCAACGGACGTCTTCGTACTTCTGAGTGCGACACACTGCTGCCTTATTCGCGGGGCTGTATTTCCCCGTTCATCCAGCGCGGGCGGCGATCGGTCGCCGCCCCGGTCATGGTTCTGTAATATCCCCACCCTTTAATTGGCGCGTTTCAATTTTCAGGGGTAGTCAGAATGATCCAGAAAACGCTCACCGCAGTCGTCGCGGCGACTCTCACCACGGTGTCGACGGCGGCGCTACTCGGCGGTTGTCACGCGGGTGTTGCCGAAGATAAAGCGACAAAAAATACTGTGCTGCTTCAGGGCAGCCAGCGTGCCAGTCACTGGTTTAGCGAGGGCGAGGAAGCCCTGCAGCGGGCGGCGACGCGCCCTATCAACAACCAGCGCGGTTCGGCTAAAAATATCATTTTGTTTGTGGGCGATGGTATGGGGATCTCCACCGTGACCGCCGCGCGCATTCTCGCCGGTCAGCAGCAGGGACTGGCGGGCGAGGAATACCAGCTCAGCTTTGAGCAGTTCCCCTATGCCGGCCTGATCAAGACCTACAACACCAACCAGCAGACCCCGGACTCCGCGGGCACCGCCACCGCAATGGTCACCGGGGTGAAAACCAAGGCCGGCGTACTGAGCGTGGACGAATCAGTGGCCCGCGGTGACTGCGCCGCCAGCCTCGAAGCTCCTCTCACCACTGCGCTCGAGCTGGCGGAGGGCCTGGGCAAGAGCACCGGCCTGGTGAGTACCGCGCGGGTGACCCACGCGACCCCGGGAGCCACTTACGCCAAGGTGCCCGAGCGCGGCTGGGAGCACAGCGCCCCCGAGGGATGTAAAGATATCGCTAGCCAGCTGGTGGAACTGCCGGTGGGCGATGGCGTCGACGTGGTGATGGGAGGCGGCCGCCGCAATTTCCTGCCGAAGGAAATGACCGACCTGGAAGGCCAGGCGGGCAAGCGCGAAGACGGTCGCAACCTGATCGAAGCATGGAAAGCGCGCTATGCGAGTGACGCGCAAAAACCACTGTATATCGAGGACCGCAAAGGCTTTGACGGTATCGACGTCGCGTCTACCGAGAAGCTACTGGGCCTGTTTGAAAGTTCGCATATGCGCTACGAGGCGGACCGCAAAAACGATATCGCCGGCGAGCCCGCCCTGCACGAGATGACTGCCAAGGCTATCGATCTACTGGGTAAAAACGACAGTGGTTATTTCTTGCTGGTAGAGGGTGGGCGCATCGACCACGGTCACCATGCGGGCAGCGCCTACAACGCTCTGAACGATGCGGTGGAACTGGCGCGCGCGGTGCAGGTCGCGGTGGATAAAACCCGTGCCGAAGACACCCTGATCATCGTCACCGCGGATCACAGTCATGTGATGACCATCGCCGGCTATCCGACCCGCGGTAACCCCATCCTGGGCAAGGTGGTGGGCAACGACCGCCACGGCCAGGCGGAACAGTCACTTTCCCTGGCGGCAGATGGCAAGCCCTATACCACCATCGGCTACACCACCGGCTTGGGGCACGCCCATTACGGCGACGAGACCGATGCCGATGTGCGCTACGACGATCCCATCGACAGCGGGCGCAAGGACCTGACCGAACTGGATACCACGGCGTCGGGCTATCACCAGGATTCGCTGGTACCGCTCGGCTCAGAAACCCACGGCGGCGAGGATGTCGGCATCTGGGCGCGTGGCCCGGGCGCACACCTGTTGAGTGGTACCAATGAGCAGAGCTTTATTTTTCATGTGATGGCCCATTCCGGCGGTCTACTGAAATGATAGTGCGAAAGCGAGCGGCTTAGCGGAAGGACCAGTGCCTGTGCGGGAAAAGCTTCCTGCACAGGTGGTCAATTTCCGCCCGCAGTTCCTCCAGCCGCTGTTGGGCTGCATCCAGCAGCGGAATCCGCTCCCCCATCATTTCTTTTGTTTCATCCCCCTGCAGGGCGAGCAGGTGGCACAGCAGGCGTAAATCGCGCCAGTCTCCCAGGGCGCTGGCCAGTTTCTTGAGGTTGCGGGTGCGGCAGCCGATAGCCTTTGGGTAGCGTTTTTTCAACAGCCGGCTTTGATACCACTGATCTTTAACGCGTTTGCGCAGTGTGTGGAAAGCTTCGTCCGATTCTTGTTGGAGTGCCCGCTTTTTCGCTTTGGCGGCGCGGCGATAGCTGTGACGGTAACCGCGTTCTATATCTTCCCATCGGACCGACTCGATATCCCATGTTTCCAGGTCCCGGAGCCCGTGCTGTAACTGCTGCTCAATCTTTAGCAGTTCACCCGTGTCACCGTTGTTCACCCGGCATTTCAGATAGGTCGATATACCCGGGAATTTGCTTGCGTCCAACTGATCACGAAGTGCCAGATACAGGGAGGTGGCCTCGCGACGTGCTGAAAGGTCGCGGCTAATGCTGCGATAGCGCGCATTTTCATGTTGATACATCGCCTCGGTAGCTGAACTGGATGTACGGAACAGGCGAATCAGGGCGCGCATTTTTTTGCAGTGTTTGCGCAGGCTGTGGACCGCTTGAGTTGTATCTAAAGAGTGACAGACGTGGATCGCCGCACAGACCTGCTTGTGTGCTGCTTTGCGGACTGCGGCCGGTAGTTTGCACTTTTCTGTCAGTTCGTACGGCATTGGGCGTATGAGCAATATTCGAATGCGGTCAAGTTTAGCCGGTAGCGGTGCCCGATCCCGCCCACCCCATGTACAATACCGTCCTGAATTAGGTATAGCAGGCGCAAGATGAGCGAACGCAAGACGACCCATTTCGGCTACCAGCAGGTACCGGTCGAAGAGAAGGCCGGTCGGGTGGCGGATGTTTTCCACTCGGTGGCGGCCCGCTACGATGTGATGAACGACCTGATGTCCGGTGGTGTGCACCGTCTGTGGAAGCGCTTCACCATCGAGCTGTCCGCGGCGCGACCGGGACAGACGATCCTGGATATCGCCGGTGGCACTGGCGACCTGACGGCGCGCTTTTCGCGTATTGTCGGCCCTACCGGCAAGGTGGTGCTGGCGGATATCAATGCGTCGATGCTGAAGGTGGGCCGCGATCGCCTGCTGGACCGCGGTATTGCTGGCAATGTGGAGACGGTGCAGGCGGATGCCCAGTACCTGCCGTTCCCGGATAATACCTTTGACTGCATTACGATTGCCTTTGGCCTGCGCAATGTGACGGACAAGGATCTGGCGCTGCGCTCGATGTTGCGGGTGTTAAAGCCCGGTGGCCGCCTGCTGGTGCTGGAGTTTTCCAAACCGCAGTCCAAGCTGCTGGAGAAGGTCTACGATCAGTACTCTTTCCGCCTGCTGCCTTTTATGGGCAAACTGGTGGCGGACGATGCAGACAGTTATCGCTACCTCGCCGAGAGTATCCGTATGCACCCGGATCAGGAGACCCTGAAAAACATGATGGGTGAGGCCGGTTTCGTGGACTGCGAATTCCACAATATGACCGGTGGCATTGTGGCTTTGCACAAGGGCATCAAACCCTGATTTTAGGGCTGCGGCCATGGTCCTGTGGCGGCGCCGCTTCCGGCGTCTGTTTGCGGGACACGCCGTGAACCC
>NZ_LZDE01000219.1 GCF_002009015.1 Microbulbifer mangrovi | reverse complement strand
GGATGGGTTCACGGCGTGTCCCGCAAGTTGTCCCCGGTTATTGGATCCGCCACGGCACTCAATAGACAGAGGTGAATTATGAGTCAGGAACGATTGGAGGCGCTGCAGCAAGCGCTATCCGCACAGCAGGTACAGGGTTTCCTGGTGCCCCGGTGCGACGAGTACCAGAACGAATATGTTCCCGCTGCTGACGAGCGTCTCGCCTGGCTCACCACCTTCGATGGCTCCGCCGGTCTCGCCGCAGTCACCACCCAGCGTGCCGCCCTGTTCGTCGATGGCCGCTACACCATACAGGCCAAACAGCAGATCGGCGCCCAGCCCATCGAGCAGCACAACCTCGCCCCCGCAGACATCGCCAACTGGCTGTGCAGTGCCCTCAGTGAAGGTGACGTCCTCGGCTACGATCCGCGGCTACACACCGAACCCGGTCTCGCCTCGCTGAAGAAGCGACTCGACGAGTGCGGTATCCAGCTGCGCGCCCTGGACACCAACCCCATCGACAGTATCTGGCAGGACCGGCCTGCAGCGCCCTCCGGCCCCGCGCGCCCGCACCCCCAGACCTTTACTGGCGAAGACTCCAACAGCAAGCGCCAGCGCATCGCCAAACTGCTCAACGACAAAAACCAGGAAGCCCTGTGGCTCGCCAATCCCGAAGTCTGCGCCTGGTTGTTCAATATCCGCGGCAGTGACATCCCCCACTTGCCCGTCGCCCTCTCCATGGGCTTCCTGTACAAGGACGGCAGCGCCACCCTGTACCTGGCGGAGAGCGCTATCGGCGATGCACTGCGCCAACACCTCGGACATGACGTGGAGCTGGTTAGCGACAAATCCGCACTGTTTGCCGCCGCCGAGCGCCAGCATGTGCAGCGGGTATGGGCAGATCCCCTACTAACCAATTGCTGGACCCTGCACGAACTCAGAAATCGCGAAATGCAGATACTGCTGGAGCGCGACCCCATTACCGGCGCCAAGGCACTGAAAAACAACGTGGAACTGGAAGGCAGTCGCGCAGCCCATATCCGCGACGGCGCCGCCCTGTGCGATTTTCTCGCGGAACTGCCCGACGCGGTTCAGAGAGAAAACTTCGGCGAGATCGAAGCCGTTAAATTATTGCGGGAAAAACGCGAGCAACGGGAAGGTTTTACCGACGACAGCTTTGACTCCATTTCCGGCTACTGCGGCAATGGCGCAATTGTGCACTACCGTGTCACCCCCGAGTCCAGCCTGCCCATGGAAGCCAAGGGCATCTACCTGATCGATTCCGGCGGCCAGTATCCGGATGGCACGACCGACGTGACCCGCACCGTCGCGCTGGGCGAATTCCCGCCAGCGGCAAAAGAGCACTTCACCCGGGTACTCAAAGGACATATTGCCATTGCCACACTGCGTTTTCCCGAGGGAACCTGCGGCGAACAGATCGATGCCTTTGCGCGCCAGTCACTGTGGAATGCCGGGCTGGATTACGCACACGGCACCGGTCATGGTGTGGGTAGCTTCCTGAGCGTACACGAGGGGCCGCAGCGCATCGGCAAGGCAAATACCAATGTGCCACTGGAAGCCGGCATGATCGTTTCCAATGAACCGGGGTTTTATCTGGCTGGTGAGTACGGTATCCGTATTGAAAACCTGATATTCGTGAAGTCGAGTCCAGAGCACTCCGGCTTTCTCGAATTTGAGGACCTGACACTGGCACCGATCGAGCGCCAGCTGATTGAGCCCGGCCTGCTCACGCAAAGCGAGCGGACCTGGCTGAATCAATACCACCAGAAAGTGCGGGAAACCCTCATGCCCCTGGTGGATGAGAAAACCCAAGCCTGGCTGGAAGAGGTCACCCGGCCAATAGCGTAATAGCCTCTTAGTGGACGGCGCCCGACGGCGCCGAGGGCGTCTCAAACTCATCGCTATTATTGGCGATCGTATTCGCCGGCTCGACCAATTTTTCGGGCCGGCCATCAGACGACCCGACATCGCCCTTAAGTCCCACTTCCCAAAACGGGAGTAGTACGTTGAGCACACGCTGACTGGCTTCAGGCTCCAGCGAATGTCCCATTCCCGCAATCATCACCAGCTGCGCGCCGGGGATTTTTTCTGCGGTATCCCGTCCGTGATCGGGTGGCAGCAACGGATCCCGATCACCGTGAATCACCAGAGTCGGTACGTCGATGGTTGCCAGTATGGGAGAGCGATCGCCGCTGGCGAGAATGGCCTGCAACTGCCGAATGGTTCCCGGTGGATAACTGCCGCGATTCAATACCCGGGTTGCCAGCTGCCGCGCGTATTCCTCATTGAAAAACTCTGGTGATCCAATCGCGCGTGCGATCATCACCCGGTTCCGCAGCTCTTCGCCCCGAGTAACTCCGGACTTGGCGCCTTGCGCCAGCGCAGTAATGGCATCGCGGCTGGATTCCGGCAGATCTGGCGCGCCGGAGCTCGACATGATGGAAGTGAGGCTGGCTACCCGCTGTGGATAGGTTGCGGTTAACACCTGGGAAATCATTCCCCCCATGGAGGCGCCCACCACATGTGCCCGCGAAATTCCCAGTGTATCCAGTACGCCGACAGCATCCCCCGCCATATCCCCGAGGGTGTAGGCAGGAGTGGGATAAAAACCGACCTTGGTACGCACCAGCGTCCACCACACTGGCGGCGCGGATAATCCGTAGAACTTCTGCGATAGGCCGGCATCGCGATTATCCAGCAGCACAACGCGATAGCCGCCGTCGAGCAGCCCCTGCACCAGCGTATCCCCCCAGTGCAGCATCTGAGCCCCGAGGCCCATGATCAGCAGAACCGGCTCACCGTCTTTGGGCCCCATATCCTGATACGCGATGGCGGTATCTTTTACCGTCGTAAAGTGAATCGGGTAGCGATCGAACGGGCTTTCTTCGGCAACGAGATTACTCGCGGAAAGTACGGTGAACAGCAACAATAAGACACAGGAAAACCTCTTGTGCAGCGCGATTGCAGAAAAACGTTCAGCACATTTCATCCGACACTTTCCCCTTGATATCACTTTACGGCCACGCTGCTGAGTTCAGATTGATGCCCGCCCAGGTAGCGGCGCAACCACCACCAGGCCGCGGCACCCAATACCAGGTTCGAAATTAACGTAGCCACAAATAGCCCGGTTATTCCCCAGTAATGATTTCCCAGCCAGGCCAGCGGCAGATACAAGCCCAGTACCCGCAAAAAGGAAATCAGTGTGCCCGGCAGTGGGTGACCGAGACCGTTAAACGCTGCGTTAGCAGACATCACAAATCCGTACCCGGCATAGCTGAATGGCACCAGACTGAGGTAAGCGATAGCGACTGCGAGAACCTCTGGGGACTCACTGAATAGCGAAACCAGGGGGCCACCCACAAGCCACAGGGTCACGGCCAGGCCCACCCCGAATGCGATACAGAACTTCGCCAGCACGGCGACCGTCTCCAGTAGCCGATCGAACCTTCCGGCACCGGCATTCTGTCCCATAAACGGTCCCACAACAGAAGACAGGGCATAAAACACGATTAATGCCACCGGCTCGATACGCAGTGCGACACCGAGGCCCGCCACCGCGTCGGCGCCATGCTTGGCCACCAATGCAACCACAACGCCACCGGACATGGGAATAATCACATTGGTGGCGATCGCCGGCAGCCCCACCGCTAACAGCGTGCGCCAGGAATCCCGCAATGCCGGCCACTGCCAGCTGGGCGCCCCCAGAAGATTTTCTCGCCGCACCAGCACATAAAGCGCAATGGCAAAACTCAGACCGCGGGCGATCACCGTCGCCAGTGCCGCCCCCTGTAACTCGAGGCGCGGAAACCCGAACAGTCCAAAGATCAGCAGCGGATCGAGTATCAGGTTGAACAGGGCCACTGCCATCAGAATGCGTCCGGTAATCGCGCTGTTGCCGATGGCGCGTAACGCCGACAGAGATACCATTGGCACCACGGCAAACACCGCACCAAAATACCAGGGCACCATATAGTCAGCGATCAGTGGCAACAAACGTTCCTGCGCGCCGAGCAGGCGAAACAATGGCTCAATGGTCAGTAAACCTGCTGCGCTGACGGCCAGGGCGATGAGAAGTGCCAGGAAGGTAGCATCGCTGACCAGTTGCCGCACACGTTGCATGTCTCCCGCGCCATATGCACGAGCAACCGCAGACGAAGTACCTGCACCCAGTCCAATGGCGAGCGCATTGATCACCATCACCACCGGAAAGGTGAAACTCATTGCGGCGAGCGGCGCGCTGCCCAGTTGTGCAACAAAATAGGTATCCACCACATTGAATGACATGGTGGCGAGAATTCCCCAAACCATAGGCAGGGCAAGGCGACGTAAATGGCCCGCGACCGGACCTTCAAGCAGGGATGGCTGGTTACGATTCGATGACATGTTTATTCCGGTCAATGGCAGTCCCGGTTAACGCGGCGAGGAAAATTGGCGCGGTCCGATAGCTGCCCGCTAGCAGGCGCCTACAATACCAGACTCATCAGTAATGCGTCTTCGCGACTGCCGTCGGGCTTGGGATAGTAGTTTTTCCTGCGACCATCTTCGGAAAAACCGAGCTTGTGGTAGAGCGCGCGCGCCGCGCGATTTGATGTGCGCACTTCGAGCAGAACCCGTGCTACATCTTCCGGTAGCGCGGAAAATATGTTCTGCAGCAGACGTCCCCCAACACCCAGACGGCGCCAGCGCGGCGCCACTGCCACATCGAGAATTTCAATTTCGTCGAACAGGCGACTCACTACACAACAGGCAGCAATCTCCCCGTCGTCGATCTTGCCCGGCTCCGCGGCCTGTTGATCCACGCGAAAGATCCAGCAGATATGCCCGGACTCGAGACTGTCCCGGTATTGCGTAGCGTTCCAGGGATGACTGTGAGCGCTACTTGCCAGCGCGGCCAGCGCATCGCAGTCTGACAGTTTTGCTTTTTGCAGAACCAAAGCATCCACCGCTGCGGCATCAGGGGCGGGGTGAGCGTCAAAGGGCGTAGATTTCAATGGGCGACTTCCATGGCCGGCAGGCAGTTACCGCGTTCGGCGGTTTAGCGGCGAGTCTGTTCGGGATATAGCTTGCGCAGCAGGTGCCAAACTTCCCGCTTGCGCTCCGGCTGGGTCAACAGCTCGGTCAGGCTGGGCATAGATACCAGGGATACGCCCTGCCAATCGTTCACGGGACCATCCAAGTTTACCGGTGTACAGTAACTTTGCGCCTGCACACCCATCAGCCAGATGGACTTTACCGGCTTGCGTGCACAGGCCGCTTCAAGCCAGCTCGAACAGGTATCCCGCGCATCAGCGGCACCGGCCGCAGCGGCGAAAGGGTTTTCCGCCAATGGCCAGCGCAACTTGTCGCGCCCGGTGGGAAGCTGGTGCCAGCCCAGGGCCCGGGCAATATTACCAAACAGGGATTCCACCGGCAGGGCAGTGCCCGGCTCGCGGCTGTCGACAGCGAGAACTTCTTCACCCAACCACCAGCAGCTCAGCACAAACGGCGCAACCTGCTGCTGTGGTGGCGCCACCGGCGCGGCCGCCCTGGTGGCGGGGGCTACCCGGCTCTCACTGGTAATACTGCCAATTACGCGGCCGAGTTCCGGCGCCGTCCCAGCTGAATCGGCCGGTACAGGGACATCACCACGGGCTTCAACCCCACCGTCGGAGATGGAGTGCTCGGGTGTTGCCACCTCAGCCATCAATGCGGCGCGAGGCGGTGCCTGTGGGGACTCATCAGCGGGCGGCGGCAATGGCGCCTGAGTCGGCTCCGCAGCCAACGGCAGGCGGAAGCGCGGCATATAGCTGGTAACACCCAGAGCCGTCAGATATTCCGTCCGCTGTAGTTCGTTCACATCAATCCCCGTTTACTGGCCACACCGCCCAGGCGCTCAAACGCCCTGCGGCTTACTGCTTTTACTGGCCAGCAAGTTTAATGCATCCAGGTACGCTTTTGCGGATGCCACCAGAATATCGGTATCGGCACCCACACCGTTGACCAGTTTACCATCGCGTTCGAGACGAACGGTAACGCTGCCCTGGGAGTCGGTACCCTGGGTGACTGCATTGACAGAATACAGTTTCAGGTCAGCGTTACTCCCAACCACGGACTCGATCGCCTTGAAGGTGGCATCTACCGGGCCACTGCCTTCAGCACTACACGAGCGAGTCTCGCCATCAATGACAATCTGCAAATGTGCCTGGGGATTACTGCCACTTTTACTGAGTACTTCCAGGTCCGCCAGCTGGTAGTGTTCCACCGGATCAGCGGCACCGGAGATCAGCGACTGCAAATCTTCATCAAAGATCTCGTGCTTCTTGTCGGCAAGATCTTTGAAGCGCTGGAACAGCACATTGAATTCCGCCGGGTCGGCGAAAGTGATCCCGAGTTCCTCATAGCGCGCTTTAACCGCGGCCCGCCCGGAGTGCTTGCCGAGTACCAGACGGTTCTGGCCCCAGCCTACGTCCTCGGCACGCATAATTTCATAAGTTTCGCGATGTTTGAGCACGCCGTCCTGGTGAATACCGGATTCATGGGCAAAGGCATTGGCGCCAACAATCGCCTTGTTGGGCTGAACCGGGAAGCCCGTAATCGAAGACACCAGGCGCGAAGTCGGCACAATATGGGTGGTGTCGATACCAGTCTCTACCGGATAGAGATCCTGGCGGGTGCGCACTGCCATCACGATCTCTTCGAGTGACGCGTTACCCGCGCGCTCGCCCAGACCGTTGATGGTGCACTCCACTTGGCGGACACCATTCATCACCGCCGACAGGGAGTTGGCAACAGCGAGGCCCAGATCGTTGTGACAGTGAGTGGAAAATATCGCTTTGTCAGAGTTGGGTACGTTTTCGATGACCCGCTTGAACATGGCCCCGTATTCCCCGGGCTCGCCATATCCCACCGTATCGGGAATATTGATGGTGCCTGCGCCGGCCTTGATCACCTCTTCGATGATACGGTACATGAATTCGGGCTCAGAACGGCTACCATCTTCCAGGGAGAATTCCACATCATTGGTGTAATTGCGGGCGAGTTTGACCGCTTCTACCGCCTGGCGCAGCACGTCTTCCGGATCCATCTGAAGCTTGTACTTCATATGAATGGGAGATGTAGCGATAAATGTGTGGATACGGGCGGAGTTGGCTTTTTTCAGGGATTCCGCGGCGCGGATGATATCCGCTTTCACCGACCGGGCCAGACTGCACACAGTGGAGTCTTTGACGGTCTCTGCCACCGCCTGCACTGCTTCGAAATCACCTTGGCTGGCGATGGCAAAGCCGGCTTCAATCACATCTACCCGCATACGCTCGAGCATACTGGCGATGCGGACTTTTTCGTCTTTGGTCATGGATGCGCCGGGGCTCTGCTCACCATCGCGCAAGGTTGTATCAAAAATGACTAATTTATCTTTATTAGTGTTCATCAGGGCTCGTCTCCTAGTCTTGCCCGAGGCTAAACAGCGGTGACGCCGCTGTCTATGCACTGCTCAAATTAAGTACGGAATTCTGTAGAGAGGTATGGGGATAAAATTATATGCCGCGGCGCGGCAGTCGTAGCAGGCTTGCTAGTCGTAGGAGGGCAGCTGGGATCAGGGCAATCGCCAATACGGAAATGTTACGCGAGGCGCACACTAAACGGGATCTGGAGGCCTGTGGCCTCACGACCGACACACGCCGGTCGACAGGAGCTGCGGGATACATGGCTGCTTCAACTTTCTGGAAATATTGATTCCCGAGACGACCATCGAGCCATCCCGGCCGGCGCCACCGATACGAATCATCGGCAAGCTCAGGGTTGAACTATAAGTCTCGAGCCAGCACACATCAACAGCCATCCTAATTATCAGACTAAAAAGGAGTAGTTATGCAAGGTAATGGTGCTTTTTATATCAATAAAGAAACTAACATCCTAATTCTAACTATCGCCTTGCAGCGCATTTAATAACTTCCAAAGCTCCCGGTGCAGCGCTTCCAGCCTGGCCTTTGGCACAGCCAGTTCCCCCAGGGCACCATCCCGCCAGGCCTTCACTTTCGACTTCAGCGCTCGCGCCGTATCCGTGATCTCGATCAGAGTAACCCGTTCATCCTGAGCGCTACGCCGACGGTGCAACAGTTCCAGACCTTCCATTCGTTTCAGCAGTGGCGTCAAGGTACCGGAATCGAGCATAAGCTCGCTTCCCAGGGCGCTGACCGTCCACAACTCTGCCGCGCGCTGCTCCTCATCCCACTGCCACAACACCAATAAAACCAGGTACTGTGGATAAGTGATCCCGAATTCCCGCAGCATCGGCTGATAAGCACGGGTCATTGCCCGCGAGCTGGCATAAAGCGCAAAACACAACTGACGATCCAGGCGAAGGGAATCCGTTCCCTCGCTGGGGGAATTAGGTACAGGTCGACTCAAAGTAGTTTCTCGATGTCTGCCGCCAGATCCGTGGGCTTGTCTTTCGGAGCATAGCGATTCACCACCTCACCCTCACGGTTCACCAGGAACTTGGTAAAGTTCCACTTGATTCCCTCGGTGCCCAGGATCCCCGGTGCACGCTTCTTCAACAGGGTGAATAGTGGATGTGCATTACCTCCATTCACGTCCAGCTTGGCGTAGACAGGAAAGCTGACCCCGTAGTTGAGGGTACAGAATTCCTGAATTTCACTGTCACTGCCGGGCTCCTGCTGGCCGAACTGGTTACATGGAAAACCTAGTATTAGAAGCCCCTTATCCTTGTATTTCCGATACAGCTCTTCCAGCCCTTTGTACTGTGGTGTGAAACCGCACTTACTCGCCGTATTCACAATCAGCAGCACCTTTCCTTTGTACTCTTCCAGTGTTGTGGGCTTGCCGTCGCTGGACTGTACTGGAATTGAATAGATATCTGACATGTAGGCTCCTCTGATCTGATCATCGTTCATATATGCTCTGACACAATTAGATTGTGCACAACTCAAATGGAGAACGCAAAGCCTGGATTACACCCGGTTCGACCAGCACCGGCACATACGCAGGTTATGCACATGCATGTTCCAAACATCTTGTGGATAGATGTTGATAACTCTCACTCCCGCTGTAAGTTGATTTTGTGAAGGTTTTTTAACTTATTCACAGGTGCGTTACTCACAGAAACTCTGGACA
>NZ_LZDE01000218.1 GCF_002009015.1 Microbulbifer mangrovi | reverse complement strand
CACTTACCCACAGCTCTGTCCAGTAATTCTGTGAGTAACGCCTTTTACTAATAGCTACAGGCGCCGCATATTGAGTAGCGGCATGTTCCGACGGACTGTCCCCAACTTATCCCCATCGAGCTTTGCAATAATCACAGCTTCTCCCTCGCCGGCTTCTATGAGCACATCTCCCCAGGGATCAATAATCACAGAATGTCCCCAGGTCCTGCGTTTTTCTGAATGCTGTCCTCCCTGGTTTGCTGCTATTACGAAGCAGCCATTTTCAATGGCGCGTGCCTGTAGCAGTGTTTTCCAGTGCGCCTGGCCTGTCGTATGGGTAAATGCGGCAGGTACCAGTAGAACTTCTGCACCTTGCGTTGCCAGCGCTCTAAAAAGTTCGGGAAAGCGAAGGTCGAAGCAGATACTGAGCCCGAGCTTCGCCCATGGAGTATCGACGGTACTGGTATGGGTGCCGGGCTCGATAGAATTCGATTCTCGATAGCGTCCGGCCGCGTCGGCGACGTCTACGTCAAACAAATGGATCTTGTCGTAGCGGGTACTAAGCTGTCCGGCGTCGTCGTAAACGAGACAGGCTGAGCGTGTGCGCTTGCCTTCGACCGGCGTGCCATCAGATCGCTCTAGCAGGGGGATCGCGCCCGCGACCAGCCAGATACCAAGTTCTTTTGACCAGCGACGAAGCGCCGCCTGAATTGGCTGTCGCACGTCATCAGGGATGCCATCATCTGCGAAATGTTCGGCCACTGCGTAGCTGCCCCGATCGGACAGGTGTGCGAAATTTTCCGGGAGCAACACCAGCCTTGCGCCTCGTTGTGCCGCTGTTACCAACAGCGCACGGGCTCTGTCGAGGTTATCAGCGACGCTATCACCGCTAACCATCTGTACCGCCCCTACGTGGACATCCTTCACGGAACACTCCTTAGCTTCTATTGCAGTGAAACCTTGACGAGATCGCTCTCTGCCAACAAAGATCGGACAAACAGTGCCCGCTCACCATCTTCACTAAGATCAAAGTTTAGTCGGAACCGGTTCTTGGCCAATGGCACCTGTTCCTTGATGCCACTGTCCAAATTAATCCGCTGCATGACCGCCATATTCCCCTCATGCGCGGTGAAATACATCCAGCTGTTACGGATCTGCCAGCGATTAGGCGACACAGACGGTAATTCGGTAAGGAGCGACGGATCGTGCCCGGGTTTCACCAGCCAGACCTTATTGCTTCCATCGATGCGTAAAAAGCGGTTGTCGTTGAGTGCGATATTAGCCAGGTACCCTGGCATCAACGAAGAGGTCGCTTTGGAAATCAGGTCGTAGTGGTAGAGCTTTACCGATCCCTTTTCTTTTTTCGAAAACTGCAGACCACTGCCATCCGCTAGCCAGAAGGGGAATCCCACCAGCTCTGCACCGCTGGAGATAAACTCGATCACCGGTTCCTGCAGGCTCATCACGAACACCCGATCATCGGATAAACCGGCCATGTGGCTGCCAGAAGAATTCAGCGTAAGCGCGCCAACCCTGGCGTTTACAGGAAAATGAAAGATCTCGACGGGTTTGCCGTGATGGCCTCTGTACATGAGGACAAGTGCAGATCCGGTCTTTTCAATAAAGTAGAGACCACGCTGATCCCGGCTGAAGATCGGAAAATCTTCCGCTCCGGGCAGGTCCAGGTTTTGTGCGGCCATCAGTGGGCGCTTGAGGAAGGGATTCGGCTGTTCCAGTAAGTCGAGGAAGTTGCCATTATGCTTGCGCATATACAGGCAGCGGGCACCGCACTTGTGGAAAACATCATTGATACCGTCCGCGGGCAGTTTTCCAACGGACAATGTATTGGAATTGAGATCAAAAAACTGTATCCCGCCGAGGAAGTTACTTAACGTGATCTCATCCCCGGATTGCGACCATACCAGTCGATCCGCCGGTGCCATAAGTACTCTTGTGTGCAGCAGCCCGCCGGTCGTCTTGTCCAGAACAAGAAGTTCCTGTTTTCCCGGCTCCACATCCCTCAGCACCGCGAGCATGCTTCCATCGAAAGATTCGCGGGCAAAAATATCACCAACCCCATGCACATTGGGCGCAGTGATTGCCGTGGTTTCTCCGTTATCCAGATTGACCTTGGTAATGCCGGCGGGTGTTCCCGGCCGCGGACCATCTTTGAGGTATACCGCCCGCTCATCTTGTGACCACGCTAGCAGATAGCGCCGAGTAATCTGGTCGATTAAAAGGGGCTGTTCTTCAACTATCCCCTGCTGCGAATCGAACTTGGCGAGAAAATGCTCCAGCTTGTTATTAACGCTGCGGGAATAAACGATCTCCTGTCCATCCGGTGACCAGAGGGCACTGGCATAATCCGCCGGCTCCCAGGTTAAGCGCTGAACCTGCGAAGTATTCAGGTTCTTGACATACAGCTGTAAGAAATCGTCTTTATTGGAGCGGTGAGAGAAAATCAGCCGGTTACCTGCGGGACTGTAGTCAGGGCTAACCTCCGAGCCGGTCATTCGGGTAAGCAAGTCTATCGTAGCAGGAGCCTGCTCCTGAACAGCGAATGGCAAGAGCCCAGCGATGAGTGCGGCGCAGGCAGTCACACCGACGATTGCCAGGAGAAGTTTTTTGCGATGCCGGAAGGTGGCTGAATTGTGCTGGCCATCGTCTGGGGAATACGGGGTGACCGGCGCGATCAATGTATAGCCCTTCAATGGCTCGGTGCGAATATAGTTTGCACTTCGTGCATCGTCCCCAAACGCATCGCGTAACTTGCGAATCATCGCACGCAGTGCGTCATCTCCCACCACACGATCTGACCAGATATGTTTACTGATCTGTTCCCTGGTGATTGTTTCCCCGGGGCTTTCAATAAATAGCTTTAACAGCGCGTTAACCTGGGGTTCCAGCCGCTTTTCGCCGTCCCCTTGCAGCAGGCGCCCGCGATCACTGTCGTATAAATATTCGCCTACCTGATGGCTGCCCGTCACAATACTCAAAGCTCCAAATGCTTTTAAATCAATCGGTTACGGTTTGTGAACAAGTGTGACCAAGGTGCCGATGTGTCGGTCACACACCATCACAAAGCTTCCTTTGTCATCACGCCTCACCCCTGGATATTAATTCCTCATTAAAACACAGCCGATGTATCCGGTGCCGACTGGAGCGCGCTGGATCGATGGAAGCAGAGGAAAAACATATGCAAAAAATAACCAGCTTAGTGATGGTTCTGCTGTCGCTTATTACTTTTAACCTTGGGGCGGCGGAGGTGTCGAGTACCAGTGACCGAACTTATGCCGAGCTTGCCGGGGAAATTGAGCAAATTTTAAAACGCACTCGTACACCAGGTGCCGCGGTAGCCGTGTTTGAGCCAGATGGTTCCGTGTGGCGCTATACGACGGGCTTCAAGAATATTGAGCATCGGGAAATGGTCGACCGACATACCGTATTTCGGGTCGGTTCGGTGTCCAAGATGCTGGTGGGGCTCGCGGTCATGAAGCTGGTTTCAGAGAAAAAGCTGTCCCTGGGCGACCGCGTCGCCGATCTGGCTCCGGAGGTAGCCTTTGAAAACCCCTGGAAAGACCAGTATCCAATACGGCTGGTACATCTCCTGAACCATACAACCGGCTGGGACGCTCCGCACCCGCCCGAGCTTGTCAGCCAGAATAAGGAGCCACTGACTATTACCGAAACGCTGGCACTACACCCGCATTCGCGAACATCGCGCTGGGTGCCGGGGAGCCGGTCCGCTTACAACAACTCGGGACCGCTGGTGGCCGCTTATATCGTCGAGAAAATCACCGGAGAGCGTTATGAGGACTATATCGAGAGCCGGTTCTTCCAGCCTCTGGCGATGGAGGACAGCGGTTACTATTTCGATGATCATTTTCGTTCCAACGCGGCCACCCTGTACCGCGGGGGGCAGGCCTTGCCCTACTGGCACTTGCCGAACCGTGCCGCCGGCGGAATGCACAGTAGTCTCGATGATATGGTCAGGCTTGTACGCTTTATGCAGCACCCGCAGAAGGCTGTAGAAACTAAGGTGCTGGATAGCGACAGCATCCGTGCGATGCAGCAACCCGTTGGTTCACACGCAGCCGCCGCGGGAATGGAAATAGGCTGGGGAACCGGGCTGACTTCGTTTCACCACAAGGGGCTGATCTATTATGGCCATGAAGGCGCGCTACCTGGCGTGCGCGCACTAGTCGCTTACACGCCGCAGGGCGAGCAGGGACATGTGGTTCTCACGAATGGTGAAAGTCCCGCTGCAAACCAGATCCACAAAGTACTGGCCGAATACGAAGCAACAAAACAGATTAGCGACAAAGCAAATCCTGCGCGATCAACGGGAAAGCCGGATGCTGGCTTGGGCGGTTTCTATCAGCTGGTGAGTCCGAATGCAGAGAGGTGGCGCATTGCCCACAAACTGATCCCGTGGAAAATTGACGCTACAGAGGGTGGAATCAGGGTCACACCGTTGATCGGAGGGAAGCCCCGAATACTTTCCGCGACAACGAACGGAAAGTATCTACAGGAGGATACCGGTCGTGTCGCCTTGGTTGCGGCAGAAGATCCCCTGCTGGGGAGTGTTCTCCATTACGGTCCCATGACATTAAAGAAAACGGGAACCTTTACCGCGTTGCTTCCACTGTTGCTGGTCACAACCTGGCTGGTGACGACCATCCTCGGTCTGTTGTTTCTTCTGATCTGGCTGCCGAGCAAGCTATTAGGCCGCAACATGGCAGTCGCCGATGTTCGCTTGCGTATTTGGTCGGTATTACCGGTTTCAGGAATCTTCCTTGCCGTTACAGGCGCAGTCATGGTCTCGCGTGGCCCGCAACCTTTCGCGCTTGCTGCGACCAAGACAATACCGTCACTAATGGTTTTTATTGGCCCGATCGTATTTCTACTCACTGCGTTTTGGGCGCTGCGGATTGGTTATCTGAATCGTCAACAAGCGACAGGGGGCTTCTGGCGAAACCATGCAATATTGTTGATGGGGTTAAATGCCGCGCTAGCCTGCTTCCTCACAGGATATGGAATCGTCGGCCTCCGTTTATGGGCCTGAGAATCGGGTAATCTGCGGCGCCGCATGCCAGGTCTCGGGATAGTTACATTCGATTACTTTTTACCGGTACCCACCTGGTAAACAAATTTCAACCAGTAGTAATCACCTTCAGTGGTGTTTCTGGTGTCCAGCTGTGGCAACCAGCGAAACTCCACCACGATATTGTCTTTACCCATGGGCAGCATATAACCGATCGCCGGACCGATACCGCCACTTCTCTGACGGAAGGGGCCCACAAACCTGTCCTGATTCTGATCATCGCTGATTTGATTACCGTAGAAACCGTTGACACCCAGGGTTACAAAGCCACTACCGGCCTTGATCATCTGTTGGAGGCTGGCGTCGAAATGCAGTAGGCGGCCGCTGCGATAGTCGGTGTCGGGATTCTGCTGGTTTAAGGTCACGCCGGCAAACATGGTGGCATTAAAGCCTGATTCCAGGTTGGTGTAGGCAATCCCGAAGGTAGGATCTGCCGACCAGTAATTCAGCCCGGGGTTGGCAAGTCGTCCCTCTTCATAATCCCCGGTGGGCGCGTGTATCGGGAGAAAAGCATTGTACTGCCAGTTGCCATCCACCCAGCCGAGCATTGCCGGGATAATAGTGGTGTCACCCAAACCGGATTCGGAGGACGTACGACGGATAGCCCCCAGCTGGCTTTCCACTCGTCCGGTCACCTTCACATCAACCCACGAAAGGTAGGCCCCCATGGTGTACTTGGCACCAAGCACTGGCTTTTCGAACGTATATAGAGCACCGGGAACCACACTATTGATGCGTACGTCGATACCCGCCGTGATCAGGTCTGCAATGGGCACGCGTACATTGGCGCTGAGATCACCGCTGTAATTGAGATACATGGGTTCAAACACCCAACCGGTCTGAACCGGCGCGCGGTCGATCAGTGTCGCCGCAGTTCCTGGCACGTAGTAGCCGATACCACCTTCAGTTGCACGGGCAGCACTTGTGCACAAGCCGAAAAGGCCTGTGCATATAGTTGCCAATAACAGGGCTAATGAAAACTTGTTATGAGATCGGACAATAGAAAAGTTGGCGAGCACGATAGCTACTCCCTCACTTCGGGTTTGTTACTTCCTGTATACCGTTTGCAAGTGTAGTTGCTATCCCAATTTCCACTCGGGCTACCGCCCGGGGCGGCGGACCCTACTATAGGGCAGATGTGCGTCATCGCCGGGGTGTATTTATGGATCTCAAGCTCAAGGGCAAGCTGGCTTTTGTCAGTGGTTCTACCAAGGGTATAGGAAGGTCTATTGCGGAAAGCCTGATACGCGAGGGCGCCAGGGTCATTATCAATGGGCGCTCGGATACCAATCTGGTGGCCGCGGAGCTAACGACACTCGGCGATGTGATCGCGATCGACGGGGATCTGTCCGAGGCGCAGGATACTGCGCGAATCTGCGCTGAGATCGAATCCCACGGTCAGCTGGACGTGCTGGTCAATAATATGGGGATATTCAATCCCCGTCCCTTTTCTGAAATCACCGATGAAGAGTGGCGTCAGTTCCTCGACATCAACGTACTGAGCACGGTGCGACTGTGCAGACACTTCTTCCCCAAAATGCTCGAACAGGACTTTGGACGCGTCATCAATATTGCCAGCGAAGCCGGGATGCGCGGACTCGAGAGCATGGTGCATTACTCGGTGACCAAAGGTGCGCAGATAGTCCTGGGGCGAGGTCTCGCCAACCTGACGAAGGGCAGCGGTCGCGATATCACGGTGAATTCCGTATTGCCGGGGCCCACCATGACCGAGGGCGTCAGTAGCTGGCTGAAGGAGAGCGCGCAGGTACAGGGAAAGTCGGAAGAGGAATTTGTCAGCGAGTTCTTTCGCGAGACAGAGCCCGATTCCCTGTTACAGCGCTTTATCAAGCCGGAGGAGATTGCCTGTGTGGTGGCATTCCTGGCATCCCCCTGCAGTTCGGCAATCAACGGTGCGAGCATCAAGGCGGAAGGCGGTCTGATCAAGAGTATCGTTTGATGTCGGTGTTGTGGCAGAAACTGCTGTCAGTGGATTCTGCAGAATAATCGCCTGGGGGGCACACGGTTGAACCGCAAGACCCGGCATTTTATCGACTAACCGGACGGTATGGATTCCCGCTCCGATGGGGCGTGGTAGAGTTGTGCGCAAAGACCAACGACCACCGTTTAGCCTCTGGAGAGTCTTCCCATGTCCGGTATTTCACTGGCGCATCCTGCGCGGCTACTTTCATTACTTGCCCTGCTCGCCGCACTGGTTACGCAAAACGCATTGGCTGCTTCCGCCGCCGAACAGCTGCAACGTGTGATCGACGATCACTGGCAGTACAGCTTGCTGGAAGATCCCATCAGCGCTGGCCGAATGGGGGAGAAAGGTTATAACGATCGCCTGCCCGGCGTGTCGGAAAAAGACCGCGCTCGTCGCCTGCGGGCAGAGCAACAATTCGTGGCCCGCCTCGCCGAGATCGACAGTGCCACGCTAAGCGATTCCGAGCGGGTCAACAAGGACCTGCTCAGCTGGGTGCTGAAGAATTCCATCGAGTCCAATGAACAGTATCTTGATCGCATACCGGTCAATACGTTCTACAGTTTCTGGAGTGCCGCACTGGACGCCAGTAGCGGACTGAATATGCCGAAGGCGTCAGACTACGAGGATTACATCAAACGTATCCAGGATTTCGGTCGCTACTTCGATGAAAACGTCGCAAACATGCGCGCCGGAATTGATGACGGGTTTGTACTTCCGAGAATCGTGGTGAAAGGCATTGCACCCACCGTGCGCGCACAGGTCTACGACGACCCGAAAAAAAGCAGCCTGTACGAACCGTTTGAAAACCTCCCGGACAGCTTTTCTGATGCGGAGAAAAAGCGTCTCCAGATCGCGGGAGCCAACGCCATTAAAAAGTACGCGATTCCCGCATTTGATCGCGTGGCGACCTTCCTTGAAGGTGACTACATGAACGCGGCGAGTGAATCCCTGGCTGCGGAAGATCTGGCCGGTGGCAAGGACTACTATCGCCATGCGATCCGCACCTACGTCACCCTTGATATGGATCCTGCGGAGATCCACAAGATCGGGCTCGACGAAGTAAAGCGTATCCGTTCGGAAATGAACGCACTGATTGAGGAATCCGGATTTGATGGCAGCTTCGAGGAATTCACCGAGTTCCTGCGTACCGACCCTCAGTTCTACGCCAAGACTCCGAAGGATCTTCTGAAAGAAGCCTCCTATATCGCCAAACGCATCGACTATCGCCTGCCGGAGTTCTTCGGCAAGCTGCCGCGCCTGCCCTATGGGGTGGTGCCGGTACCGGACGAAATCGCCCCCAACTACACCACTGCTTCCTACAATCCCGCCGCCATCGGCGGTACCCGCGGCGGCGCCTACTGGGTGAATACCTACGCCCTGGACCAGCGTCCGCTGTATGAACTGGTTGCACTTACCCTGCACGAGGCCGTTCCCGGCCACCACCTGCAGGGGGCGCTGTCACTGGAGCTGGAAAACGTACCTATGTTCCGTAAGAACCTGTATCTCAGCGCATTTGGTGAGGGCTGGGCCCTGTATACCGAGCGTCTCGGGGTGGAAATGGGGGTATATGAAAACGCCTACCAGCAGTTTGGCCGCCTGAGCTATGAAATGTGGCGTGCCGCGCGTCTAGTCATCGATACGGGTATTCATTCCCAGGGTTGGAGCCGTCAACAGGCACTGGATTTCCTCGCCGGCAATACCTCGCTGTCACAGGCAAACGTGCGCGCCGAAGTGGATCGCTATATCTCCTGGCCGGGACAGGCACTGTCTTACAAAATGGGTGAGATCAAGATTCGCGAACTGCGTGCAAAGGCGGAAAAAGAGTTGGGCGACCGCTTCGACCTGCGTGCCTTCCACGATGCGGTACTCGCCAATGGCGCGCTGCCGATGGAAATGCTGGAAGCGCAAATGGATCGATTTATCGTAGAAAACAAAAACTGATTATTTGCGGCCCCGGTAAACTAACCGGGGCCGGTCGCCCGTATCCCTGCCCGTATCCC
>NZ_LZDE01000217.1 GCF_002009015.1 Microbulbifer mangrovi | reverse complement strand
CGTCCTGGCCGCATACGGTCTCGCAAACAGTTCCCGGCAGTAGCACCTTCAATTCGAATTTCAGTACTTCGTAGGTACTGCTGCTAACGAAGTAAAAAGCCCAAAGCTAAGGCCGAGTGCTGGGTGGAAGTTTTTGAAAGCGTCGGCGACAGGGATGTATTCCCAGGGGGGCGCCTAGCCCGGTTCTGAAAACCGATACCCAGTGCTTGGCCGCAACCGAGGTTAAATAAAAGGAGCCCAGTAACCTTCCGTCACTACTGAACTTTGAACCCCTTGTAAGAATCCAGCTCAGCAGGATCAACCACCGGCCACAAATCGTTGTCCCACTCGATATTCATGATCTTCAACTTCTGCAGCCCGTTATCCGCAGACTCGTAAGCGTGCAGAACCAGATAGTCTTTACCATCAAAGGTATACGCGCTGTTATGCCCAAGACCGGGCCAGGCTTCGTTGCCGGAAATCAGCGGTGTGCCGCCGCCATTGGCCATATCCACACCGTCCTTATCCAGATAAGGGCCGGTAACAGACTTGGAGCGACCTACCGCCAGCCGGTAAGTACTGTCATCACCCTTGCAGCAGAGCCCGCGAGAAATGAACAGATAGTAGTAACCGTTCTTCTCGAAAATAAACGGCGCTTCCAATTCTTCCGAACCCGCCTTATCCACAGGCTGGTACTTCTGACGATCTCCACGCGCGATGGTGTGCCACTCCTGCGGCTCCGCCAGCTTGGTCAGGGACGGATCCAGCTTTACCAGCTTCAACCCCTCCCAGAAAGAACCGAAGCTCATCCAGGGCGTGCCGTCCTTATCGAAGATGATCGCCGGATCAATCGCATTCCAGTGATCCCGGTGCGGGATTGAACGCACCACGATGCCCTGATCCTCCCAGCCGTAGTTCGGAGAGTTCGGGTCCAGAGTGGGGGACACAGTCACACCAATTGCCGACGTGTTCTTGCCGAACGCGGAAACCGAGTAGTAAAGGTAGAAACGGCCATCGTGCTCAATGATGTCCGGCGCCCACAAATGGCCATTGAAGGTCGGTGATACCGACTTGGCCCACGTCGGCTGGCCTTCAAAGCCGCGACCGGAGTAGGTCCAGCGCTTCATGTCCGGGGAGCTGTAAATGGTGATACCCGGGCCGGTGCTGAACAGGTAATAGGTGTCTCCCTCCTTCGCCATCACCGGATCGTGTACATCGATCTGGCGCTGTGGCTTGGCATCGCTGTCGGCACAGGCGGCAAGGGGCAGGGCGAGGCAGGCGGCGAGAACCGCGGACAGGGGGCGGAGGCCCGGCCTCAGTGCAGCGGGAAGTCGGAACATATCGGCTTCTCTAGTTATAAGTGTTGTATTGCTCTCATCAAAGCAACCCCGCACAAGACCCAATGGGATGCTGCGGGGTTGTTCAGTTATTAGTAGTATAATAATATTGTTCGTAACGCAGCAACTGCCACGGGAGATTGCCCCGGCAGCTGCGCATAAAAACAAGATTACAACGATAACGATATTAGCGATGAAGTTCCGAAGCCTGTTTTCCCGGGCGCTCGGCTGTGCCTGCATCTGGCTCTCCGCCTGTGCAGTTGCCGCGCCGACAGCGCAACCCACTCCAGATACCCCCAGGGGCGGGGCTTATCCCTCGCCGTTGGTAGCGCAACGGGCGGATCCGTGGGTGCTGCGTCACGACGGTTTCTATTACTTCATCGCCACCGTCCCGGAATATGACCGTATCGAGCTGCGCCGTTCAGCCACCATCGCCGGGCTCGCACAGGCCGGCGCGGAAGTGGTGTGGCGCAAGCATGCTTCCGGTCCCATGAGCGCCCACATCTGGGCCCCGGAACTCCACCGTATCGATGGTGCCTGGTACATCTACTTTGCCGCTGGTGAGGCGGAAAACCCCTGGAACATCCGCATGTACGTACTGCGCAATGGCGCGGACAACCCGTTGCAGGGCGAATGGCAGGAGCTGGGGCGGATCGCCACCCCGGTGGATAGCTTCTCCCTCGACGCTACTACCTTTACCCACAAGGGCAAACGCTACCTGGCCTGGGCGCAATACGATGTCGAGGACGATCTGGGCTCGCTGCTGCTGATGGCAGAAATGACGTCGCCCACGGAGATCCGGTTGCCGGTAATTACCCTGTCGCAGCCGGATCTTGCCTGGGAGAAGCGCGGTCACAAGGTCAATGAAGGGCCGGCAGTCCTGAAAAGGAACGGACGCATCTTCATCAGTTATTCAGCCAGCGCCACCGATGCTAACTATGCGATGGGACTGTTGTGGGCCGACACGGACGCAGATCTCATGGATCCGCAGAGCTGGCACAAGGCGCCGCAGCCGGTGTTCCATACCAATGCCAAAACAAAGCGCTTCGGGCCGGGGCACAACAGCTTCACCGTGGCGGAAGATGGCGAGACCGATCTGCTTATTTACCACGCCCGGGACTATCGCGAAATCAAGGGCAACCCTTTGTCTGATGGCAACCGCGCCACGCGTGTGCGCCCGCTTTACTGGGATGAAAACGGGATGCCGGATTTTCGCCAGCAAGCCGGTGACTGACGCATGGCCCGTTTATAACGAATAAAAACCGACTACAAAGAAGTGAGTGAGAGTATGAAGAATAAGATTTTGACGGCGATTGCAGCTGCGGGAATGGCAGCCACTGCTGCCACCAGCCACGCTGCCAACCCGGCCATTACCGAAGTGCTCACTGCGGATCCTGCGGCCATGGTGTACGACGATACCGTCTACCTGTACACCGGCCATGACGAAGCCAAGGACAACAAGGGCTTCTACGAAATGCACAAGTGGCTGGTGTTTTCCTCCACAGATATGGTCAATTGGAAAAATGAAGGCTCGCCGCTGGCGGTAAAAGATTTCAAATGGGCCAGGGGCGACGCCTGGGCCAGCCATGTGGTGGAGAAGGGCGGTAAGTTCTATTTCTACACCACCGTGCGCCACGACGAGACCAAGCCCGGTTTTGCCATCGGCGTTGCGGTATCCGACAGCCCCACCGGCCCGTTCAAGGATGCTCTGGGCAAGGCGCTGATCAGCAACGACATGACCACCGATACCGAAATCGACTGGGACGACCTGGATCCGGCCGCCTTTATCGATGATGACGGTCAGGCCTATCTGTTCTGGGGCAATACCAAGCCGCGCTGGGCCAAACTGAAAGACAACATGATCGAGTTGGATGGCCCCATCCACAGCCTGGACCTGCCCAATTTCACAGAGGCCCTGTACGCGCACAAGCACGGGGATTACTACTACCTGACCTACGCCATGGGCTTCCCGGAAAAAATTGGCTACGCCATGAGCAAGTCCATCGAGGGGCCTTGGGAATACAAGGGTATTCTCAACGAGCTCGCGGGTAACTCGAATACCAACCACCAGTCCATCATCGACTACAAAGACCGCTCGTTCTTTATCTACCACAATGGTGGCACCGAGAAGGGCGGCAGCTTCCGCCGCTCCGTGTGTATCGACGACCTGCACTACAACGAAGATGGCACCATCAAGCGGGTGGTGATGACTTCCGAGGGCGTAGCGCCGGTTAAATAACTGGTGCAAATTCTCAGGAGCCCGCTTACAGCGGGCTCCTGAGAAGGAAAAACTGTGGTACTAGAAAATAATTTATAAATCGAAATTACCGCGATGAAAAACATCCTGATCCCTGCGTTGATGCTGACCTATTTGCTGGTCATCACCGCCTGTGAGCACAATACGCGTTATACGCTACAGAGTCCCGATGGCACTCTGTCGGTTGTCTTTTCCCTGACCGAAACCGGGGAGGCACGCTACGCGATTAGTCGCGACCAGGTCACGGTGCTGAATAATTCCGAACTCGGCATCGTACTGGATGACCGTGACCTGAGTAAGGATCTGGAACTGCTTTCTGCAAGTAACCCGACGCTGGTACACACGGAATACGAACTGCGGCAGGGCAAGCGTCGGCACAATACCTACACCGCCGTGGAACAGGTTTTCCACTTGCAGAATACTGCGGGTAACAAAATCGACATCGCCTTCCGTGTCTCCAATGACGGTGTGGCTTTCCAGTACCGTCTGCCAGAGCAGATTAGTGTCGCCAGAGCCGTCCAGGCAGAAACCACGAGTTTCTCTTTTACCCACGGTGCGCGCGCCTGGCTGCAGCCGGTTGCCGTGGCCCAGACCGGCTGGATGAATACCAATCCATCCTATGAAGAGCACTATCATATGGATGTGCCGGTTACCGATATTCCGGCCAGTGAAGCGGGCTGGGTTTTCCCTGCGCTGTTCAAGACCGAGGGTGGCTGGGCGTTGATTACCGAAGCGGGGATGGATGGTCGCTATCACGCGTCGCGTCTGCAGGGAAAAGCGGCGTCCGGTGAGTTCCGTATCGGCTATCCGATGGATGCAGAGCGCTATACCGGCGGTGCACTATTGGCCGAATCATCACTGCCAATGAAAACTCCCTGGCGGATTATCGCACTGGGTGGATTGGATACCATTGTCGAGTCCACACTGGGTACCGACCTGGCGGAACCGGCCATCGCACCGATGGACTGGGTCAAGCCGGGAACCGCCAGCTGGAGCTGGGCGCTGCTGAAAGATGACTCGGTCAACTACGACACCCAGGTGCGCTTTATCGATTACGCGTCGGATATGGGATGGCCGTATGTACTGGTAGACGTGAACTGGGACCAGAATATCGGCTACGAAAAAATGGCTGAGCTGGCGGACTACGCTGCGCAGAAAAATGTGCGCCTGTTGCTGTGGTACAACTCTTCTGGCGCCTGGAACAAGACTGAATATACCCCGAAGGGAAAACTGCTGACCCGCGCGCAGCGCCGCGCAGAATTCGCCCGCCTGCAGGAGATGGGAATTGCCGGTATCAAGGTGGATTTCTTTGCTGGCGACGGCGTTTCGGTGATCGACTACTACCGCCAGATTCTCAGTGATGCCGCAGACTTCCAGCTGCTGGTGAATTTCCATGGCGCTACGCTGCCGCGTGGCCTGCATCGCACTTTTCCCAACTTTATGACGGCAGAAGCGGTGCACGGCTTTGAAATGATCACCTTTATGCAGGACTCCGCGGACAGGGCCGCCGGACATATGGCAATGCTGCCGTTTAGCCGCAACGCCTTTGACCCGATGGATTTTACTCCCACGGTATTTTCTCAAATCCCCAACATAAATCGCCGTACCAGCAACGGCTTCGAACTGGCCCTGCCGGTGCTATTCCTCTCCGGCCTGCAGCATATTGCCGAAACCGACCTGGGTATGGCCGAGGTACCGCAGTTTGCACGCGCATATCTGGAGGATATTCCCGCAGTGTGGGAAGAGAGCCGCCTGCTTGACGGTTATCCTGGAAAATATGTGGTGATTGCCCGGCGCAGTGGCGACGCCTGGTACGTGTCCGGAATCAACGCGACACCGGAGCAAAAGGATTTACAACTGGACCTTTCGTTTGTCGGCGCGCGTCTGGGCAAATTAATCAGCGACGGCAAGGACGCCCGCACGCTGGAGCGCAGTGAGCTCGAGAGCGGCAGCAGTGTCAAAGTTTCCATGAATGCCAACGGTGGATTTGCGATGGTTTTCCCCGCGGATCCCCTGGTTAAAAATTGATAACGAGGTAGAACAATGCACAGTAAATTATTTTTCAGCCTAACCCGTTTTACCCCCAAAGGCCTTATCCCGAAAGGCATCGCCGCCGGGGTAGCACTCGCAGCGCTCACCGCTTGCCAGCCATCTGTGGACGACACGGAAAAATCTGCGGCCAAAGCTGGAGGCAAGTCTGCCAGTACTGCGCCGGTCACCCCGTCTGTTCAGGCCGACACCCAGGCGGGTGCCCCGGAAGGTATGTTTGCCAATCCGCTGTTTGCCAATGGCGCCGATCCCTGGCTGGAGTACTGGGATGGTAACTACTACCTCACCACTACCACCTGGACTTCCCAGCTGGTAATGCGCAAATCCCCGACCCTGGATGGCCTCGCTACCGCGGCGCCGGTAAATATCTGGTCCGATACCGATCCGGCCCGCTGCTGTAATTTCTGGGCGTTTGAATTTCACCGCCTGAACGGTCCCAACGGCTGGCGCTGGTACCTGATGTACACCTCCGGCCAGCATGGCACCCTGGATCACCAGCACCTGTCGGTGCTGGAAAGTGTTGGCGACGATCCCATGGGCCCTTATGTGTACAAGGGCTCGCCGATGCCGGATAGCTGGAACATCGATGGCACCTATCTCGAGCACAACGGCGAGCTCTACCTGTTGTGGTCCGAATGGGTGGGCGACGAACAGCTGAACTGGATTTCCAAGATGACCAATCCCTGGTCTATCGAGGGGCCGCGTGTGGTCATTACCCGTCCGGAAGCGGAGTGGGAGAAGAGCGGACGCAAGGTAAACGAAGGCGCCGAGATCCTGAAGAAGGACGGTCGCACTTTCATGATCTATTCCGCCAGCTTCTGCGATACGCCGGACTACAAACTGGCGATGAAAGAGCTGACCGGTGACGACCCCATGAATCCGGACCACTGGACCAAATATCCGGAGCCTGTGTTCCAGCGTGGCAACGGTGTATTTGGCCCGGGCCACAATGGTTTCTTCACCTCTCCGGATGGCAGCGAGGACTGGATTGTCTATCACGGCAACTCCAAGGAGACCGATGGCTGTAGCGCGACCCGCTCGGTGCGTGCACAGAAATTTACCTGGAACGACGACGGCACCCCGAACTTCGGTGAACCGGTACCGGAAGGTGAATTCCAGAAGCTGCCGTCCGGTGAAAATGGTCCGCTGACCACCAAGGTACAGGGTGCGAAATGGCAGCTGAGCAACGCGGCCAGCGGCCAGTGTCTGACAGGTAATGGCCTGGCAGCCTGCGGCAACGATGACAGCCAGTGGGTACTGGATAACACCGCGGATGGTGCTTACCGTCTCGCCAATGCCGCCAGCGGCAATTTCCTCAACGCTGGCAGCGAGCTGGCGCCGTGGACCAATACCGAAGCCGAGCGCTGGACCCTCAACCAGGATGAGAACGGCTGGGTACAACTGCTGAACCGCGATACCGGCGCGCCACTGACGGCGAAAGACTGCAGTGGTGACGGCTGTGAACAGTGGTCCCTGCAACCGGCGGAAGAAGTGGCTATCGCCAGCGTACAGAGCGGTCGCGTATTGCAGACTGCCGGTTGTACCAGTGGTGCCGAGATCAGTCAGGGGGTATGGAATGGCGAGTCCTGTCAGCGCTGGAGCATCGCGCCGGCAGAGGAAGGCTTCGTCAAGATCCAGACCGGTGACCAGTGCATGACCGTTGCAGATAACGCAGTAGTGCCTGGCGCGCCCGCAGTGCTCGGTAGTTGCGACGGCACCAGTAGTCAGTGGCGCCTGCTGCCGCTGGCAGAAGGCAGCCTGCAGATCCAGAACCGCGAGAGCAAGCACAACCTGGATCTTGCCCACTGCGGTCTGGCCGAGGGTAATACTTTCGCCCAGGCGCCAGCGGCGGACAGTGACTGCCAGAAATTCCAGCTGCGGGAGATTCCCGCACGCGGCTGAGATTTTCCTGAGAGTGACTAATTCGTTAGTGAGTGTGTGACCGATTTTTATCGGGCTTGGGTGGCTGCAGCAATGTAGACCACCCCTTTTTATTTTTAAACGGCTTTATCATTTCACCATCGCTTGTGGAAACCGATCCTGGCCTCAAAAGATTCAACATCCCCGGTATCGATATCCTGGGTGTAGTCGATGATCCCGAACAGACTGGTGGTGCCACTGAAATCGGCCGTTAGACCGATACCGGTTTCCAGGGTTGCCTGCCCCCTGTCTACCAGGATGGGTGTGATGTTGTAATAGACCCGGTCAGAGCCTGCGTCTTCATACCAGATGTTGGCTTTGAAGTAGGGCCGCCACACGCTGGAACCGCGCACGATATCCGCCACAAAGCGCCCACCAATGCGTGCGGTCAGCGCATTCACATTGTTGAAATCAATGCGGGAGAACCTGTCCCGGGTACGTTCCATTCGCTGGTGCTGCCAAATCAGCTGACCCTGGGGTTCGAGGGTCCAGGTTCCATCCAGCGGAATGGGTACGCCAACTTCCATAGACGCCGATACCTCATCGCCGTCGATATTGGCCTCCAGATCCCGGTAGGAACGACTCTCTCCATCAAAACTTGAGAGTAGTAATACCCCGTCAAAATAGGCACCACCTACCCAGTGGTGGGTCCAGTAACCGCCGAGGTTGTATTGGTCTAGTTCAATTTTACCCGTCGCCAGGTTTTCCTGAGCCAGGGCGAAACCACGCACATCGCCGTTGGCACCGCCGCGGCCGATCATCACACCAAAAATATCCCGTTGCCCGTCCGTACTGCTGTGGCCGTAAACCGGAACACCCAGTTGCAGCCCCCACAGGTTGCCGTCGAAGTCCGGCTTGACCGTGCCTCCCTGTTCCAGTTTGAGCTGATTGCCGAAAGCCCGTACCCACAGTGCACTGGCACCATTGTTGCGCTTTGACCAGGCCTGCTCGCCTTCCCGTTCGTGGAAGGTTCCTAGGGTTTCCAGGCCCAGTGCGCGACTTACCGACGGAAGGGCCACCTCCACCGAGACCTCGGGGCGGTAAAGTGGGATTGGCTGCGGCGTAGGGCCGCCACCGGAGCTGCTAGAGCTGCTTCCTCCGGAGCTGGAGCTGCTTGAACTGCCGCTGGAACTACTGCTCCCCGAGCTGCTTGAGGATGAGCTACTAGAGCCGCTGCCACCGGAGCTTGAGGAGCTGCTTGAGCCACTGTCGTTGCCCCCCGAACTGGATGAACTGCTGGAGGTACTACCGCCGGAGCTCGATGAGCTGGAGGACCCGCTGGAGGTGCTGCCGCCGGAGCTTGACGAACTGGAAGAACTGCTGGATGTACTACCACCGAGCTCGAGGAACTGCTGGACGTGCTACCACCGGAACTCGAAGAACTGCTGGATGTGCTA
>NZ_LZDE01000216.1 GCF_002009015.1 Microbulbifer mangrovi | reverse complement strand
TCTCGCAAGACCGCACCCGGAAGTGGCACCGCCCAAAATGCCAATCAAGCCCCGGGACCCGGTATGAACTACCTCGCTCACCTGCTTCTCTCCGGTCCGGACCCGGACTGGCAACTGGGTGGGTTGCTGGGCGACTTCGTCAAAGGCCCGCTCAAGGGTGAACGGCCCCAGGCCATTGAAGACGGCATGCGCCTGCACCGGCGTATCGACCTGCTGAGCGACCGCCACCCCGCCTACCTCGACGCACTCACCCGTCTCGGCCCCCAGTGGCGGCGACTCGGCGGCATCGCTCTCGATATCTGGTTCGACCACCTGCTCGCCAACCAATGGCAAAACTGGCATCCACAATCCCTGGAAACCTTCACCGCGAACTGCTGGTCAAACTTCAACAAGCGCCGCCAATGGATACCCGACAACGCACAGGCATTTATTCAGCGCGCCGAGCAATTTAAACTGCTGCCCGGCTACCGCGAGGTAGATGTCATCCAGCGCACCCTGGAACGGGTCGGCATGCGCCTGCGGCGCCCGCAGCCCCTGGCAGATATCCTGCCGCTGCTGCTGGCGGATAACGAAGCGCTGGAACAGGACTTTCAACGGGTGTTTACCGATTTGTCGCAACAGGCAGAGCTGTTCCGACAACAAACATTCCGCCAGTAACGAATTAAAAAGAAATACCCCGGAAAATAATCACATGACCCTGCCAAGCCCTCGCTATACCTTCCTACTTATGTTCCTCGCCGTTGTCTTTGTACTCGGCGTCGCGTTTTATCTGGAATACGTCCAGGGCCTCGAACCCTGTCCACTGTGTATCACCCAGCGCGTCATGTTTCTCGGCGTCGGCCTCACCTCCCTGATCGCCTTCCTGCACAACCCCAATGGTGCCAACCAGATCGGACGGCGTATCTACGGCCTCCTGGTCTCCCTGTGGGCCATCGGCGGCCTGTATTTCTCTGGCCGCCAGTTGTGGCTGCAGAGCCTGCCGGAAGACCAGGTTCCCGCCTGCGGCCCGGGCATCAGCTACATGCTCGACTCCTTCCCCATGGCAGAGGTGATCAAAACCCTGCTCACCGGCGACGGCAACTGTGCCGAAGTACAGTGGACCCTGCTCGGCCTCTCCATCGCTGGCTGGGCCGCGGTCGGCTTCATCGGCCTGATCCTGTTCGGTGCCTGGCAGGCGTTCCGCAAGCACTGAACCATGTCGCGACTGAAGGCATTCCCGCGCTGGCTGATGGGAGCAGGGCTGCTGCTGGGCTTCGACCTCACCGGCCGCAGCCTCAGCGCCGCGTTTGCCCTGCCAGTGCCCGGCCCGGTTCTGGGAATGCTGCTGCTGTTGCTGACACTGATCCTCTACGGCCGTATACCGCGCGGATTGGCTGAAGTGGCGGTACAGATACTGCGCTTGCTGGTGCTGATCCTGCTCCCCGCCACCGTCGGCATCTACTTTCTGCAGCAACTCTCCATCCGCGACTGGCTTACCCTCGCCATCGCCATGCTGGTGGGCACTCTCATCAGCTTTACCCTCACCGCACTGTTGTTGCAGCGGCTGCTGCGCCGCGCCGCGGCGCGCCGGGGGGAAGCGCATGTGGAGTGAGTGGCAGCGCTGGCTGACGCAGGCACAGCAGGTGGCCGGTGATTTTTTCGCGCCCCTGTCCGCTGCCCATCCCCTGGTTATCCTGCCTCTAAACGCCGCTGCCTTCTGGATCGGCCTGCAACTCTATCGCCGCAGCGGCAGTCCGCTGCTGCACCCGGTAATTGGCGCCAGCCTGCTGGTATTCGCGACCTTGTGGTTGCTGGGCGTGAATTTTGAAGGCTACCAGCGCGGCAGCGGCCTGCTGTACCTGTTGCTGGGACCGGCAATTGTGGCCCTCGCTATTCCCCTCAAGCAGAACCTGGCGATGGTGCGCCGGGCGGGCTGGCCACTGATGCTGGGATTGCTGGTAGGCGCAATACTGGCACCGCTGGTCGCCGTACTGATTGCCGTCCTGCTGGGAGGCAGTCGCGCGGTACTGATTGCGCTCACCACCAAATCGGTCACCACCCCAGTGGCCCTGGCCCTGGCCCAGGAGCTGCACGGTATCCAGAGCCTGGCCGCCGGGGTGGTCGCCTTTACCGGTGTGATCGGCGCGGTATTCGGCCCCAGTATTTTGCGTCGCCTGAACGTGACCGATGAGCGCGTTCTGGGTTTCAGTCTCGGCATTAATGCCCACGCCATCGGCACTGCACGCGCGCTGGAAATCAGCGCCCTGTGCGGCGCCTTCTCCGCGCTGGCCATGGGCCTGTGCGGCGCACTCACCGCGCTGTTACTCCCTCTGATCGTGACTTTCTGACCGATTCGTTCCACCAGCTGCCGGCGCTCCCGACGGATGTCTCTTTCTGGCGTTTAATGCGGCGTCGTCCTTGCCCACGGCGGCAGAAGCTTCTACATTCCTAAGACGCAGTTGTAGAAGTCAAAAAAGGAATCTTGGAGATGTTGGAGAACTGTAAAAATGCGCAGGAGCGCTGGGGTGGCGTGAGCCAGATCATCGACCGCTGGCTGCACTCGCGTCAGTTGCTGCTGGTCAGTTTCTGCCACCTGTCGGAAAAGAAAGAGATCGCCGACGGCGACAGGGAAGCCGAAGCCAGCGTACGCACCCTGTGCCAGCAACTGGTGGATTATGTGTCTGCCGGGCACTTCGAAATTTACGACCAGCTTATCCAAGAAGGTCAGGCATTCGGCGACGCCGAGGGCCTGCAGCAGGCAAAATCCCTGTACCGGGAAATCGATGCGACAACGGATATTGCCGTAGACTTCAACGACAAGTACCAGGAAACCGACGATCTGGAATCGCTGTCCAAGGATCTTTCTGAACTCGGCGTAGCGCTGGAAACCCGCTTTGCCGCCGAAGATCGTATGATCGATACTTTACACACTGCACACAAGAATCAGCTGGCCTGATTTTTATTTTCAGGCGGGCAATAAAAAAGGGGCCGCAAGGCCCCTTTTTTATACGGTACGCGATCTGATCGATCGCGCCGAGTACTTTTACTGTGCGGAATCTTCTTCTACCGCTTCTTCTTCCGCCGCGCCTTCATCGTTGCTGATGTCAGCCTTGTGCAGTTCCACTTCAAAAATCAGGGTGGAGTTGGGGCCGATCAGACCGCCGGCACCGCCCGGGCCGTAGGCCAGGTCAGACGGAATATACAGTTCCCATTTAGCACCTTCTTTCATCAGCTGCAGGGCTTCGGTCCAGCCCTTGATTACGCCGTTCACCGGGAACTGAACCGGCTTGCCATTTTTGTAGGAGCTGTCGAACTCGGTACCGTCGATCAGGGTACCCTTGTAGTCCACTTCAACCACACTGGTTTCACTGGGGCTGGCACCAGAGCCTTCTGTGATCACTTTATACTGGAGACCGGAGTCAGTGGTCTGAACACCATCTTTCTTGGCGTTCTCTTCCAGGAACTTCTTACCTTCTTCCAGGTTCTTGTCAGCGGAGGCTTTAAAATCGGCTTCCTGCTTGGCCATCAGCTCTTTCTGCTTGGCCTGCATGTTTTCCTGGAATACCTGAATGACAGACTTCTTCTCTTCTTCACTCAGGCGAGATTCGCGACCGCTGGCCACATCGTTCAGGGCCATGGCAACAATTTTGGGATCCAGGGCAACGTCCTGACTCTTGAGGCGATTGGCCATATCTTCGGCAATGATATAGCTGACCTTCTGCTCTTGGGACTCGAGCTTGATATCGGCAGAGTCTGCAGACTCCTGTTTGTTACAGCCAGCCAGTGCAACACCCAGTGCAATCGCAGCAGCCAAAGAAGTTTTGTTCATGAGAATCGTCTCTTTATTTCCGTGTAGCATTATTAGGTTTGAGCAGGGTCCCACCCTCCTCTGCTGTTGTACACCCGAACCCCCGACGCACTATGTGCGGCAGGTCACAGTACAGCAGGTCCGGCCAGCGACAGGCAAGTCTACCCCATGCAGGTTAGGGCTGCACATCGTCCGCTAAGACTACATTTGCCGCCGGTGGTTTCATTTCCCGGTAATATTTTCAGGCCTGCAAATAATGCAGTATTTCAGGCGCTGCTGATTCGCCAACACCGGGATCCCTCTCTGCCGATCGCGCCAGGGATCCGCGCACGACACCGGCACATTCGCAAAATGCCGAAAAAAATGCATGAATTTGGCAGGTATGCAGGGATGCACTTCCTAAATAACAGCGCTATTATCAGCGTTCAACCCTGATTTTTTTCTCCCGCAGAAAGGTGGTTTTACACTGCGAACAGGAGAGGGCGCAGGGTAAAGTGCTCACCGATACTCACAACCCGTTTCAAACGCAGGATTTCAACTCATGGCCGCTAAACGCAAAGCCGTTGCATCCATTGCCGATCTGGAAAAACAGATCGCCAAGATCACCACCCAACTCGATAAGGCGCGAGCCAAGGAAGCAGCCGACACCGACAAAGCGCTGAAAAAAGCCAGTAAGGAAGCGGAAAAAGCCCAGGTTCAGGTAAAGAAAGCCAAGGCCAAGCTGGCCACCGCACGCACCTCTGCCGCCAAGGCAAAAACCCCAGCGGCAAAAAGCGCAGGCAAGAAAAAAGTGGACACTGCCAAGGCTGCAGTAGCCAAGGTTGAGAAGGTCGCTAAGGATGCGGCAAAGGCTCTGGCCGACTCCAAGGCTGCCGCCAGCGCCGCCAAGTTTGCCGAGAAGACCGCCAACACCATCAAGAAAGCCGGTGAAGCCGCAGCCAAGAAAGTAGCAGGCGCAGCAAAGCCGAAAAAGAAAAAAGCCAGCGCGAAGAAGGCGACCGCCAAGAAAACCGTAGCTGCCAAGTCCAAGGCTACCGAGAAAAAGGTCAGCGCGAAGAAGCCCGCGGCGAAGAAGGCAACCACCGAAAAAGCAGCAACCAAGAAAGCCGCGCCGAAAAAGGCGGCCGCAAAAAAAGCGACAGCCAAGAAGGCGCCCGCGAAAAAAGCCGCCAAATCCAGCACTGCAGCAGCAAAACCGGCAGAGAAGGCGGCCAGCAAGAAAGCTACAGTGAAAAAGCCCGCGGCCAAGAAAGCCGCAGCGCCCAAAGCCTCGGCCAAGCCAGCCAAGACCAATGGCAGCAAGCCGGCAGCACCAGCCAAGGAAAAACCGGCCGCGCCGGTAGCGCCTGCGGAATCAAGCGTGGCGGAACCCATCATGGGCAAGACCTCGGAACCCAAGCCACTGGTATCCGAATCCAGCCCGGCGGCGGTAACCCCGGTTACTCCGACCATCACCCCGAGCACGCCCGCTAACAGCCTGTTTTCCACCGAAGAAAACCCGCACTACGGTCCGGAAGAGCACAAACACAAGCACTGAGTGGCTTAATCCAGCCCCTGCGCCGGTAACAGTTACCGGTGCGCGGGATCAGGAAGCAGCGCGGTCGCCCGGCACACTTCCTCCGCCGGTACCGTCGCTATCGACCACTGAGTCCAGTGTGCTATCGGCACCAGCGCCGGTACTGTAGGCATCGATCAGGCCCGCCCAGCGGGCCTGATCTTTTTGTAACAGGCCGTATTGCTGTCCGGCCAGCTCCAGGGGGGAGCGGGTTTCGGGCCAGGTTTCACCGTGCAGCTTCCACAGCGCCGCCAGCTGCCGCTGCTCCATGCGCAGCTCACAGCGTTTGCACCACTCGTAAACGCCACTCTGTTTGTTCATTCGTCCCAGCCAGCGCCGCAAATTGCGCACACTGCGGATCATACGCCTGCGCGGCGCCAGCCCCCGATCGGCCACTCGCCAACTCTCTTCACTCAACTGCCGACCGCAGGCACTGGTGTAACTGGCCCACAGCAGCAGGCACACATCCGCACCGCGGGTGTCCTGGCACTGCAGCAGGAAATCGGCCACATGGGGCTGCTGATAGAACTCCAGACTGAAGTGCCACAGTGGATTCTGCAGCGGGGAGGGCGGCGGTGATGGAGGTGCGGTTTCTGTCACGATAGAATCCCGACGATTTGTTATGCCGTTAGCCTAGTCAATATTGGGCGAATTCAAAGAGGTTTCCATTGATTAATCTGCAAGGCGTGTCGCTGCAAGTGGGCGGACGGGATCTGCTCAACAACGCCAGCTGTCGTATTTTCCCCGGTCACAAGGTAGGCGTCATCGGCGCAAACGGCTGCGGTAAGTCGACCCTGTTCAAACTGCTGCTGAAACAGCAGGACAGCGATGCGGGCAGTATCGAGATACCGGCGGGCTGGGAAGTGGCACACATGGCCCAGGAGGTCTCCGCCACGGACCAGAGCGCGCTGGAGTATGCCCTGGACGGCGATCATCGCCTGCGCGACCTGCAGCGGGAACTGGACGCCGCCGAGGCCGATGGCAGCAACGGCAAGCGCATCGCCGAACTGCACGAACGTATGGCGGCCATCGATGGCTACAGCGGTCCGGCGCGGGCGGCACAGTTGCTCGACGGCCTCGGTTTCTCCCACGGGGATCAGCAGCGCCCGGTAAAGAGCTTTTCCGGCGGCTGGCGTATCCGCCTGAACCTGGCACGGGCGCTGATGTGTCCCGCGGACCTGTTGCTGCTGGACGAACCCACCAACCACCTGGACCTGGAAATGCGTCATGCGCTGACCCTGGCCCTGGCGGAATTTCCCGGCGCCATGCTGCTGGTCTCGCACGATCGTCACTTGCTGGCCAACACCACCGATGAATTCATCCTGGTGGCGGACGGCCGCGCCGAGCCCTATGACGGCGACCTGGACGATTACAAGCAGTGGCTGCTGTCCTTTAAACGCGATGAAAAACGCCGTCAAGATAGCGATATGGACACCGGTGACACCCCGGCGGCGGCCCCCGTCGAGGATAAAAAAGCCCAGCGCCGCGCCGCTGCGGCACTGCGCGAGCAGCTGAAACCGCTCACCAACAAGCTGAAAAGCATCGAGCAGAAAATGGCAAAGGCGGAGAAAGAGCTGGCCGCGCTGGAGAACCAGCTCGCCGATGAGGACCTGTACAGCGGCGGTCAGCAGGATGAGATCGCGCGCCTGACCAAGGCACAGGGGGAAACCCGCGGCGCTCTGGACGAGCTGGAAATGGAGTGGCTGGAAATCTCCGAGCAGCTGGAGACGGCGCGCGGCGAGTAAATCGCTGATTTACCGGGCCGGCGCGCGCAGTATCATTTGGCGAAGTCGGCGGGATCGTAGGGTTCACGCTGACAGCCATCCTCATTTACCGCCATGCCCATGGGCGTCGTCGGGCACTGGTCGAGATAGTCCGGCACGCCATCGCCATCGCTGTCCCTGGGGCAGCCGCGGAAGTCCACATCAATACCCGGCGGTGTCTGCGGGCACTCGTCCACGTCGCTGAAGACTCCGTCGCCATCGCGGTCATACACTACCGGATCGGAACCCCACTGGTAGCCAATGGCGAGGCTCAGAAAACTGTCCAACCCGCCTTCTTCCACGCCCTGGAATCCGCGCGCATCGCCGCGCAACTGCCAGCGCGGCCCGAGGCGATATTTGATACCAGCGCCGAAGTTAACCATGGTCTGGCGCTCGTGCCAGTTGTACGGGTAGCCGTAGGTATCCTCGTTCACACGCAACTCACCGGCCCCCACTACCACGTAGGGTTGCCAGTCGACGTTGCCACAGAAGCGCCCGGCAAACTGATACATCAGGTCGAGGTGGTAATTCTCGACAGTCACGTCCTCGTAGGAATCCTTCAGGTTGACGCTGAAATAATCGTAGACCCCTTCGACCACCCAGCGATCGGTAACGTTATAACCGAAACCGATGCCGCCGCCGCTGCTGTCTTCCAGCTCATCGCCGAAATAGGGGGTGCCTGAGAGACGGTCTTTGTCGAACCAGTACTGGCCGCCATTCAGATAGAGATTGAGGGTGCCTTCGCGGTCGGCCAGGGTCTGCGCGCTGAGTAGTGCGAGGCAGGTACCGAGTACGAATCTGGGCAGGTAATGACGCAGGTTTTTGCGTGCGGCAGTGGGTCTTGTTGTCATTGTTACTCCGGAGCTTCCGTTTACCGGCGGTAGAGTGAAGATAGCACAGCGGACCGGGTGACCTTGCGACAGGACACCCGACCGGTTGGCATTTTATTTTCTTTTATACAGCAGGTCCCAGACGCCGTGGCCGAGGCGTTCGCCGCGACGTTCGAATTTGGTCTGGGGGCGGAACTCCGGGCGCGGAGCATAGTTGCCTTTGCCAGCGGTGTTCTCGAGCATGCCCTCTGCTTCAAGCACTTCCAGCATCTGCTCGGCATAGTTTTCCCAGTCGGTGGCCATATGCATCAAGCCGCCTGGTTTCAGCTTGCTACACAGGAGCTTCACAAAGCTGGGCTGAACAATACGGCGCTTGTTGTGCTTCTTCTTGTGCCAGGGATCCGGGAAGTACAGCTGAAAACGGTCGAGGCTGGCATCGGGGATACAGTCGTGTAATACATCGATGGCATCTGCCATGTACACGCGCAGGTTTTTGATTTCGGCTTTACCGGCGTTGTTTATCAGGCGACCGACACCGGGAGGATGGACTTCGATGCCAATAAAATCTTTATCCTGCTCGGCAGTGGCCATTTCCAGCAGGGAGTCACCCATGCCAAAGCCTATCTCCAGAACTACCGGTGCCTTGCGACCGAAAATTTCTTGCGGCTCGATAGCACCATCGTACAGAGAGAGACCAAACGGCCCCCAGTAAGTATCGAACGCTTTGCGCTGGCCTTCCGTCATCCGCCCACCGCGGATCACGTAGCTGCGGATCGACTTCTTTTTGAATTCGGTGCGGTAGGGGAAGTCTTCTTCCTCGTTACCTTGTTCGTTGTTGGGTTCTTCTTGCATTCTTTACCTCTGAGCTCCGTAGCTTTTTGGGTGCTCCGTAGCTGGTGGTGGGGCGGCCCAGCACCGGGGATGGGGTTTCAGAACCGCTGTAAACCCATCCCTG
>NZ_LZDE01000215.1 GCF_002009015.1 Microbulbifer mangrovi | reverse complement strand
CAAATCCGGCCACTCCGACCATAAAACCGTTGTAAATCAACGACTTAGAAGCCCGCCACTTGAGCGGGCTTTTTTGTGCCCGCGATTTAAGTCCATATTAAGTCCGTCTGTTATTGCCCGGCAGCATTAGGCTGTTCTTGTGTCGGCCGATTACCAAGCTGAACCCCAATAGAGTTTCGAAGGGGCTGGCTGTAGACAGTAAAGTTGTTTTGACTAGCAAAAGCTGGATAGTCTTTCGATCCTGCACCGTGTTAGATGGCTGCTGTAGAATATAGCGCTAGCTAAGAAGGTAGATCTTAATAATTAATTTCATATAAACGAGCGGCGGAATGGCAAAAAAAATAATTCTTGTGCACGGGTTGGGTGGCACAGCCGAAGGCACGTGGGGGAAGTTCCCGGATTTATTGGAGAGTGATACGGATCTTGATTATACGATTGTGTCGTACGGCTATCAGTCGCCGAACTTTGTGACGCAATGCCTATCTAGAGCCCCGAGTATATTAAATATTGCAAATGGTCTACTCACGGATATCCAGGCACGGTGTGATTTGCATAATGATGAGATTATTTTGGCGGGTCATAGTTTAGGGGGGGTTGTCATTAAACGACTTCTCCTTCGAATGAAGGACAAGAATATTGCCCATAATATTAAGAAAGTATGTTTCTTTGATGTTCCTCACGATGGTTCAGGGTATGCAAATATTGGGCAGCACATCGCTTTTAGAAATAGGCACCTTAAGAGTCTGTGTCGCGACTCGAGCGAACTTGATGACTTGAATGACCGGTGGGTAGATAGTGATCTGGACCGGATGCTTGACATAATTAGCATCGTTGCAGCCAATGACGATATTGTTTCATCGTCAAGTTCCAAAAGTATCTTCAGGTATCACCAAGTTGAAACCATCAATGACGTTAATCATAAAACAATCGTAAAGCCCGAAAGTAGAGAGTCGACCTCATATCTTGTTTTTAAGCGGTTCATATTAGAAAAAAACACTGTAGCCAAATATAAAAATATTGCATCAAGAGACCTTGATAACTGGAAGCGAATGGAGCGGAATCACAGCTATACATACGCTAGTGATGCTGAGAGAAGTAAAAATTTAGAGTCTTTGGTGGCCGCGATTGATATGCAAAAATCAGTTGTCCGGCTAACAGGTGCGTCCGGTTTAGGTAAAACACGCTTATTGTTGGAGGCGATTGATAAGAGTGAAAGTATTGATGATACCTGTGTGCTGATTTTTAGTGCGTCTGGTCACGAGACGCTTATTAGAGAAAGCCTTAGGAAAATGGCTGAAGACCGAGTTCATGGGCTCGTCGTAGTGGAAGATTGTAGTGTCAGTTTACATAATCAATTAGCTAGGGAGATTATCGCATCTGAATGTCATATTAAGCTTGTTACAGTTTTCTATTTTGACGAGCAAGTTGATGACTCCATTCATATTCAGATTTCTCCATTGTCTGATGAAGTGGTCGCGCAAATCTTAACCCCAATATTGGTGGGGATGGATCGAGCTGATGTTGCTAGAGTCGCTAGATTCGCGCAAGGATATCCGCTTATGGCAACTCTTATCGCAGAGCAGTATCAGAACGAAGGGAGACTACTTGGTTCAATTGAAAAGGATTCAGTCGTCAGAAGCTTGATCGAGGGAAACGGTGGGATATCTAATGATGAAGAAGACATTCTTTCAGCATGCTCATTGTTTGATGTCTTCGGGGTAGAAGAAGATGCTGCTCGGAATGAGGCAAAGTTTATTGCGGAAGATGTAGCGGGGAAGGATCTTAGAGCGTTTGATCGCGTAATAAGAAAATTTACTAAACGGCAAGTTATTAACCGTGCAGGCCGATACGCTAGATTGGTTCCAAAGCCCCTTGCTCTAACGCTTGCTTCTGAGTGGTGGCAGGGCACTCCCTATGATCGTCAAAAGCAATTAGTTGATAGTGTGCCCGATTCTCTATTGCCTAGCTTTTGCACCCAAGCCTCATACCTGGATCACCAGCCGAATGTGCAGAAATTCTCTGATAAGCTTTTTGGAGGTGCAAGCCCTTTTGTACAGGCGGAGGAGTTGCTTACAGAGAGGGGTTCGAAACTCTTCCGCGCATTTGTTGAGGTGAACCCAGAATCCACAAGTAATGCTCTGTATCACATCCTGACGGAGTGCAGTAGGGAACAGCTTCAGAATATAAGTGGCGATATACGAAGAAATTTGGTCTGGGGGCTCGAAAAATTATGTTTCCGATCGGATGTCTTTGAGAAATCAGCTTGGTGTATGTTGCTTCTGGCTTCGGCTGAAAACGAGAGTTGGAGTAATAATGCTACGGGAATGTTTGCTCAGTTATTTAGAGTTAATCTTTCCGGGACACAAGCAAAGCCTAATGTTCGCTTTGATTTGTTGAGGAAGGGGATCTCGGAAAATCACCTTAGTATGGATATGGTTGTGCTAGATGCTTTGGAGCAAGCACTTAATACCTACGGTGGCACACGGACTATTGGTGCCGAATTTCAAGGAACAAAGGCGCCTCTAGAAGAGTGGAGGCCAAAAAGTTGGCCAGAAGTTTATGATTTTTGGCAGCAAGCGTGCGGTTTAATGTTGTCAATGTTCGGTCGAGGTGATTCTCAAAAGAAGAAAATCCTTTCCGTTATCGGTGGATCTATCAGAGGATTTGTAGCCCGCGGTCAGATTAAAATGCTGGATTCGGCGATCAGATTCATAATTTCAGAAAATGGACGTTATTGGCCACAAGCTTTAGAGAGTATAAAAAATACCCTAAGGCATGACTCTGGTGGGATGGATAAAGGTGTGGAAGATAGTTTGAGGCAGTGGTTAGAACTACTAAGCCCTAATCACGCAGAATTATCTGATAGGCTAAAAATCCTAGTGACAAATCCTCCCTGGGAGCACCATAAGAACGAAGAGGGTCACTATATTGATGTTGCGGCACAAAATGCTAAAGACCTTGCGACAGAGATCTCTAGAAATGTGGAAGAGCTGATCCCGTACCTTAATCTGCTTTTAATTGGCGACCAGAAGCAAGCTTATGCTTTCGGGTGTCAGCTGGCTAAAGATGTAAATGATCCTTCACAATTGCTGGGTTTAGTTTTATGCCGCATAGTAGAAATTGAAAAGCCTGATCAAAGGTTCGTTTTAGGGCTTTTTCGCGGAATATTCGAGCGATCACCGACGGATTGGCAGGAAAACGTTGAAAAAGTAGTTTCGAACGAAGAATTGGTGTTTCTGTATCCTAGTGTAGTTTGTACCGGAGATCTAGAAAAGGCGCATTTAGATGTGTTATTGGATCTTATTCGGCATGGCACCTTAGCCCCAAATAGTGCGAATGTGCTGAGTTATGGTGCAGTGACAGATTCCATTGACCCAGACATCATTGCTAATTTTTGCTTGCAGTTAGCTGAGATGGGCGCTGTTGCGAGTTGGTCGGCGCTGAATGTCATATATATGTATTGCTTTGCCAAAAAAGATAGTATCTGCGGCTTACGGGATCAAGTTAAACGCCTTGTAACCGCAGTCCCTTTACATGAGGGACTGGAAACGGCTTCCTCGGATGTGCACCATTGGTTTGATTTGGCTGACAAAATACTAAAGGATCGAGATGCGGAGTTCGCAGTCGACTTGACGAACCAGTTAATAGATGCGGCTGGGATTGGGCTGGATCATGGACATATATGGTCCTACATAAAACCCCTAATGTTGAAGCTAATGGAAGAATATGGGGATATTCTTTGGCCGATAATTGGTGAGGCGATTTCTCATTCTGAAGGACTAAAACTGTATTGGTTGCAGCAACTCCTGGATCGCGAAGCCGGAAGAGATGAAATTGCACCAAGTGTGCTTTCTGCTTTGCCAGTTGAAAGTGTTATCGAATGGTGTTTTTCGGTACCTGAGATCGGCCCAGTTTTTGTTGCCCGTTGCTTGAATGTTTTCGAGTTAAATGGTGAGGATAAATTACCATCTCCATTATTTGTCTCTGTTCTTGAGAATTTTGGGGATGAGAACAATGTTGTCAACGAGCTGAGAGCCAATGTTGGTACTCGGAGCTGGAGTGGTTCACTAGTTCCTTATCTTGAGTCCGATAAAACAGCACTAAAACCGCTGCTCGAGCATGACAATTCAAATGTCAGAACCTGGGTTAGGGATTATCTCACTTACATTGAACGCCAGATCGAATATGAGTCTTCGCGTGATGATGAGCAAGGGCTCGGTATTTATTAGGGTGTTACGCAAGCACATGATCGTATAGTTATTGACAGAACTCCAAGGGAGGGGCATTCGCCCCTCCTATCGCTTCCGCTTCCGCTTCCGCTCCGCGAGTTTCGAATTCAGCAACCGGTCGAACTGTCCACTCATGAAAGCGAGTGATAACTCTGGATTTCGCTTCAAAGAGCAAGCCGATCAACTTTTGAGCTTCTTGGCCGTATTTGTTCAGGCCCTCTTTGACGACATGCAAAGCTCGCAACGGTAGGCTGGCCCGTTCTGGAGTGGGGCCACCGGAAAGCTCGGTAAATGTCTCCCAATCCCCTCTATCTGCCGCCTCAATCAGTCCTTTTAAAAGCTCGCTATCTATTGAGTCCAAAGCGGCTTCTGCATGCTCACTATGGGCGAGCCTGCGGGACTCTCGCCAGGCAGTAACACTAGGGCCGCCAATCTGCTGGAATTGACGGATCTTCCAGGTAGACGCCCAGGCTCGGATGCGGATGGCACTCTGAATCGCGTCATGTCCATATAGGTCTTCGCCGACGTGCTCCCCGTCGATGTTCTTAGCTATGTATTTAGCGATGTAGCCAGCGGCAGTACCTTTGTTCGGGTCTATGTATTTGACGGTAAAGCGCCGTTTCTGGGCGCCGGGTTCGTTGCCGTCTATCTCCAGCGCATAGTGGCGGAAGATGCTGAGAGCCTCCTTGACCTGCTCGGGTGCAATAAACAAGAGCATGTGCCAGTGCGGGCAACCGTCGTGATGCGGTTCAACCACGCGGAAACCATAGGGCTGGATCTGGCTTCGCTTCAGCTTCGCTCGGATCTTGGCCCACTGTTGGTTGAAGTACGCCTGGACCTCGGCTGGAGTCGAGCGGTTGTAGCGTGGATTGGGCTTACAGTTGGCCGACAGATGACTGTGGTACTTGGACGGAGCGGTAAGAGTCAGGAATACCCCTTGCTCGCCGCGCTTACGGGAGATCGCTTCAAACCCAGCCATGCGGGTCATGAGCTCGCTTCGCCGGTTGGCCAAGTTCGCTACATTTCGCGTCGCCACATCGAGCAAGTTGAAGACTTCGCCTAGCTCGTTGACCGCTTCCAAAGCGGCAAGCACCGCTTCATTTCGCTTCCATTGAGCGAGCTTTCGCTTCACCCCATGGTTGCTGGCATAGATACCTGATCGCTTATTGACCAAGCCCAGCTTGATATGGACCTCTTCCAGATACAAATCCTGAAGAGTGCGAATACCACGCCGCCACCAATCTGGACAGAAGACGCGGGCGAGCGCCGGCATGATCTCTTCTTGGCTTGCCTGGAGTGGATCGGGGTGGGGAAAGGTCAGCTGGCAGTTCTCGACGCTCTTAATCGCCTTGCGCAGCCCATTCTTGTATCGCCCGGCTTTGTTCTCCCTAAAGAACATGGCTTTAAGCATCTTGGCCTTGTGCTCGGCGAAACGTTGGACGTCCTCATCTGGGGATGTCATATGTAACCCTTCAAATGACTTCCCGAGTTTCAGAGTCTTGTGGATCTCCCGCAGGGCCTGGTTCGCCTTTACGTGCCCGTCCGCCAGGGCAATACGCTTGTAGTGTTGCGCGAGGGCCAGGCAGATGAATTCATGTGCCTTGAATATATGAGCCCTGAAGGCGCGACACTCGTGAGTCCCGAAGCCTCCAGTGATAGCAAGCGCCTCATCGGCGTCGGAGATGGCCATGGCGAGACCTCAGGCCTGTCCCAGGTGTTCCAGCTTTGAAAAGCTGTTGAGCCATGTATCCAGGTCTTCGCGCAAGTACCGGACGGCACGTCCTATCTTGATAAAGGGTGGGGCAGGGGTGCGGTTATCCCGCCGCCCGTCCATGCGAGCTTGGGCGAGGTAAGAGCGGCTCATGCCAATGTATTTGGCAGCCTCAATCTCGGTAAATGCTCGATTGCTGTTTTGTGTCTCCATGGGCATTGCTATCCATCTGTGTTTGTCACGATGGACACACCCTATAGAGCGGTTCGCTTCACTGTGAAGAGGCTGTTTGGTCGCCGTTCGCTTAGTTCGGTTAAAATATTTTCAGGTCAAAAAATGCGCAATGTGTCGAACTTCGCCGAATTCGGTTGCCGTTTTCGCTTCATCTTCGGCGATTAGACCGAAACTTTGATTTGGCGATTTTCTATGAAAAAAATTTAAAATTTTTTTCAACAAGTATTGGCTGGAGATGGTGAATAGGCTTGCTTTGGGCTTTTATCCGAGATTCTACTTTCGAGATGCCGGGAGCTATTTCTCGTGGTGATTGAAAAGTGATCAGAGGGGCTTTGCTATTAGGGAATATGCTAATTGATGAGGAGGGGAAGCTGGTCGCAGGTACGACTTAAAAAGCGGTTTAAGAGGTGAAGGGCAGCAATTGTACCGATACACACTGCTGCCCATTCCTTTTAGGTTACCCTCTGCCTACGCAGCGTTCATTTACCAAGGCAGAAAAAGACTTATCTCGCATCAACTGCCGAATGCTGTCGCGAGTCGCATTTTCCCAGAGTTTCTTGACAGGGGGACCGGGAAATATGTCTTCATTAAATTTGCCCTGAATACGCTTGATGTATTCATTGGAATTACCAATTCTGAGGACGTAGGTTAAATCTAAAGTTGTGTTTCCAAAGTTACCATCATAGCCGACAGTATGAATTTCGGCGCTTATTGAACAGTGTGAGGGCCGTGCGTTGCCTGCAATTTCTAAAAGCGCCTGTTCTGCTTCGTATTGGATAATATCGGGAACCGGTTGAGCATATAGGAAAGACGCATAAGTGCCGTCTTGATTGCACATTAGGCAACCTGAAAGGCCTGCTACTTGATATTGGCTTATTGTTTTTTGTGGCTCGTATGTGAATTGCTGTACAGCTAGAGCGGGAAGGTTGCTATTGCTTAGTGGGACTTGGGGGTTGCTGGGGCGATGACCCATATCGTATTCGATAGGAGCAGGCTTCACTATGGCGCATCCGTTCAGGACAAGCACACCGAGGATCACAAAAAATCTCATGATATCTCTTCTTTTTGATTTTAGTTGTGTGTTTACTGAAATTGACTTGTGTGTTTTTAGAGCGATTTATACAAGAAAATCAGTAAGTTATGACTTCCGGAACATAATAGGTAATTCTCTATAGCTTATCTACATAGAGGCTGTATCTGAGGCAGGGATTTAGCCTATGAGGGCGACAGCCTCCGCTTTATGATCCGGTGCCAGATGCGCATAGCGAAGAGTGGTATCCAGTCCTGAGTGACCACAAAGTTCACGGACAGTGTTTAACGGGACTCCCTCCATCACCAGCTTCGAGGCGAAGTCATGTCTCATGTCATGCCAACGGAAGTGGGTGATGTTGGCGGCCTTCAGAAGATTGCGCCAGGCTGTGTTCACGTTATCGAGTCTGCCGCCGTCGTCTGCCGGGAATACGCGCCCAGCTTGAAGCGGAGCTTGTTGTTTCCAGGCGGTGAGGACTTTCAGTGCAGTTGGCCCCAGGGGGATATGCCGAGTGCGCCTGGATTTCGCGGTTTCGGCTGTGGCTGTGATGACCTTGGTATCGAGGTTCACGTTCTCCCACGTCAGGTCGAATAGTTCGCCCCGGCGCATCCCGGTTTTGAGGCTCAGGGTCACCAAAGGTGAGAGCCGATCTCCGTATGTAAACTGGAAAAGGTCGCTCATCAGCTCGTAGCCGCGAATAGCCCGGTGCTCGTTGGCTCTCGCCCGGGCTTCCTTGAGCTTCAGGTCGCGTTCTTCCAGAGCTCGGTAGAGTCGCTCCTCTTCGTCACTGTTCAGATAGCGGACTTTGGGAGCGCTATCGACATGGAGGGCTTTTAGTTTGCGGAGGGGATGCTCCTCAATGGTTTCCCACTCTACGGCCTTGGTAAGAATTGAGCGCAATGCATTGACTAGGCGGTTTAGGGTAGCCGGTTTGTTGCCATCCTTTAGCCGCTGGACCCGCCAGCGCTCGATCCAGGCAACAGAGATATCTGCCATCGGGGTATCGAGGAGATCGGGGAAGCTGGCGTAGACACTCTGAATAGTACTATCTGAGCTTTTCAGATTGGTCTGGGCCCAGGGCCTGTAGTGGTTCTCGGTGAATCGCTTTAGGGTCTTTTCCGAGGCGGCGCGGGCGGCCTTACGGGAGGACTGCTTCTCCTCCTGGATATCTTTACCTTCGGCCACTTGTCCCGCATAGCGGGTAGCGAGATCTCGGGCCTGCTGGGCAGTCACCTGGGTACCATGAGAGCCGATCTTGATGCGCTTCTTGCTTCCGCTTGCGGTGCGGTAGGCGTAGTAGTAGGTCATACGGCCGGTGGGCTGGACCCGGAGTAGGAACCCCTTCACGTCTGTATCGACGACCTCATAGGCCTTTTCGGCTGGCGCGAGATCCTTGATTGTCCTGCTGGTGAGTTTGGCCTTCATCACTACCCCCGTTTTGATGGGATAGTAAATTTAAGTCCATATTAAGTCCAATTGGAGTGAACTCGGGGGAAGGGGAATAGACTTGAATGAACAACCGTGAACTTTGTAAGTGGTTGATATGTAAGGGTTAATTTATTTTTTGACGTCCATTCTTGTTCACAGGGATTCATTGAGATTCATGCCATTTTCCCCCTGGGGGTGTGGTGGTCGTCGGT
>NZ_LZDE01000214.1 GCF_002009015.1 Microbulbifer mangrovi | reverse complement strand
ATGGGTTTACGGCGTGTCTCGCGAGCGCCCCCCGGCAGCAGTACCGCCAAGATAATTTGATAAAGCGGACCACCTCGCAAAGTCGGGGGCACCGGAAGAGCCATGAGCAAGAAAAAACATTTTGGATTGGACCAACCACTGCGCCACCCGGATCACCATCGCCCGGTGAGCCGACGGGATTTTCTCGGCCAGGGCTTTCGCGCAGGCATGGCGACGGTGCTGGGCGGTTCCATCTTCAGTCTGTTTGCCAATCCGCGCTCCGCACAGGCGGCGCTGTCTTCAGATTTGGAGGCGATGCGCGCGACCTGTGGGGTCAGCGCCAACGGTGCCGGCAAGATTCCGTTTATCTGTTTTGATCTGGCGGGGGGCGCGAATATCGCGGGCTCTAATGTGCTGGTGGGCAAGCAGGGCGGGCAGCTGGATTTCCTGAGCACCTCCGGTTACAACAAACAGGGCCTGCCCGGTGACATGCTGCCTTCGCTGACAGATGCTGCGGGCAATTCCTTCGTCAATCAGGACCTGGGGCTCGCTTTCCACAGCGACAGCCAGATGCTGCGCGGTATCCTGGAAAAAGTGGCCGCCGGCACTGCCAATGCCATCAACGGTGCGGTTATTCCCGCGCGCTCGGAAAACGACACCGGCAACAATCCGCACAATCCGATGTACGGCATCAACCGCGCCGGCGCCAACGGCTCACTGCTCGCCCTGATCGGTTCCCAGACCAGTGAATCCGGTGGTAACTCCATGGCGCCGGCGGATCTGATCAATGCGGAAGTGCGTCCCACCAAGATCGACCGCCCTTCCGATGTCACCGGCCTGGTCGACGTGGGCGATCTGGTGGGCTTGTTGAGCCAGGAAGATACGGTTGCGGTGATGGAATCCATGTACCGGATTTCCAACGCCAAGCTGGGCAAGGTCAATACCCGGGTCAGCAACGATGCGGTGATCAAGGATCTGGTGAAATGCGGCTATATGAAAAGCGCAGACCTCGCCGACCGCTTCGGTAACCCCAGCGCACTGGATCCGGCTCTGGATCCGGATATCGTCGGGCCCGCCGGGATTTTCAGCTCCGAAGAATTCTTTGGCGACCGCGAATTCCAGAAAGCCGCCTCCACCATGAAACTGGTCGTCAACGGTTATGCCGGTGCCGGTACCATTACCATGGGCGGTTATGACTACCATACCGGCGACCGCGCTACCGGCGAGCTGCGCGACCTGCGCGCGGGCCGCTGTATTGGCGCCTGCCTGGAATACGCCGCGCGCGTCGGCCAGCCGCTGATGGTATATGTATTCAGCGATGGCTCGGTTTTCAGTAACGGCATGATCGACGATTCCGTCGAGGGCCGCGGCAAGGGTGTCTGGACCGGCGACAATCAGCAGACTGCCGCTTCCTACTTCCTGGTTTACAATCCCGCCGGCCGACCCACCCTGCTCGGTGGCAGCGCAGACGAACAGGCGCGCCATCAGCAGCTGGGCTATATGCGCCCCTCGGGGGATGTGGAGACCGCGGGCAGCCCGGCCGCCAACAACGTCAACCAGCTGGTGCAGACAGTGGTACTGAACTACATGGCCTTACACGGGGAACAGGGCAGCTTTGCCAGCCTGTTCCCCAACCACGGCCTGGGTAATGCCAGCCTGATGGACAGCCTGACGGCGTTTGCGCCGATCCAATAACCCGGTTTACTGAAAAGAATCCACGATGTCTCCCGCCCGCTTATTTACTCTGCTCGCCGGCCTGTTGTGCGCCGCCCTCACCCACGGTGAAGCGCAAAATGACGGCTGGCACTACGACAAGCAGGCGATCATGGGCACCGAAGTACACCTGCAGTTCTGGCATGAAAGCGGAGAAGCCGCCGAGACAATCACCAGCGCGGTGATGGAAGAATTTCGCCGTATCGATGCCGCCCTCTCGCCGTATAAGGAAAACAGCGAGCTGTCCCGGGTAAACCGGCAGGCCGGACAGCAATCGATGCAAATCTCGGACGAACTGGCATCGATTTTGGATAAGTCGCTGTGGTACAGCAAAAAGACCCGGGGTGCCTTCGATATAACCTATGCGACCCTGGGCAGCCTGTACGATTTTCGCAAAGGCGAACGGGCGGACCAGGAAACCACAGAAGACCTGTTACCTTCGGTCAACTATCGACACGTCAGCCTGGACCGAAAGAACCGCACACTAAAATTTTTAGACAGTCGTACCAAAATTGATCTCGGCGGCATCGCCAAGGGTTATGCCGTGGATCGTGCGGTGGCAATTCTGCAACAGTACGGAGTGCAAAATGCCAGCGTCAGCGCCGGCGGCGATGCGCGGCTACTCGGGGACAAGCGCGGCAAACCCTGGCTCATCGGCATTCGTCACCCGCGCGACCGGTCAAAAAATGCTGCGGTTATTCCACTGGAAAACACCGCCATATCCACTTCGGGGGATTACGAACGCTTTTTTATCGATAGCGATGATCACCGGGTACACCACATTTTCAATCCGGCCACGGGCAAACCCGCGGAGACGGATTCCAGTGGCGATGACAGCGATAGTGACAAATTGATCAGCGTCAGTGTGATCGGCCCGGAGGGGTTTGATACGGACCCGCTTTCCACCAGCGTGTTCGTACTCGGCAAGCAAAAAGGTATCGCGTTGATCGAAGGCATGCCCCAATTTGAGGCAATTGTTATCGACGCCAATCACCGGATGTTCTTTACCAGTGGACTGCAACAGTAATTGCCAACTTTGTCACAACCGAAACGAGGCATCGTGACATAATCGTCCACCCAGCGACCATGGAGTTTAAGGTTTCAACATGTTTTCCCCGCGTCATCTCGGCCCGATCCTGGCCCTAATTTCCCTGATTTTTGCAGGTGGCTCCGTGGCCCAGAGTGGAGACTTTGCCGAGGGCGACCTGGAGAGCCTCAAGCGCGAAGTGCTGAAACTGAACCGCGATCTGCTGGTACTGGAGGAAGACCTGCTGTTTCCAGCGCAGAGTCAGGTTGCAGTGTACCTGTCCATGGACGTGGGCCACTTCTTTGACCTGGACTCGGTCAAATTGCATATCGATAACAAGCTGGTGGAAACCCACCTGTATACCGAACATCAGAAAAAAGCCCTGTTTCGCGGTGGCATCCAGCCGCTGTTCAAGGGCAACCTCAAGTCCGGGGAGCACACGATCACCGCGTTCTTTACCGGTATCGGTCCCGAGCAGCGGGCCTACAAGCGCGCAGCCACCCTGGAACTGAGCAAGACCGACGAACCCGCCGTGATCGAATTGCGGATTTCCGATTCCGGCGCCAAACAACAGCCGGAATTCACCGTCGTCCAGTGGCCCGCCCCCTGAGGCCGCCATGTCGTTTTCCGCTGTTATCAAAAGATCCCCGCTGGCACTGACCCTCGCCGCCATCGTGGGCAGCGCCCCGCTATATGCCAACACTGGGGAAAGCGAAGCAAGTAACCCGGCTGCGGAAAGCGCAGAGCCCGCCAGTACCCGGAAATTTCAGCAGGCGCAGGACATGCGCTACGGAGCCGCGCTTTACCACTACTTCCAGGGCAACACCTTCGACGCCCTGAGCACGTTGATGGTGTCAGACGTACGCGGCGATATTGTCCATCACAGGGACAATGCTGAATTGATACGCGGCGGCATCAGCCTCGCATTCGGCCTGGAGCGCCAGGCCGCATCACTGTTTGAACAGCAGTTGCAGAAAACCGCGGATGAAAACAATCGCCAGCGGATCACCCGCTTTCGCGAGATTGCCTGGCTGAAGCTCGCTGAACTCAACTATCGCCAGCAAAACTGGGATACCGCTGCCCTGCAGCTGGAAAAGTCCGGGGCCATGCACCAGTCGGACCTGCCACTCAACCTCGCGATCCGCAGCGGCGACCTGGAACAGGCACACACCCTGCTGGGAATGGCCAGCCTTCCGGTTCCAAAACAGGTGCTCGGGCACAGCAACCTCGCCGCCGCCCTGGCTCGCCAGCAACAGTTAGCCGCTGCCGCCGATGAATACCGCCGCGCAGCGACCCTGGTCGAGCAGTACCCGGACGCCGACGACGAGTTGCGCGTCCTTCGCGACAAGGCCCGTATCGGCGCCGGCTATGCGCTGGCTCTCAACAACGACTACGCCGGCGCGGCACAGGAATTCCAGAGCGTGCGCCTGGATACACCCTGGTCCCCCCAGGCCCTCCTCGGTCTCGGCTGGGCGTCGGTGAATGGCGAGGAATATCAGCGCGCGGTGGATGCACTGAGCTACCTGATCCAGCAGAACCCGCTGTCACCAGAGGTTCAGGAAGCGCTACTGGCGCTGCCTTTCAGTTATGAAATGCTGCGCCGACCGAAACTCGCACTGAAAGCCTATGAGGGTGCCGAGCAAAAATATCTGCAAGCACTGAGCGACCTCGCCACCCTGTTCGAGGCCTCCGGTCGACTGCAGTTTGCGGAAATCGATGTGGAAGAAAATATCGATCTGCGCCGCTACGGATGGCTGGAAGACGCCCGAACACCGGCGTTCATGCGCATCAATCAGAAATACCTGCTGCAGATGATGCAGAGCGATCGCCTACAGATGCAGCTGTCGCAATTGCGTGATCTGCGCCACCTGAAACAGGTACTGGAACAATGGCAACAGCGGCTGCCGGAATTCGACAACCTGATCGAGGAACGCGAGCAGCGCCGCGTCGCCATCGTCCAGCAACATGACAGTGCCCAGTATGACCAGCAGGTACAGATTGCCGAGCGGGAGCTGGCAACGTTGAAAACCAACCTTGCGCGCATCGAGACGCAGCAGGATGGTCTCGCCATGCTGGCGACAGCGGGGGGCGAGGAAGCGGAGTTTCTGAGAATGCTGCGCGCAGCCGAAGCGCGCTATCAAAATCTCAGCAACGCCGGAAAAACCAGTAACTACCAACGTCAGACCCTGGCCCGCGCACGCGGCATTCTGCAGTGGCAAGCCGCTGAGCAGTATCACGAAAACCTGTGGCAAAAGCGCAAGTCGATTTCGCAATTAGAGGAGCAGCTCGTCGATGCCGCCCGCCGCCAGCGCAACGTCGCGCGTATCGCCGCGGATGCCCCGCAGCTGAACCTGCTCGCCGACGGTATCGAAAGTGCCGGCCAGCGCATTGCTCAGCAGAAAAATGCCATCGAACGCGCCAGCGCAGCGATTGAGACGAGCATTCGTCAGGACATGCGCAACACACTGGAAGCGGCCAAGGTTCGGGTAGAGGGATATATGGCCCACGCCCGCCTGTCCATTGCCCGCATCCAGGACGCGGCCGTGCAGGGCATGTACGACCTTCCCCCACAGGTCCCTGAAATGGAAGGGGAGGCCGCAACAGATACGCCATCCGCAGCACCAGCAGAGCCTGCGGCAGAGTCCGACGGTCCGGCCCGGGGAACTGACAGCCCCGAGCCGGGAAAAAACAACTCTGAGCCGGAAGCCGACAACCGCGGCCAGCAAATAGAAAGCCCCGCACAGGCCGTCGACAGCACAGAGGATGAGGATTCGTGAAGCTCTTCTCCCCGCACAAAAAATTGCTCGTGCTGGCGATATCCACCGGCGCACTGCTCGGCGGCTGCGCCAGCCAGTTCGAGGCCGGCACCACCCTTGCGGACCTGCCGACAACCAATCTGGCGCCCGAGCCCTACGTGATCGTGCCCAAGGTCGAACTGCCGGAACTGATCGAGAGCTACGAAAACGCACTCGCCTCCAACACCGATCCAAAGACCCGTCGCCAGATCCAGTTGCGGCTGGCAGACCTAAACATGGAACGCCTGGAACAGCTGCAGGAAGACAACCCGGCAATGGCGGTGGCCTACGGCGAGGCGGTGCGCCACTATGAAGCCCTGCTGCAGACCTCTGCCGACGACGACTATTTGGCCTATCGGCTGGCCCGCGCCCGCTCCCTGGATGGCAATACCCAGGGTTCGCTGGCGGCACTGGAAAATATCGTCGCCACCGCACCGGACTCCCCGTTTATCGCCGAGGCGCTGTTCCGTCGCGGCGAGGCGGCATTCGGGCGAAAGAATTACCGTGCGGCAGAGCAGGACTTCGCCGCAGTGCTTGCCCAGGGCGAGACCCCTTTTGCACGCAACGCACGCTATATGCTCGGCTGGAGCCAGTTCAAGGATGCCCGCTACCGGGATTCCAGTGAAACTTTCCTGATCCTGATGGACGATCTGCTGGCGGAAAACCAGCCGCAAGCGCGCCCGCTGGATCAATTGGAAAAAGGCGATCGCCGACTGGCAGACGACACCCTGCGCGTACTCGCCCTCGGATTCAATTATCTGGGTGGGGCCGAGGTGATCGAGTCCTTCGCACCACAATCCGGGCCTCGTTCCTACCACCACTTGCTGTATCGCGGTCTTGGCGACTGGTACGCGGAGAGCGAGCGCTATCGCGACGGTGCACAGACATTTCTCGCCTTTGTGGAACGCTACCCGCAGAGCCGGGAGGCGCCGCACATGCATGTGCGCGCGGTGGAAATTCTGCAGCAGGGCAATTTTCCCAGCGAGGTCATTCCGGCCAAGCGTGCGTTTGTCACCCGCTATGGTATCCGCAGCCAGTACTGGGCTGCCGCGGATGACAGCCAGCGCGAGCAGCTGAAAATCCAGTTGAAATCCTGGCTCGAAGAACTTGCCCGGTTTGACCACGCCCGCGCCCAGGCACTCGCACTGGAAGGCGCCAGGAACAAGGGCAATTCGAAGGCAGCGACCAAAGCATCGCGGGATTCCCGCGCGGCCTTCCTGAGTGCTGCAGCATTGTACGGGGAGTTCACGCAGACATTCCCAGACGACGAAAAAACCCCGCAGCTTACCTTCCTGATGGCGGAAAGCCTGAACGAAGCGGGCCAGTATGCCCAGGCTTTTGGCGCTTACCGGCGTGTGGCCTGGGGATTCGCTGAGGAAACCGGCAAAGTGCCCGCCGCAGCCACCGAGGCAGGTTACGCGGCCATCCTGATGGCCGGCGCAATGCACAAGCGGGAAAAAAATCCGGAGCAGGCCAACCTGTGGCTGGACCGGAAAACCGAAACCAGCCTGCGCTTTGCCGATACCTGGCCGCAGGATCAGCGCGCCCTTGCAGTGCAGCTAGATGCCGCGCACAACCTGTTCGAGCAATTCCGTCACGCCGAAACCATTGCCGCCGCAGAAAAAGCCGCAGGCTGGCAACCGCCTCCCGATGCCAAACAGCGTCGCAGCATCCTGTTGCTGCTGGGGCACAGCTACTTCGAAATCGACAACTTCGCCGCCGCCGAGACCGCCTACACCCAATTGCTCGCGGGCATGGCCTCCACGGACCCGGAGTACCTGAACACCCGAGATCGCCTGCAGTCCTCCATCTACAAGCAGGCCGAGATCATTCTCAAGCAGGTGCACCTGACTACCGACAGCATGGAATTCGTGGCACCTACCGAAGAAGCCATTGCGCTGCTGCTGCGGGTGCGCGACAGCGGCCGCTCGTCCATTGCCGCCACCGCCCAGTACGATGCGATCACTCAGCTGGTGCGCCTGCAGCGCTGGCCCCAGGCGCGCACCGAACTGGCCGATTTCCGCCAGTATTATCCGGAACACAAGCTGACGCCGTCGCTCGCTGCCAAGGCAGTTGCTATCTATCAGGGACTGGATATGCCAGACGCGGCAGCCGGCGAGCTGATGACCATGGCCGCCAAGGATCCCAGCCCAGCGGTGCGTCGCGACTCGCTGTATATGGCCGCGGAGCTGTACCAGCAGTCCGGTAAAAGCGGCAAAGCCATCGATGCGTACCGTCAGTACACCCGGCAGTGGCGCGAGCCCGCGTTGCAGAATCTCGAAGCGCAGTACCAGCTGGTTTCCCTGTACGAACAGGCTGGCAACCAGCGCGAACGCAATCTGTGGATTCAGAGCCTGGCGGGCAACAAGGTATCCGAGCCCCGCGGCCGCTATCTGGCGGCCTATGCACGCAATGAACTGGCGGAACAGAGCTACGCTCGCTTTGCCCGCCTGGCCCTTACCCTGCCACTCAAGCAGAGCCTGAAGAACAAGAAACAGGCGATGGAAGCAACCGTGGCGGACTACCGCAAGGTGCTGGATTTCGGAATTGCCGAATTTACCACCGCGGCCAACTTCCGCCTCGCCGAGGTCTACCGTCAGCTGAGTCGCGACCTGATGGATTCCCAGCGCCCCAATGGGCTGGGCCCACTGGAACTCGAACAGTATGAAATTCTGCTGGAAGAGCAGGCCTTCCCGTTCGAGGAAAAAGCCATCGAATTGCACGAGGCCAACGTCCAGCGTACTGCCGACGGTGTCTATGACGAATGGGTGAAGAACAGCTTCTCATCGCTGGAAAACCTGCTGCCGGCGCGCTACCGCAAGCCGGAATCGACTATGGAGTGGAGCGATGCGGCCTACTGATATGAAACAAATCTCGCGCTTTTCCGGTATAGCCACCGCTGTCTGCGGCGCGCTGTTGTTGGCCGCCTGTGCGGCCAATTCGCCGACAACGGAGATGGAAACCGGCGAGCCCGCCGCACCGCTGGTAGATGAAAACGGTGAGCGCGTGCTGAAGCCCAACCCCTACCTGGCGGAGCCAGCAAGCGTGCCCGCAGCGGCACAACAAGCAATCGCGCAGGCGCGCGCCCAGTTCGGCCAGCAACAGTACGCGGCTGCAGAATCAACCATGCAGCAAGTGGTGACGCAATGGCCGCAACTTTCCGGTGCATGGCTGAATCTGGCCAAGGTGCAGCTGAAACTGCAACAGCCGGAAGCCGCGGAGCACAGCCTGCAGCAGGCCGTGGCGGCCAACACCAACAATGTATTCGCGTGGAACTCCCTCGGCGTATTGCTGCGAGATCAGGGCCGCTTTGACGAAGCG
>NZ_LZDE01000213.1 GCF_002009015.1 Microbulbifer mangrovi | reverse complement strand
GCCATCCAGGCCGCATACGGTCTCACAAGGGGGCACCCGGCATCGTCACCTTCGCGTCCGAGTTCATAAACCTAAAAAACCGGGGCAATTCAGCCCAGCTTTCGGCTAATTAGCCCTGCGCCCGGTTAATCAGCCCTGAGCCCGATTAAACAGCGCCGCCACAAAGTCTTTGGCCACAAACGGCTGCAGGTCTTCCGCCTGCTCCCCAACGCCGATAAAGCGTACCGGAATCCCCAGCTTCTGCGCCAGCGCGAAAATCACCCCGCCCTTGGCAGTGCCATCCAGCTTGGTCAGTACCAGCCCGGTTACCCCGGCCGAATCGCGGAAGGTCTCCGCCTGGGAAAGCGCATTCTGGCCAGTACCCGCGTCCAGAACCAGCAGCACCTCGTGGGGCGCGGAATCGTCCAGCTTGCCCATCACCCGGCGCACCTTGGACAACTCCTCCATCAGGTTGGACTTGTTGTGCAGACGTCCGGCGGTATCCGCAATCACCACATCCACACCGCGGGACTGGGCGGACTGGATGGCATCAAAAATGACCGAGGCGCTGTCGGCGCCGGTGTGCTGGGCAACCACCGGCACATTGTGGCGCTGGCCCCATACCTGCAGCTGCTCCACCGCCGCCGCGCGGAAAGTATCCCCCGCCGCCAGCATTACCGATTTGCCCTCGCTCAGGTAACGGTGTGCCAGCTTGCCGATGGTGGTGGTCTTACCCACACCATTAACACCCACCACCAGAATCACGAATGGCTGCCTGGCGGTATCGACGTCCAGCGGCGCCTCAACCTTGTCCAGCAGGCCAGCCAGCTCTTCCTGCAGCGCCGTGTATAGCGCTTCACCATTGGAAAGCTCCCGGCGAGACACGCGATCGGTCAGGCGGTCGATGATCTCGGTGGTGGCATCCACGCCCACGTCCGCCATCAGCAGCTGGGTCTCCAGCTCCTCCATCAGGTCTTCGTCGATTTCCTTGGCACCCAGAAACAGGTTGCCCATGCCCTCGGCAAACTGGCTGCTGGTGCGCGCCAGGCCGCGGCGGATACGGGCGAAGAAGCCCTCTTTTTTCGGCTTTTCCTGCGTGACCGGCTGGGGCGCGGACTCGAGCGGGGTGTCGGCGGGGGCGGTAACTTCGCTGGTCGGGTCAAACGCCGCTTCCGGGGCTTCCTCTACGGACAGTTTCTCTTCCGCCGTTTCCGCCTCGGCCTGTTCCGGTTCGGGCTCTACTTGCGTTGAGGCGGGCTGGGCTTGTTCAGCGTCCGGGGCTGCTTCCGCAGCGCCCTCGGCTTCGGCAGTATCCGCCAGCAGGTTATCCGGGATCTCGAAATCTGGCTCCGCCTCGGGCTCTGGCGATTCCGGTGCCAGTGGGTTATCCACCTTCTCTTCAGTGGACTCTTCAGCCTCGGGCTTCTTCTTGCGCAGGAAATCAAAAATCATCGGGTGTGAATTCTTTGACTGGAAACTTGGATGACAGGGTCACCGACAGCCGCTGGCGGCCGGTGGCAGAAAGGCGCTAATCTTAGCACCGCTGACTGTTTAGCACACAGTGATGCCCCGCTTAATTTTCCCATCACTCGGATACCGAATGTCCAGAAACCGCAGACCCCGTACCAGTGACCGCTCAAAACCGGCTTCACCCTCGCAGTTGCGTATCATCGGTGGCCGCTGGCGCGGGCGCAAAGTCGCCTTCGCCCCCATCGAAGGCCTGCGCCCCACCGGCGACCGCCTGCGCGAAACCCTGTTCAACTGGCTGCAGTTTCACCTGCCCGGCGTCCGCTGCCTGGACCTGTTTGCCGGGTCCGGCGCCCTCGGCCTTGAGGCCCTGAGCCGCGGTGCCGAGACCGTGGACTTTGTGGAGCTGGACCGGGGCGCGGCACAGACCCTGCGCCAGCAACTGGACCTGTTGCAGGCGGAAGGTGGGCATGTGCACAACTGCCCGGCGGAGGTGTTCCTCAGCCAGCCAGCGCAACCCTACGATGTCATCTTTGTCGATCCGCCGTTCGCCAACGACCTCTGGCAAAGCGCACTCACCGGTCTGGAGGAGGCCGGGTGTATCGGCGAGGGCACCCTGATCTACATCGAATCCCCCCGCGACGCGTCCATCCAGGTCCCCGCGGGTTGGCAACTGGAGAAGGAAAAACACGCGGGGCAGGTCTGCATGCGATTATTTGCCCGGTGAATCCTCCATATTCACCCCAGTTTGACGCATTTTTGCAGGACTTTTTGAGAGCAGGGCCTAAATTGTTTAACATGCGCGTCCGTTTCTGGCCGGCAAGGCGAATTGGCTTATGAAAAAAGTGGTTTACCCGGGTACTTTCGACCCCATTACCAATGGTCATATGGACCTCGTGGAACGGGCCTGCCGCCTGTTCGATCACGTGGTGGTCGCCGTTGCCGCCAGCACCCGCAAAAATCCGCTGTTCACTATGGAAGAGCGGGTTGAGCTGGCCCAGCAGGAATTGGCCCATCTGGACAATATCGAGGTGATCGGCTTCGACATCCTGCTCGCCGACCTGGTGCGCCAGCTCGACGCCTACGGTGTCGTGCGCGGCCTGCGCGCGGTGTCCGACTTCGAATACGAATTCCAGCTCGCCAACATGAACCGCCAGCTGGCGCCGCAGATGGAAAGCCTGTTCCTGACGCCCGCGGAACATCTCTCGTATATTTCGTCGTCCCTGGTGCGCGAAATCGCCTCCCTCGGCGGCGACGTCACCAAGTTTGTTCCCCCCGGCGTACAGAAAGCCCTGCAGGAAAAATACAGCCAGCAGACTCCCTGATCTGCTTCAGTCACTGACTGTCTGGTACACTCGGGCGATCCCAGCAAATTTGGCAACCGGATCGCCCTGTGAACAGATTTCTGCGTTACTCAGTAGCCCGTTTTATCCTCTCTGCCTCCCTGACCTCTGCCGCTGCGGTGGCCTCCGCCTATGCGCAGCAAACTGCACAACCGGAAGTGCAGCCTGAACTCGCCACCGGGCGATCGGAAATCAAGTCCGCCACCGCCACGGAATACATGGCGGTCACCGCTAATCCCCACGCCTCGGCCGCGGCCGAACAGATCCTCGCCCGCGGCGGTACTGCGGTGGATGCGGCCATTGCCGCCCAGCTGGTGCTGAGCCTGGTAGAGCCGCAGTCCTCCGGGATCGGCGGCGGTGCCTTTATGCTGAGCTACCGCGCCGACCAGAAAAAACTCCACTACTACGACGGTCGCGAGACCGCGCCCATGGCGGTAGATGAAAACTACTTTATGCGCGACGGCAAACCCCGCGGTTTTTTCGATGCGGTGATCGGCGGCAACTCGGTGGGAGTACCCGGGGTGATGCGCATGCTGGAACTGGCCCACAAGCGCGACGGCAAACTGCCGTGGAAGGACCTGTTCCAGCCCGCGATCACACTCGCCGACAACGGTTTTGAGGTGTCCCCCCGCCTGCGCGAGCTGCTGATTCGTATGCCGCGGGTAGCCGTGCGCCCGGCGATCCGCGACTACTTTTTCGATGCTGAAGGCGAACCGCTCGCGGTCGGGCATCTGCTGAAAAATCCCGACTTCGCAGAAACCCTGCGCACCCTCGCAGAGCAGGGTGTAGAACCGTTTTACCGGGGTGAGATTGCTGCAGCGATTGTGGATGCGGTACGCAATGACCCGGAAAACCCCGGCGTTATGACCCGCAAGGATATGGCGGATTACCGGGCCAGGGTGCGCGAGCCGGTGTGCAGTGAGTTCCTGGTTTACCGGGTGTGCGGTGCCGCGGCGCCATCTTCCGGCGGCACCACCGTGGGGGCCATTCTCGGCATGCTGCAACATACCCCCATCGACGATTTCGAGGCGGGCAGCGCCGAGCTCACCCACCTGTTTACCGAAGCCTCGGAGCTGGCGTTTGCCGACCGCAACACCTACAGCGCGGACAGCGACTATGTCGAAGTCCCCACCGAAGCCATGGTGGCGCCGCACTATCTGGCGCAGCGCGCCAAACTGATCAACCTGAAAACCGCGCAGCCTGCGCGGCCGGGTGTACCGGGGGAATTCTCCAGTGCCCGAATCAAGGCAAAATCCCCCGAAATGCCCAATACCAGCCACCTGTCCATTATGGACAGGTATGGCAATGGCGTGAGCATGACCACCAGTATCGAAACCGGGTTCGGCTCGCGTCTGCTGGTAAAGGGATTCCTGCTAAACAACCAGCTCACCGATTTTTCCTTTGTGCCAACCAACGCGGAAAAGGAGCTGGTGGCAAACCGCATCCAACCGGGCAAGCGTCCGCGCTCGTCTATGTCTCCCACCATCGTATTCAACAGGGACGGCAGCCTGCGCCTGCTGGTAGGCTCCCCCGGCGGCTCGCGCATTATCGACTACACCGCGCGCACTATTCTCTACCACCTGGGCAAAGGGATTCCCATCGCCGACGCCATCGACGCGGGTAATATCGCTGCGATCGGATACCGGCTGGAAGTGGAGCCCGATACGGTCTCTGCGGTGGATATCGAAAAGCTGGAAGCCATGGGCCACACGGTAGTACAGAAAGAACTGAACAGCGGCATCCACGCCATCGCGCTGATGGATGGAAAGCTCTACGGCGGCGCCGATACCCGCCGCGAAGGTAGCGCCCTCGGGCGCTAGGAAAACCGAAAAAGATCGGCCGTTCCCGGACCGATCGCTACTCTAGTGCGATACCTACCCCGGCAGCCACAAATAATCAGTGGGGTTGTCGGGACAGGCACCAAAGCCACATTCCACCAGTGTCGACAAGACATTCAGCACCAGAACCAGCAGAAAACTGATTCCCGCCAGCCTTCCCAGCCAACCGGCTTTACGCGGTGTATCCGCAGCTTCTCGCAGCTTCATACCATCGATCATTAACAGCCCTCCGAGATACACAGCGAGCGCAAAAAAGGCCACCAGTGCCCAGGTGTAAAAATGCATCCCCAGAAACGGCGAGCCATAACCGGGATCGCCCGGGGCAATATGCAACAACACCTGGCGCGCAGAGGAGACCATGCCAGCGAGTGCAGACACAACCGCTATCCCGTAGTGTGCGGGGCGGCTGCCAAAGCAAACATTTAGCAACAGACCAAGCCCGACCATGACAAAAGCGACGCGCTGCAATAAACAGAGAGGGCAGGGCAGTTCGTGCAGGAATATCTGCCAAACAAAAGCGAACCAGAGAATACCGCTGATACCCAACAGGCCGAGAGCATTTAAGCAGTCTGACCAACGACCCAGACCACGCACTGTATTGGAGGGAGGATTCGACACAACACACCTCCTACAGGGAGATCTTCAGGGGGTCGGTCATATGGTAAAAACACCAGGCTACATAGATAAGCGTGGTAACCACCCACCACCCCATGGCCGCGCGGCGACTACCGCGCCAGCAGTACCAGGCGGATACCAGTGCGGTAAGGAAGGGCAACATCATGACCATAAGCAGCAGACCGATTGGAACATCGGACTCAAACTTAGGGTGGTGTCGCGAGAAATCCCAGTGGTCAATAACCACCTTAAAGCGCTAGAAAAGCGCTTCTCACCAATTAGGCGGTTGCGTGTGGCGCCGTATGGAGCAGCTCCGCCATCACCGGATAAACTGCGAGCTACTTTGTTATCAACTTTGGCAGCTCAGTACCAGTCATCCAAAAACTTGCCGAAGTAATCATCAGTCCAGTCATCCACTAGTGCGCAGCCAACCACCAAGCCGGGACGATTGCCATATCTCACTACAGGGGCACTCGGCGCCTTGGCGTTAGGGAGTGCTTTATTTAGCTGGGGGATTTCCAGATGCCAGCATTTGTCCTCGATAATCAGCCTTGATATATATTCCTCGGCTTTTACAGGCTGCCGATAACGCAGATTTTTTACTTCTGTAGACATTCCCATGAGAGCGATTTCGAAGTCTTTCCTTCGACTAACCTCGACGCTGCTGTATGGAATATCTAGAATATTATTTCTTTTATATTCTGCATCCGGCACACAATGCAGAGACACCCTCACGCCACCTTTAGAAATAGAGACTATTTTCTTTTCCATTAACGAAATAACTTCGGCCCTAGGCTTTGATTTGTTCTCAAAGAAAACCTCTTCGACCTTTCTCCCTGCAGCTGCATATCCCCAGCCTCTCGCTGACCTCAGACTGCTTACAGAGGTCGCCGCGGAAAAGCTGGCGCAATTGCCATACATTATCCGCGCCTGATCATTCATGGTTCGGATAGTACTCGAAATATCACACTTAACTATTCCACCAAATCCCATTGCCAGCTTTACAACGTTTTCCGTATAGGTACTCACCACACGCTTGGCATTTGAGCGATAGTGAATATTACGTGGCCCCGCTCCGGACTTGCCTGGAGTCTGCCGACGCACCCCATGCTTTTTGACAAGGGTAGGGATCAAATCCTTATCAATCTCTATCGCTTTGGCTATCAGAGTTTTCTCTGATCGACCATTGGGGTCTATGCGAGAGTCAGGCTGCTTCAACTTGACGTAGAAGGTCTGAAACTTGGCAATAGCATTATTAGTTTTTGGCCCTGAAATTCCATCGACCTGAATTTCAGGCATTCGAAGGTCCTGCTCAGCGAGCAAAGCCAATAGATCCTGGACAAACGCAACATCCGAACGAGCGTTCCTCCCTCCAAGTCCAACCGATCCACCTATGTACACTAGAACCTCCTTGTAAATGCGCTTTTATTTTGAAGAGTAATTAATCACGAAAAAACTATTTTCTGCATCACTTAAAAAATCAAACTGATAAACGGTTCCGTCCATATCAGTTAGCGGCAAGGAAAAATTATCTTTTCTCAGAGAACGATTTTTTATTAGTCTTCCACTGATTTTTTGAATAAATTCATCGCTGATTTCCACCTCCTCCATCATCTCTAAAATTTTATTGGCCAAATCTTCCTTGGTAGGTGGCTCGCTGAAAAAATAGCTCGCTTTTATGGTGCCAGCGGGCTCCTTCTTGATAGATAGAATCTCCCCCTTACCTTTAAGCTCAGTACTCAAACTACTTTCCTGTTCCGCGTTAGCAGTTAGTTCGGCTTTCACGGAGGCCCCTGTAGCACTGCCTTCTTCTGCACATCCCATGAGCGAAATAAAAGGCAGCACAGCCGTGCCAATCAACTTATAAAACTTCATGATTCTTTCCTCAGTGCTCCGGTGGAATCCAACGGTAGTGAATGACCGCAGAATACAAAGGGCTGGGGGATTTTTTGACTTGCACCCAATGATTGCCATTTCCACCCCGCAAGGTAATACCGCCTCGAAAATCCTGCTCAGAATGACTGGCCACTTGAGAAGCAAGAGTTTCGGCAGAATTTTTCGAAGGAATCGCGTGCATCAGGAAAAAACTGATTTGTTTCGACAAATCTTCAAGGTCATGCTCAATCAAGTAGCTTGCGTTTATGCCCAGTCCGCACAGATCAAATCGAGCGGTAACGCTGTCACCATTCTTGAAGGTTGCACTATATTTCCCGTTTTCAGGCTCGAATCGCTCACTGGCGAGTTGCTCAAACTCCGAAAAGAGCGCTCTGGGCGTGGTAGACACCGGACATTCGTCAGCCAACACGCTTGACGAGACGATACATAGCAGGGTCACTGCTATACCTTTCAAAAACTGCATAACATCTCCATTGCGGTTTAATTAATGAGTAGGTGAGGCGATTTTATGCGCAAGAGAATCTGGCTGCTACGCCGAATATCACACGGATAATTTTTAACGTTCATTTATCACGCGCGATGAATGGCTGTCGCTTTCAAAAAAAGGAAAGCGACGCCACATCTGGCACTAACGTTTTATTTTTAGACTTATTGTTTCAGCAGTGCAGCTGGATCACTTAACGCTGACAGCGGGGACAGAAGAAGGTGTTGCGCTGGCCGATGATCTGTTCGCGGATGGTGCCGGGGCAGCGGGGGCAGGGCTGGCCGGCACGGCCGTAGGCATTCAGTTGCTGGGCGAAGTAGCCGGGCTTGCCGTCGCCGCCGACAAAGTCCCGCAGGGTTGTACCGCCCTGCTGGATGGCATTGCCGAGAACAGTCTTGATGGCTTCCACCAGTTTTTCGTAGCGGGGCCGGGAGATTTTTCCGGCCGGGGTCTGTGGACGGATGCCGGCCATAAACAAGGCTTCGCTGGCGTAAATGTTGCCGACACCAACGACGATACGACCGTCCATGATGAAGGCTTTCACTGGAGCCTTGCGACCGCGGGAGCGGCTGAACAGGTAGTCCGCGTGAAAGTCGTCGCTCAGCGGCTCCGGGCCCAGGTGGGCGATGAGCTCGTGATCAGCAATGGCTTTGGTGGTCCACAGCAGGGCGCCGAAGCGACGGGGATCGTGGAAGCGCAGGCGCTGGCCACTGTCGAGCAGCCAGTCGATGTGGTCATGTTTTTCCGGGGGCAGTTTGCCATCGACGATGCGCAGGCTACCGGACATGCCCAGGTGCCAGATGGCGAGGCCCTTGTCGGTTTCCACCAGCAGGTATTTGGCGCGTCGGTCCAGGCGCTGGATACGGGCGCCCTGGATCTTCTCCGCAAAATCCGCGTCCACGGGCCAGCGCAGGCTGTGCTGGCGGATTTCGCACAACTTAACCTTGCGGCCTTCCAGGTGGGCGGCCAGTCCGCGTTTGGTGGTTTCTACTTCTGGTAGCTCAGGCATCGTTTGGGTTCCGGGCAACCACTAGCAAATCCAGTGGCGGTCATGGTGCCGGTGAAAGTTCGCGGGACACGCCGTAAACCCATC
>NZ_LZDE01000212.1 GCF_002009015.1 Microbulbifer mangrovi | reverse complement strand
TGTCGCCGACGCTCCTGAAAACCCGTACCCGGTACCCGGCCTTCGATTTTTAGTTATGTACTTTGTCAGCCCTAGATAGCCGCAGCTTGCCCTTTTGACTGGGCTTGGTGCATTTGCGATTGGCGTTCGCGGATTTGTTCTTCTATGCCTTTGGCATCCAGACCAATCTCTGCCAGTAACTTTGGATGCTTGCCGTGTTCGATAATTTTGTCGGGCAAGCCGAGTTGTAGCAATGGTACCGGAATCACTCGCTGGTTCAGGTATTCCGACACCGCACTGCCCGCACCACCGGCAACCGTGTTTTCTTCCAGGGTCACAAGCAGGTCGTGGCTGTCGGCCATCTGGTCTATCAGGGCCTCGTCCAGGGGTTTCACCCAGCGCATATCCACCAGGGTTGCCCCTATCTTGTCCGCCGCTTCTTTAGCGGATGCAAGCAGGGTGCCGAAGCTCAGGATGGCGATATCCTTACCTGCCTGAATAACCCGGCCCTTGCCGACGGGCAGCGTGTCCAGGGATTTCTCAATGGTGACACCGGGACCGGTGCCGCGGGGATAGCGTACCGCCGACGGGCCATTGTGCTCGTAGGCCGTGTGCAGCAGCTGGCGGCACTCGTTCTCGTCGCTGGGGGCCGCGATGATCAGGTTCGGCAGACAGCGCATAAAGGTCAGGTCGAAGCTGCCCGCGTGGGTTGGACCGTCCTCGCCCACCAGACCGGCGCGGTCGATGGCGAAGGTGACGTCCAGGTCCTGGATCGCCACGTCATGCACCATCTGGTCGTAGCCGCGCTGCAGGAAGGTGGAGTAAATCGCCACCACGGGCTTCTGCCCCTCGCAGGCGAGGCCTGCAGCCAGGGTCACCGCGTGTTGTTCCGCGATGGCCACATCGTGGAAGCGCTCGGGAAAACGTTCCGCAAACTCCACCATGCCAGAGCCTTCGCACATGGCCGGGGTAATACCGATCAGCTTGTCGTCGTGCTCGGCGGCATCGCACAGCCACTGGCCGAAGATATCCTGGTACTTCGGGCCTTTCTTTTTCGTCTCCCCGGCCTTGTCCGCAGATACAGCGACCTGCACCTTGGGTTCCGGCTCGAGCTTGTTCAGCGCGTGGTAACCCACCGGGTCCTCTTCCGCGGGGCCGAAGCCCTTGCCCTTGGTGGTAACGATATGCAGCAACTGCGGGCCGCGCTGATTGCGCAGGTTGCGCAGGGTGTGTACCAGGTCCTGCATATTGTGGCCATCGAGCGGCCCCACGTAATTGAATCCGAGTTCCTCGAACAGGGTGCCCGGGGTAATCATGCCTTTCACGTGCTCTTCCGCACGGCGCGCCAGCTGCCAGGCCTTGGGGATGGCCGAGAGAACCTTGCGGCTGCCCTCGCGCATGTTCAGGTAGGTCTTGCTGGCCAGGATGCGGGCAAAGTAGGTCGCCAGACCGCCCACATTCTTGGAGATGGACATGCGGTTGTCGTTCAACACCACCAGCATGTCTTTGCCGGTATGCGCGGCGTGGTTCAGGGCCTCGAAGGCCATACCCGCGGTCATGGCGCCATCGCCGATTACGGCGACGACCTTGCGTTCATCGGGCGAGCCCAAGGCCATGCCCAGGGCGGCGCTGATGGAGGTGCTGGAGTGGCCAACGCCAAAGGTGTCGTAGGGACTCTCGGAGCGCTTGGGGAAGCCGGAGAGACCGCCCTGTTGGCGCATGGTGAGCATCTGTTCGCGGCGACCGGTGAGGATCTTGTGGGGGTAGGTCTGGTGGCCCACGTCCCAGACCAGGCGGTCTTCCGGGGTGTTGTAGATGTAGTGCAGGGCGATGGTGAGCTCGACCACGCCGAGTCCGGCGCCGAAGTGGCCGCCAGTCTGGCCCACGCAGTAGAGCAGGTATTCGCGTAACTGTTCTGCCACCTCGGGCAGTTGTTTTTCCGCCAGTGCGCGCAGTTGAGCCGGGCTGTCGATCTGGTCGAGCAGCGGGGTATCGGGGCGCGAGCGGGGTATCTGGTCGAACATCTAGGGTCCTGAATTCGGGCATTTGGGCGCGGGTTACTGTACCTCTCGAAGGCACAGGAGCGGGCTTCCGTCCCAAGGTATCAATTGCAACTGATAATGGTAGGGGATTGTATGCCCAAGGGACGGAGATTGCATCCCACGGGGGGAGGCTCGGATCGGAGTCCGCGGCGCAGGCTGGCTAAATATCTGGGGATGATTACCCGGCGGGCAATCAGTGATCCCGGTGGACGATATAGTCTGCCAGCTGCTGCAGGATGGCGGTGTTGCCGCCCAGGCGCGCGAGGGCGCCTGTGGCTTCCCTGTGCAGTTCATCGGCCTTGCTGCGGGCGCCGTCCAGGCCAAGCAGGGAGACATAAGTGGGCTTGTTGCGCGCGGCATCGGCGCCCTGGGTTTTGCCCAGGGTCTCGGTATCCGTGGTGACGTCCAGAATATCGTCCTGAACCTGGAAGGCCAGGCCGATGGCCTCGGCATAGCGGGTGATGGCGGTCAGTTGTTCATCGCTGGCGCCGCCGATCATCGCGCCGATACGGGCACTTGCGGAAATGAGTGCGCCGGTTTTCAGGCGATGCATCTCTTCCAGTTGCTCGAGGGCAAGGGCGTGATCCACCGCCGCCAGGTCGATGGCCTGGCCGGCGACCATGCCGCGGGCACCGGAGGCGTGGGCCAGCTCTGTAATCAGGCGGATCTTGAGCTCGGCGGGCAGATCTGCGGCGGCGAGGAGTTCGAAGGCCTGGGTCTGCAGGGCATCGCCGGCGAGAATCGCGGTGGCCTCGTCGAACTGGATATGACAGGTGGCCCGGCCGCGGCGCAGGGCGTCGTCGTCCATAGCCGGCAGGTCGTCGTGCACCAGGGAGTAAGCGTGTACACACTCCAGGGCGGCGGCGGCCGCGTGGCTCTGGCTGGCTACATCCTTCCCGGCAAGGGCCTGGGCAGCGGCGTACACCAGTGCCGGGCGCAGGCGTTTGCCCGGGCCCAGGGCCGCGTAGTTCATGGCGGCGAACAGGGCTTCGGCGGAAGAGTGGTCTGCCAGTGCAGTGGTGAGGGTCTGTTCGACCTGCTGGCCAGACGTCTGCAGGAACATCTTCAGTTTGGCAGGCATGGCTGCCGCGGTGGTACTGCTCACTTACTCCGCAGCTCCGGGGCCATTGTCTCCTGCAAAGTCGTCCTCAGTGTCGAAGGGCAGTTCCTGTACCTTGCCGTTCTCCTCCATCAGTACCTTTACCTTCTGCTCGGCGCTGGCCAGCTTCTGCTGGCACTCGCGGGTGAGCTTTACCCCGCGCTCGAAGTCGGTCAGTGCTTCGTCCAGGGGCAGGTCGCCGCTTTCCAGGCGTTCCACCAGCTGTTCCAGTTCTTCCAGTGCGCTCTCGAAGGTTGCGGCTTTCTTTTTGGCTGCCATGAAGGGTATCTCTGATAGGGCTGCAGTTGCGGGCAACCTTAGCGGCTCGCAATAGGACGGTCAATTGGCGTGCGCGACTTCGCTCAGGGCAGGAAGTGCTCCAGCTGAGGTCCGCTTCCCTCCTCCTGTACCTCCCGCTCCATCAGAAAATGCGCCAGCGCCCGTTTCTGGCTACTGCTAAAGCCGTAATTGGGCATTGGCGGCGTGGGGGTGTCGAAATAGTCCGCCAGCTGCTTGAGGGAGTACTTGCGGCTCAGGTCGCGCAGCGGCGCCTGCTGGTGGCAGCGGATGCAGTTGCGCCGCTCGTAGATCTGGGCGCCTTGGCGGGCGGCGCTGCTGTCGATGGCGAGGGGCTTTTTCGGCGCGCTGATGGGCGGACGGCTATCCGCGGGAATGGTGGTGCTGGCGGAGTCCGCTTCCCCGGGCTGTACCCGGTAAACCGCACCGGCGAAGTCGTCGGAAATATAAATATTGCCGCGGGCATCCTCGGCGATATCCACCGGGCGGCCATACACCGTGGTTTTGTCGTCGCCGAGAAAGCCCCACATAAAGTCCTGCGCACGGATACTGCCGTCGTCCTGCCAGCGCAGTGCGATCACCTTGTACCCGTCTTTCACGTCCCGGTTCCAGGAGCCGTGCAGCGCCACCAGTGCAGAGTCGCGGAATGTATCCGGCTGCTCCGGGCTGCGCAGGAAGTGGATACCCAGCGGTGCATTGTGCGCGCGGAATTCAAATACCGGGGGGATGGAGGTGCGGATAAGTTGCTGTATCTCGCCCGCGTTGCCTCCTTCGCCCTTGCCGAAATCGGGATCCGGTACGCGGTTGCCATTGGCATAGGGCCAGCCATAGAAGCCACCCAGTTGCACCCGGTTCAGCTCGCACGGGGGAAAATCGTTCCCCAGCCAGTCGCGGCCATTGTCCGTGGCGTAGAGTGCGGCATCTTTCGGCGACCAGTCAAAGCCCACACTGTTGCGCAATCCGGTGGCGTAAATCTGGAAATCGCTGCCGTCCGGGCGAAAGCGCATGATGGTTGCCCGGTGCGGGTCTTCTTCTATGCAGACGTTGCAGGTGGAACCGCTGGAGAGATATAGCCAGCCATCCGGACCCATTCCGATGGTTTTGGTCCAGTGGTTGCCGGTATCGGCGAGGCCGCTGACGATTTTCTGGTAACGGCCGGCGATGCGGCCATCGGAGTGATCAAAGGGCACCCGGCCCACGCCGTTGCTTTCCGCGATATACAGCCAGTCCTCAAATAGTGCCAGCCCGTGCGGCCGCTGCAGTCCGTCGATCAGTACCCGCTGTCCATCGGTCTTGCCGTCTTCATTGCGGTCATTGAGTAGCAGGCTCACCCGGCCCAGCTTGGGTTGCGAGACCAGCAGATCGCCGCTGCGGGTAACCGCCATAAAGCGCGCGTTGGGCACCTGTTCGCTGAACAGTTGCAGTCGATAACCCGGAGCCAACATTAATTGGCGTTCAACGATTTTTTCATCGGTACTGGCGCCGATCAATTGTCCCCAGGGGACATTGATACCGGGAACCCAACCGGCGACGATTGCCACCACCAGCAGTAAAAACAGCAGGATGGCGCCAAAAATCACTCGACGGGTAAAAGTTAGCGCGTTTTTCGACGGAGCTCTCACGATCGTCTTGATCTCGTAACAAAAGTAACTATAGTAAGCCGCTAAATGTCGCACAGCCGTACCAGTTGCGATACGCGCCAAACGATTCCCCTCCGCTCTCCCCGAGTGAAATGTGACGACGGTCACGTGCTTGTAAGACATCTCTTACAACAAGTTCAGCACTTTCCCACTACCCGAATTTTCTCATTCGACCATAATGTATTTGCAAGGACGGAGAACGGATTGCAACGGCGGCAAGGATAGGTCCCCAAGGAATGGAGACCGCGCTGCCAGCCCGAAAGGATTTGGGCACCATCCTGTGAGACGCACCGCTTGGGCCGGATTGCCCAGGCGGTGTTTTACGTTTGGGGCTACGAAAAATCTGTCCTGATCCGGTGTCGACCTTTCTTTTGCTGACATTGTCACGGCTTCCCTTTCCCTATTCAAACCATCCTGTCTATACAAGTGCGACGGTTCCCACGTCTTTCTGACAAGCTTTCGCAATAAAGTTTTTTTGACGATTGTGCAGACCCGAGCGCAATGGGCATCCCATAAATGCAAAAAAACAGCAGCGGATTTGTCCGCCAGTCTGGAAATCGTAACAAACCTCCGCTTTAATCAGATAAAGCCGGTCCAAATAAAGTGACCGCGGAGGATGACGCATTCAGTAATGTATTGCCGTACCCGTTCGTAACGCAACCACCTTTTCATCATTGGTGGTCAAGCCTTCATCGCCCCCAAATTTCGCGCCATTCCTCCAGCGCCTCCAGATTCCCCAGTTTTCACAACCAATTTCCAGACTTCCAGAGCCCTGCCGGCCTTCCCGCGGGGCTCTGCTGTTTTCGTAGCTCGCAAAAACGGGAGGTGAACTCGTGCAAGCGCAAATCCTGAGGTTGAATCTCGCGGGGCAACCCCTCGAATGGTTGAGTTGGGAAGAGGCGGCCTGTCTTTACGTGCGGGAGCTGGTGACCTGGACCATGGGCGGGGTGGTGCAGACGGTACATGGCGGTATCAACCGTCTGGGCGAACGCTCCACCCTCGATCTCGCCGCGATCATTGCCTGTGGCGGCGATCGCATGGCGCGTCCGCGCAAACGCCCGCCGCTGAACAACCGCGCATTGTTTGCCCGGGACCAGCACACCTGTCTTTACTGCGGCAGCTGGTTTCCGATCCGCGAGTTAACTCGCGACCATGTGCACCCGGTTTCCAAGGGCGGCCGCGATATCTGGGAAAACGTGGTTACCGCCTGCCGTCGCTGCAACCAGCACAAGGGCAACCGCTTGCTGCAGGATCTTGAAATGGACCTGCTGGCGCTGCCGTTTGTGCCCAATGCGGCGGAATATCTGGCGCTCACCAACAGCGCGCGGATTCGCGGGGATCAGATGGAATTTCTGCGCGGACAGTTTTCGCGCAAGCGACAGGAAAGCTGGCTTTCAGAAGTGATTCAGCAGACGGGGTAAGCTGGAATTTGTGGAACCGGAAGGAGTTGTGGTGAAGGCAACGATATCGGTTGTGTCACCTTCACCGAAACCGGTTAAACGGCGTCGCGAATCAGCGCCCCAAGGTAAGTGCTGAAGTCGTGTCCCTGATTCTGCAGCATTTTCGGGAACATGGAGATGGAGGTCATGCCCGGGAAGGTGTTCACCTCGTTGAGGTAAATTTCCCCGTCGTCGGTGAGGAAGAAATCGATCCGCGACAGGTCTTTTAATTGCAGGCCGATAAACGCCCGCTTTGACGCCTCGCGAACCCATCCGAGTTGCGCATCGGAAAGCCCCTCCGCCACTACATGGGTCTGCGCGCGACTTGCCTCCGCGTACTTTTCCTCGTAACTGTAAAACGTATCCTCCGGCGCGCACACTTCGCCCGGCGGGGTAATCACCAGCTCACCCTCATAGGTATAGGCCGCCACTTCCAGTTCGCGCACCTTCAGGCACTTTTCTACCAGTACATAGGGCGACAGACTGAACGCTTCTCGCAGGGCCTTTTCCAGCGCGTCTTCATCGCTCACCTTGTAACAGCCCACCGACGAGCCCTGGTTGGATGCTTTTACAAATACCGAGCCCCACTGGGTCAGGGCATCCCGCGCGCGGGCGATCTCTTCTGAAGTATTCGCACACAGGAATTTGTATGGCGTATTGTCGATCCCCAGCGCCGTCAGCCAAAGTTTGGTGGTGATCTTGTTGAAGCAGATCTTGCTCGCCTCCGAGCCGCAGCCGTAATAGGGCAGGCCGAGGATTTCCAGCTGGGATTGCAGGTCGCCGGTCTCGCCGGGGTAACCGTGAATCGCGGGAATCACATAATCCACCAGCTGGGCGCTGCCGGTAGCGCTGTAAAGCAGCTTGTCCGAGCGCAATTCCTGCACCTGACCGTTGGCATCCACAAAGCGACCGTCCGCGTCCATGGTGACGCGGGAGAGTTGGATATCGTTCAATGTGCCCAGCTCGCGCTGGATAAAGTCCGCGGTGCGCAGGGAGACATCGTGCTCGCTACTGCCACCGCCGCAGATCAGCAGTACGTGAATGGTCTGTTGGGCCTTGTCGCTCATTGGGCTCTCATCGTTCTTTCTTAATTGGATACCGCTGCGGGGGCGGCGAGCACCTGCGCACACTGCGCGGGCATCTTCGGTCTTTTCGGCGGCTTTGCCGGTACGGGTCTGGTCGGCGCCGGGCGGTTAAGGATGGCGTAAAATTCATCGCTAAACCACCAGTCGAGTCCGCCTTTACAGGGTTTGCCGCTCACCTTTTTCTGGGGCTTGCAGTTTTTGTCTCCCGGTGGACAGTTCAGGCGCACGTGAAAATGATAGTTGTGTCCCCACCAGGGGCGCACTTTGCGCAGCCATTCGTTATCGCTCCCTGCAATATCGCACATTTTTCGCTTGACGGTAGGGTGGACGAAAATCCGCGCGACACGGGGATCTTCCGAGGCGATACGCAGAATGCCGGGAATGCGTGCATCCCAGTTTTTTTCCAGCAGCACGTGCTTGCGCGTGTCGGCCATGGGAATGGCGGAGATGTTGTCGCGCTCCCAGGAACTCAGCGGACGCTCGGCGGCGCGCTTGTCCTGGGAGAACCAGATATCGGCATCCAGCCCCATCTGGTGGCTTCTGTGCCCGCTGCTGAACGGCCCGCCGCGGGCCATGGACATGTCGCCAATCTGCAGCCGGCCGAGGTCGTTTTCTTCGACGGCGTTGGAGAAGTCTTTGAGGAATTCCACCAGGTACGGGTTGCCGTAGTGGCGGTCGCGCCCGGTGCGCACCAGCTGAAATCCTTCCCCGCGCAGTGGCATCTGTTCCGCACCACTCAGGCAGCCATTACTGTAGCCGCCGATACTGGCCGGGAGTTGATTAGAGGGTTTCTTAACATCTTCCCACGGGTTTTGCGCGTGGGCGGGGAGGGCAATACACAACGTCAGTGTGATGAGCAGGGCAATCAGGGAAGCGGGCGTATACGTCGACATAATCTACTGCAGTGGTGTCGGTTTAGGTTTTAGTGCCCGAGGAATTATAGAGGTTCCATTTGGGAGTTCTGTGGAATGGTCCGCTTGGGAGTTGTTGATTGGGATCGTGGCGGTACCTTGTAGATATTGCTGGGGCGGTCCAGGTACCGGTAAACCCTTTGCGGGACCGTATGCGGCCTGGATGGCCGCATCCGAGCCCCCA